>CAYYNP010000025.1:0-56361 GCA_964472545.1 uncultured Planctomycetaceae bacterium | reverse complement strand
GCAGGGATGGAGTCGGAAGTGGAGGTATCGGAGTTGTGTCGTCGGGAAGGGGTGGGGAAGGTACAGACATCACCGCCAAACTCCCGCATCGCCCACTCGACGAAGTCCCGCGAGCACCCGATGTCCTCGCGAACCGGCTTCTCTTGCGGCCTTCGATGGACGCCGACGGTTACGTCTGCTCCAAGGTCCCTGAGTCGGGCGTATAGGTGTGCGGTCTTTTCTCGATACCCCTTGTGGCAATGGCCGTACCATCCTCTGGTCTCGGGATCAAGAAGATCGAGGGCAATTCGACGCTTACTCCGTACAGGTGTCGTTGCCGGGAAGAAATAGAACCCGGGGCAGGGCAAGAGATACAGCGGATTCATGTTGAGGCGTGAGAAGTGATGGTACGACAGTTTGTCGCGGCAGACGACAACCCTCAGTATGCCGGACCGGACAAGCCGCCGGAGGAAGTCTTCCTCGGGAAGAAACTCGTACGAATCGTGGAAGTGCCCGATCCCCAGGAGGTGTAGAGGCGTCCTTGTCTCGATACACGCTTCGTACACTTGGCGAAACCGTGGCTTCATCCAACCCGGCGAGCCGTGCTTGACGACGTCAGTGCATTGCCCGACCGACGACGGATCGGCAGCGACGGCTCTACAATCGGCCAATGAGCCGAACAGCCTCTCAAACCCGGCGTAAATGATCGGGTCACCAGGAAACCACGACGTTGGCTTTGACAGCACCAGTCCAATAGAATTCACTTGATCCACCTATGATCTACAGCGTGTTCGACAATCGACTGTGGCGTGCAACGCCCGTAAATCAACGGCAAATACCGTCGAGTCTCGAGGACATCCGGAGGAACCCACGCCGAGGCCATCGCCTCCTGGAACGACACGAAATGCGAAGGGTGAATGGAGTCTCCATAGGGGCGCCAGAAGACTGCCGCGGGTACGCCCAGGTACGGACAGAATATCCCGATACCAGACTGGTACGACACCACGAACTTTGCCCGGCGAATAACGGCAAAAGTCTCACGGATCTCAGTTCTGCCTACGAGGTCGACCCACTCGCACTTCTCTCGGCGGGCGCGATCTACCAGCGGAGCACTGTAACCGCGATCGTACTCGGCACCGACGACGACAACGCTCAACTGCGCGCGCCGGCAGAGTTGCCCCAACTCTAGCCAGTCATCCTCACGCCACAGCCCTCCGCGGTTGTGCCCCGCTGCCGTATTCCCCCCCTCGGGTCCAAGGTAGAACACGACGTAAGGGCCGTGTTGATCGTGCACGGCGTCCGCGTAGTCGAGTTGCCGGACGTTGAAGCAGAAACGTTTGCCGATCGAGAAGTCGGTTTCGTACTCCGGCAGCCACTCCTCGAGCCGTCGGCCCATCTCCAAGTGTTCGTTTGCAATCAACAGCCAGTCGTAGCCGAAATAGTCACTCTGTGATGGAACATAGGCATACTTGCCCTGCTTTGTGAATGGGTCCTCGGGATGGATCGGAAAGTCCTCGAAAGACACCGAATCCACGAAGTCAAATGCCTCCACGAACGCCGCTGCGCGCTGGATCTCGCTGTTCTGAACGGCAATGTGGACCTTCTCCGCGCCATACTTCTTCCGCATGGCCGGCACCTTGGTCAACGACCATAACGCGTCGCCGATGCCGCTGGGAACAGCTATTCGCAGGGCGCTCTTGGGGCAGACCACATCGTCGACCAGGCGGGGTGGCCATGTAGGATTCGCATAGTGGAAGTTTCCCACCTTTCCATCGTGATCGCACATGTGCCCGTAATCCCATCCGGGCAATCGGCGTTGACGGAATGGATCCCACCGCGCTCGATCGTGGTACTCTCCAAGAACCATGCGCACCTTGTGCAATGAGGGCGTCTGGCCGAGAATCGAGTACTCGCTTCCCTCGCAGTCCAACTTCAACACGTCGATTCGGTCGAAATTGAAGCGTTCCATCAGGTCCTCGAGAGTGACCGTAGGCAACTCTCGCAGGTCGTTCCAATACGTGTAGCCCTGCTGTCGCAAGTCGCTCGTTTCCAGCTCGGAACGTGGCACCACCACCGATCCGCCGGTGCTCTCGCAGTTGGGGCGAACCGCATTGAGCAACGCCACGGACTCCGCCTCGTACGTGCAGGCCGCGTGAACGATCTCCGCAAAGTCGCCCACGTTCGCGCGCAGAGCGTCGAGGTTCTCCGGGCAGGCTTCCACACAGATGATCTTGGCTCGGGGGTTCTTCCGATGCCACAACTTGGCAAAACACCCGATATGCGCACCGACGTCCACCACAACCTGCTCGCCGGCGTTGTCCGACAAGAGTGCCGTTCGATAGGCATCCTGCTCGAAAACGTCGCGTACGATCACCAGATCCTGCTCGACGTTGTCGCGTCGGACCCAGAATTCCCCGCAAGCAATAAGGCTCTCGTCACGGTGCTGCCCATTGCCTTGTTCTCCAGTCGGCGCAATGGCGTGCATTAGATCACTCGCTAGATTTCGATAGACGTGTGTCCGGTAGTGCTTCTGGAAGAAATCTGCCACCTCGCGCCGCCGCGCGAATCCGATCGTTCTCCAATCGGCCGGAATGAAATGCGTTACGTTGTCGGCAAGATCGAAGTACTGCGAAGGAAAATGTCCGGTCCAGACGGCCAGCGTGGGTGTGCTCGTGGCGCCCGCCACGTGCAACGGCCCGCTGTCGATGCCGACGAACATCGACGACTGCTCGATCATGGCCGCCAGCACTTCCGCGTCTCCCGAGCCGAATCCACCCCAAAGGTCCGACGGGCCGGGCGTCGGACAGAAGATCGTCTCTTGGTCCGGCAGCGGAGAACGGCCGTCCCAGTCGAGAATGACCGGAGTCAACCCCTTCGTAATCGCCGCCTGGCAGATGCCGTGCGCTGCTTCATGCGTCAGGTTCTTCGCATCTTGCGACGTGTTTCCCTCATAGTGCAACAAGAGCACCGGGAATCGCCCGTTCTGCCCTCCGCCGTTTTGCGACACTTTGCGGAGGTACTCCGCTGCCTTGCCCTTCGCCGTCTCCCTCCGGTCGACCCGATAGCGGTAGAGGGCCAAGTCCGGCTCGATCCCAAAGGTCTCGATGAGGCATCGTGTGACCTTCGTCGACGGCACGTTCTCCTGCGGCCGGTCCTGCTCGTGCCATTCGATATCGAACACGCGCTGGTAAGACGCTTCGTCGGGCTGGGGCTCGCCGTCGTGGTAACTCCGCCGACAAAGACCGTGGACGGCAGAGTGCTTGCCCCGCAGGCTCGTAACGTCCACGTTCCATTCCGGATGCCGCTTCCGGATATGCCTCAACACGACGCCAAACTGCACGGCGTCTCCCAATCCGTGCCGAAACCTGATAAGCACGTCCATCTTTTGCCCTTGCTCCTTCTTACGCCGACTTTTCGCCGATCGAGGTTTCGGCGCCCCCGCCGCTGACACCCCCGCCGCTGACGCTACGACCGCTTTGCCCCGGGGCAGAGTGCCTCCCCCATAGTACAGGTTGATGCGCCGAATCACGGTTTCAGGCGTAATCGTGCTCATACACTCGGGAATGCACAACTCGGGGGCAACCCGCACCGGACGCTCACACGTATTCCGCCGGTCCTTCTCATCCCCGTCACCGACCGCTTGGCAACGGGACTTCCAGCAGCCGCCGGTGGCGCAACACGACAGGGCGCCGTTGGTGCTGATGAACTGGTGGCCGGTGTACGCCTCCCAATGCGCGGGCTCTCGGCCGCCGGCAATCACCACGGCCGGCCGGCACTTTGGTTTGCCGCGACGCGTTTCGACCGCCGCCGCCAAGTGCATCGCGAACGTCACCGGGCAGACGACCCCCTCGGCGTAGTACATCAGCCGAATGAACTCCCGCAGGTCGGTCTTTCCAACCAGATTCGTCACGCCCGTCAACGACGGATGCCAGTGTCCTTCTTCGCCACACTGGACAAAATGAATCCGATCCGCGAACGCATCCACCACGGCCTGATAGCTGGCCGGATTCCACCATTTCGCCGTGAAGTCATGTTTGCCGCCGGCCACGATGATCCAAAACCTCTCGGGCACGCCCAACTCCGCGCCCGGGGGCGGTGCGCTCTTCTCTTCCGCCGACAAGAAGATATCGCCGTGGCATCTCGTCACTGGAATGCGTACGCCGAGTTGTTCTTCGAGATACTGCGCGTATCCGTGGATGAAATGGTACGGACGCTGATTGCTCTGATGAATCAGTGGATAATGCACATCGAGCGTCTCGACGTCTTGCGCGCCTTCTTTCAAGGGCGTCAGATGTGGATTGCCCTGCCAGATCGCGTCGGCCGAAGTTCGCACGTCGGTCTGAAACTCGCCCGGGCAAGCCGCGTGGAGATCTCGCACGGCGGCGGTCATCATCAAGACGTCGCCGGGGCTTTGGAACGATCGCAGTATGAGGCGTCTCATTGTCGTCCCCGCCATTGCCGGTCAACAAGATGCACAATGCAGCGTCATCGCTTACGGTATACTACAGTTTGATGAATCGTGCAACACTCCGACTCCGATTTCTTAATACGCGTGCTGAAACCACACAAGATCCCTCTCGCGTAGATGTCTATGAGTATACATAGGAGGCACCCTATGCCCATGAGTGCGCTCTCAGAGGACTCTTCTCCCACACGGCGCGCTACAGTTAGTGTCTTACCACTACTGCTCGGTGTTTTGCTGGTAACGCGGGGAATCTGGGGGCGATGCGCGTATAATGCTGTTTGCATATGCAATACACGTGCGGTCGGTGGTGGCGCTGTATTCATTAGTGGGTTACCACTACCCGCGGACGTCGGCGGCGGCATGGGTACTTTGGGAGCACTGACGAGACCTCTTAACTCGCCCGGGGGGCACACGTGGAAAACATGCCAGAAGTCACGAGAATACCAGGTGATCTGCTTGACTCGTGTCGCGACAGTCGGGTAAAGTGAACGCCGTCCACTCGGTCCCCAACACTGCATCGGCTGCGACACGATCGATGTGACGTCGCGGCAACGTCAGGCGCGGTGGTCGTCATACGCGGTACGGTGCTGGGAAGCGGTGACGATCTGGAAGGGACCTGTTTCTCGTTTGAACCCATACGATCCCGGAGGTGATTTGATGGCTTCGTTAAAAGACTGCAAAGGAATGTGTGTATTGGATGCGACGCCGACCGGCCAAGGCGGCTGCGCGATCCAAGAGAACTTCATCACGTTGACGAATCGCATCGGGCCGTGTCTCTACACGGCGACGCGCGACCCCGGCGTTAACGACGACAGCGACGACACCAGCGGGGTCGGCGTCAAGTTCTCCAAGGGCTCCCAGTGGATCAGGTCGGACCAAGATGAGATGTGGGTGTGTGTGGATGCCGCGGCGGGGGCCGCCAAGTGGTATCCGATCGAGCAGTGGGGCTCGGCGACAACGCCCACGGCTGACACGATCGCTCGACGCACCGGCACGGGGAACTTGTGCGCTTGCGATCTCTATGGCAGTAAAGTCTGTGCGGCGGGAGCCGTGTTTGCGAGCTGTTGCGTCAAAGCCGGCACGGACCTTTGCGCAGCGTGTAACGTCTGCGCAGGCGCTAACGTGATGGGAGGTTTCGTCTGTTCGACCAGTGACGTCTCTGCGGCCTATTGCGTCACGGCGACGAACTGTGTCTATGCGGCCTCCGCCTGTTTCTGCATTCTCAGCTACACCACAAGCGATCCGTCGTTAGTCTTGTACTTTCCTGAGAGCCGAGAGAACATCGTCAGGCTTTCCAAGAGGAGTATTCCCCCCGAGCGGGGCGACGGTGCGGCGGTCTTCTACAACCGGGACACTCGGCAGATTGAGCTGTACAAGATGAATGAGGGGAAGTTCTGCTCCCTGTCCGGCGAGCTTCTGGAGACCTTGGACACGCCCGTGCTGGCCACGGGCGAGGACGTCGAGGAAGTCTACAAATTCGACGGTGCGACGGGTACCGTCGTGAAACAGCAGAGGCTGCGCGCCGAGAGCACTCGGCTGAAGAATGGGTACGCCGTCGATCCCGTTACGGGAAAGGTCCTGCGCAAGAAGGACGGTGTGGAGGTGGACGTGCAGGACGCCGTCGAAGTAAGGCGGTTGCCAAAGGCCGTGTCGCTGGCCGAACAGATCGCCCGGCGGCAAGGGAAGAAAGCAAAGAAGAAGAGCCGCTAGTGGGCGGACGATCTCGATCACCCCGGTGGGAGCAGCACGCATGCGAGATTTCGACACCATCGTGTTGGTGGTCAACGGCGGATTGGGTAGAAACATCGCCGCTACCGCCGTGGCCCGGAACTTGAGAATCGCCCAGCCGCAGAAGAAGCTGGTTGTCGTGAGCAGCCATCCGCCCGCCTGGCTGGGCAACCGCAACGTCGACGTCCTGCTGCCCCTGGCTGCCGGTGCGGCGTTCTATGAGGAGTACATCCGTCAAAGACGCTCGTGGGTGCTGCACCTCGAACCGTACCAGCACAGCGACTACATCTACGGGCGGAAGCATCTGGTCGAAGTCTGGTGCGAGATGGCCGCCGTGGAGTGCGACGACGTCCGGCCGGACTTGAACCTCTTCGAGTCGGAGGCCCGCATGGCCAGGGGGCTGCTGGACCAGGTCAGCAAGCCGTTGATGTTGATCCAGAGCGTAGGCGGCGTTCCGCCGGAGAAGGACGACGATGACTCGCGCCTTCAAGCCGAGCACGGCATGCAGAAGCGGAGCCTGCCGCACGAAGTGGCCCGGGCCGTAGTGGACCGGATGCAGCAGGACTTCGTCGTGGCCCAGGTCCGTTCGCCGACGCAAAAGCCGCTGGCAAATACGATTCAGGTGGAAGGTCAACCGCGAGAGATGATGGCGCTGATCCCGTATGCCGAGAAGATGCTGCTGATCGACAGTTTCATGCAGCATGCCGCGGCCGCGTTGGAATGCCCGGCGGTCGTCTGCTGGGCCGGCACCTCACCGAGACGCCTCGGCTACGACGTCCACCGCAACCTGACGCGCAGCGCATGCCCGACTCCCGAGTGTCACCGACCCGACTCGTTCCTCTTCGACCGGCAAATCAACGGCCAACCCTGGAACTGCCCCGATGGGGAGATCTGCCGCAACTACGAGCCGGAGACGATCGTCGAGGCCCTGATCGAGGGCGAGCCGGCACGAGAAACCGAGGTCCTGATCGATGCCGATCCGCACGAAACACGCGTTTCTGGTAACGGGTCCCGAGTCGAGCGGGTCGAGGTTCATCCATAACTTGATCCAGGCCGCCGGATGCCGGGGCGTAAAGTACGTCTACCGCTTTCCCGACGACGGCCGTGAAAACGAGATCTTCCGGGAAGACGACTACTCGACGTTGGACGACGCCGGCGAGCGGATCGTCTGGCACCGCAGCGTGCCGGACGGCGCCCACGGCGTGGGCCGCAACAGCCCGGTCGATGACTTCTTCCCGCCCCTGCCGGAGATGATCCGGCAACTGCAGACGCGGGACTATCGAGTGCACTTGCTGGTTTGCGTCCGCGACCATTTTGCGACGATTAAGTCTCAGGTAAGCCGCCGGATGGCCGCGGACATGCAGGACGGATTGAGGCGAATCAGGTCGGCGTACGAGTACGTCTTCTCGATCGCACCGAAGGCCGATTCGCTGTTGGTCGTCAGCTACGACAGCCTGACCAGCCGACCGAAGGCGCCGAGAGTATTCGTCGAAGGACTAGGGCTGGATTTTGTTTCCGTCGCGGTAAAGGACGCGACGGCCAAGTGGTATCTCTGAAGTGAAGCCGTTCTACAGCAAGAGTGAAGCACGTGTGGCCAACGTAGGCATCCGTGCTGCGTCGGGCCGACTTGGTGGACGGACGGACTCGGCAAACTGCAAGCCGATATCGAGACTCTCCTCCTCCGCAAGGAGGGTTGAATCTCTAACGGTCGCGGCAAGCGCCTCACCGTGGCAGTACCCTCTGCGGCCACTGCGGCCTGCTCTGCGGGGGCGAGATTCAGCCGATGATCGGCGATCAAGATCAGAATGCGCCTTTCTTTGCCAGATTCCCAACGTCAGGCCAGTATCGAACCGTGGCAACATGTGTTATCCTGCACTTGCAACCATGCTGGTCCTTTCTGGCAACCGATCGCGTGCGGCGCAGTGCTGCATGGGTCGGTAGCAACGGCGGAGTCCGGTAGTGCTTGTTGAAAGGAACCGGGATGGTCGAGGCCGTGGTGCGCGTTCGCGCTCGTTTCGTATTCGCGTTTTCTCCCACAGCTCTTGCCCCACGAGGCGATTGGGGCACGGGGACGTCCAGTTGGCATGGCAGCGGCCGTCTCTTGGGGGCGCTGTCGGCATTGCTGATGCTAATGCCGTCGGCCGGCCTTAACGCCGTGGAGCCGGCTGCCCTCAATGTGTCGAACCGCGCTGAAGGAACGCCGCCGGGCGATCGCACTGCGGCAACTCGCGGGATGCTTGGCGAGCCCACGCCACAGCAGGCGGCCGCGTTGGCTGCGGTCGAGATCTCGGCCGAGGAGGAACAACAGGTGGGCAGATTCTCAGCCGCGATGTTTGCACGATACATGGCATCGCGGAAGACTCGGGTGATCACGGAGGGCCGAGAGGTCGACCAACTGCGCAGCACGGTACAGAAGGTCCGTTGCTGTATGACCCGAGCCGATCGCTACCGCCGGCTGACCGTCTACATCGTTGAATCGCCACGTTTCGACGCCCGCGTGTTTCCGGGCGGGCATATCTTCTTCTTCCGTGGGCTATTGGAGTCGATCGCCAGCGAGGCGGCGATGATCGGGGTGATCGCGCACGAATTGGCCCATCTCGACCGCGGACATGCGCTTTTGCGACTGAAGCAGATCAAGCTGATTGCCGAGGCGTACCGCGGCGATTGGCGACGGATGACGCAGCAACAGCGCTGCTCCGTACAAGCGGCCATGATGTGGATTTGGACGCGGCCGACGGAGCCGCAACTCGAGGCGCAGGCCGATCTCGACGCCGTCCGATGGACCTATCAACTCGGTTACGATCCCCGCGAATTGGGACGGCTCGTAATGCAGCGGTATAACACGCATGCGAACCAGCGGTTGCCTGGCGTCTCCTTTTCGCAATCGCACGCGACTCGCCAGCAGCGCGGCCGGAGGATCTTCGAGGAGTACGCCAGGCTTCAAGAGGATTCGCCCGAGGTCGAGTTGAAGGTTGAAGTACGTGCGGGCCGTGCGGGGTCTTGAACGTTCGAGAACGGGAGTCACGCGCTGGAGCCGGGGCGCCTTCGAGTATGGTAGTGTAGTAGTTGTCTCGCTCCGCGAGCCGGACTGAGATCTTGCCTAGCAAAATCACTCCTCTACGGAGCCGTCTCGTTCGAGATCCTTCAAATACGCCCGACACAGCGCCACCGCCCGCTCGTCGGAAATGTCTCGGCCGATCAGCAGGCGGGAACGGGCCGTAGCTATCTGGCCGATGGCCAAGTCGCGGCCGAAGAGCGAGAGATAGAGGGATCGGTGGCCCTCGCCGCTGTAGGGGGTGGAAATGGCAAAACAGTCTCTCGTCGGGGCCATCACCAGGGCGGTCATGCCGGTGGCGGCGTCGCGGCGCATGGCCAACGGCAGGGCGAGCCGGGGCATGATCTTCCAGTCGACCGGGTTGGGCGAGCGTTGCCAACGGCCGTCGCGAATGGTGTGGACCGCCGCTTCATCGCGGGGGAACATCTGCCAGACGGCCGTCGAACGCTTGGCCTCGAGGAAGACAGGTTTGTTGCCGGTTTCGTCGCAGCCTTGCACGTAGACCCGCGAGGTGGCGAAGCCCTGGAAGTAGGAAGACAAGAAGACTTCCAGCCGCCGCAAGTCCTTTTGCGGGACGACGCTGGTGGTGACGTCGAACGTGCCCGGGGCGGCGAAGCGGTAGACGGCTTGCATGTCGAAGGGATGCTCGGCGTCGGCCTTCCAGGTGGTTTCGACGGCGCCGTCGGGCAAGAGTCGGGCCGTGCTGGGCCAGTCCCAGGCGCCGTGGCCGTAGCGGGCGTCGGCGTCGAGCAGCCGATAGTGGGAAAACAGCCCGTGGCCGCTGGCGAGCGGTGCGGCAGACTTCACGTCGACGACCGGTGTCAGCCCCAACGAGCGGCCCTCAAAGCGGAGCGTTCCGCGCAGCGCGCCGGTGTCGAAGGCGTACTGCTTCCCATCGGCGGCGAAGGCCAGCCCGGCCGGCGACGCCGCGGACGGTTCGGCGGCAGACGTGCGTCCGATTTGGCACAAGGCGAGGCCGGCCGCCAGCCCGTCACACAGGATCCGGCGGCGTGTGATGCATTGATGGGTTGACATGGTGGAATCCTCCAAAGCTGCCTTCTTCTCGTTCCCAAACTGGAGTTTGGGAACGAGGGCAGAAACTGGAATTTGGCAACGATAGTAGCGTTCGATCACGTCGCGATAGTCTACCACACGCCGATCGCGGGAGCCAGTTTCGGTGAACGCGTGCCGGGGCGGTTGGCGTATCTGCTTGTCGGCGAGTTGCGACGCCGGTATACTTCTGCGTCCGCCCGTATCGTTTAGCCGCCGCCGGTACGGCGGCGTAACCTACCGGGGAGTCACACCGCCGTGCCCGCGGCGGCTAAACGAAAGAGGGCTGCTTCACACCGCCGTGCCGGCGGCGGCCAAACGAAAGAGGGCTGCTTCACGCCGCCGTGCCGGCGGCGGCTAAACGGGGAAGAAGTTGCCGTACCGATAGTCACACGAGGAACTCAACGTGACGCCCAAGAACCTACCGCTCTCCGCCGATCGGCTTCGGGCCCTGCTCGACGAGTACCCCGCGCCGTTTCATCTTTACGATGAGCGGGCCATCCGCCAAAACGCCCGGGCGCTGCTAGAGGCCTTCTCGTGGAATGAGGGCTTTCGCGAGTTTTTTGCCGTCAAGGCCACACCGAATCCCTATTTACTGAAAATCCTCGCCGCCGAAGGGTTCGGAACCGATTGCAGTTCGCTGGCCGAACTCACGTTGGCCCAGCGCGCCGGCATCGTCGGCGAGAACGTGATCCTCACCTCCAACGACACGCCGCCGGAAGAGTTCCAAAAGGCCCGAGAAATGGGAGCGATCGTGAATCTCGACGACGTGACCCACATCCCGATGCTCGAGCGGGCCGCCGGCATTCCGGAGACGATCTCGTTTCGATACAACCCCGGGCCGCTGAAGGAGGGCAACGCGATCATCGGCAGCCCGGAAGAGGCCAAATACGGCTTCACGCTCGAGCAGCTCTTCGACGGCTATCGGATCGCCCGCGACAAAGGCGCAAGGCGATTCGGCATCCACACGATGGTCGCCTCGAACGAACTCGAAGCAATGTACTTCGTCGAAACGGCCGAGATCCTGTTTCGCACGGTGGCTGGCATCTCGCGCGAGCTGGGCATCCGATTCGACTTCGTCAACATCGGCGGAGGCATCGGCATCCCCTACCGGCCGGAAGACGACGCCGTCGATCTTCATGTCGTCAGTGAGGGGATTCGGCAACGTTACGAGACGATCATCGAAGCCGCCGGGCTGGGGCCGATCGACCTGCAGATGGAATGCGGGCGGATGATCACCGGTCCTTACGGCTATCTGGTCTGCAGTGTGCGGCACATCAAGACGACCTACAAGAACTTCGCCGGGCTCGACGCCTGCATGGCCGACCTGATGCGTCCGGCGATCTACGGGGCCTATCATCACGTCACCGTCGCCGGCAAGGAGGACGCCCCCGCCGATACGCTCTACGACGTGACCGGGTCGCTCTGCGAGAACAACGATAAGTTCGCCATCGACCGCCAACTGCCGCGGCTCGAGGTGGGCGACGTGCTGGTGATCCACGACACCGGCGCCCACGGTCACGCCATGGGCTTCAACTACAACGGCAAGCTCCGCTCGGCCGAATTGCTGCTGCGGGAAGACGGCAGCGTGATCCCGATCCGCCGGGCAGAAACCCTGGACGACCACTTCGCCACGCTCGATTTCGCCGGTTTGGCAAACTTCTCATAGAACGGCAAGAGCCGGCTGCCGTTGGGGCAGAGCCGCACTTTCGTCGCCCTGGCCGGTCGTGTTCTGCACGTGGATCGCCCTAGAGCGACCCCTGAGAATCATCACTCACGGCCCCAACGGGGGGCAGGCTCTCGAGATCGCCTCCAAAATGTGGCAATGTTGCGGTTGAGCCTCACCCCCCGGCTGGCGATGACCTATGTTTGAGCGGATAGCGCCAATAGGTGGGCGGACAGCACTTACGGGGTGTAGGCAACAAAACCGAACAATGGATCGCCAGTCGGTCGAAATCCGGAACCTGAAGCAGCAAGCTGCTTCAGGCTCAGCGGAATCGCGCGAAGCGTCTGCCGCAATAGGACGACTGCGCGCCGGGCGGATCGAACTCTCGCTGATGACTGCCGTCACCTTGGCCATCGTGGTGGCGATCGCGGGGGCGGTGGCGATCCAAGTCCTCCAAGGGGCGGGCGGCCAGGCAAAATCGAGCGTGGTGTTGCAGGACCTGCACACGCTGCGAACGCAGATCCAGCGATACAAGATCGAGCACGCTGGGCAGTCCCCGGTGGCGTACCAGGGATCGCTGCCGCAGTTGCTGCGGGCGACGAATACCAAGGGGGTGCCGGGTCCTGCCGGCCACGATTTCCCGCACGGGCCGTATCTGCACAACGGCATTCCGGCCAACGTGATCTCGGGCATTTCGGTGATCACGCTCACCGAAACGTTCCCTCCCGAGGCCGCCAGCGGAAACCGGGGATGGCTCTATCATCAAGCGAGCGGCCAGATAGCGATCGATCTGCCGGAGTATCTCGACGAGTGAATCTCGGCGCAGCGCCGAGATCAAGATAGCGCACGTGAGGCCAAACCACCCCAGGGGCCAAACCACCCCAGGGGCTTGCCTAGCGCTTTTCCAGTTCCCAGTTCTCGATGATCGCCTCGCCGCCGGGTGTCAGCTCACGGAGCTTCTCGGCGATGACCGCCCGTTCCGAGACGGTGGCCTTTTGCAGCTTCCTGGCAAACTGGGCCACTTTCTTGCGGCGATGTCGACGACGTTTGAGTTCCTTCCGACGCTCACTGGCGGGCACGTTCTGACTCCTGGCTTGATCGCTGTCTAGTCTTCGGACGGTGGCACACGTCGGCCCGCCCGAACTGAATTACCCCGATGGTGGGAGAGTTTCCTTCCACCATGAACCTTGTTTTTTACCATACCTCCGGTTGCGGGTCAATCGCCCCGTGGCCTCGGATTGGGCTGGCACGGTGTGGTCTCAGTGGCGGGCAGGCCACGATTTGGCCGATCCCTTGACTATGTACACCCGTATATTATAGGATAGAGTAGAGTCTGATTTATCTCGGTTCGGAAACCCGCTAGAGAGGGGATCGGCATGGAGCCCTTTGAAAACGTCACCAAAAAGCAAAAAGCGGTCTACGATTTCATCCGCGAGAAGATCCGTGGGCGCGGATACGGGCCGACCGTGCGGGAGATCGGCGAACGTTTCGACATCCGTTCGCCCAACGGGGTAGTATGCCACCTGAAGGCGCTGGAGAAGAAAGGGCTGATTACCCGCGAGCCCAACATGTCGCGGGCGATCCAACTCACCACCGAACCGGCCTATATGCGGGGATTGCCGTTGGTGGGGCAAATTGCCGCCGGCGTGCTGCATGAGGCGATCGAGCAGGACGAACGGGTCGATTTCACGGCGATGTTCGATCCGGAAAACAAGCACCTCTTCGTGCTACAGGTTTCCGGCGACTCGATGATCGAAGACCAGATTGCCGACGGCGACTATGTGATCGTTCGCAAACGCCGAACCGCCCAGAAAGGCCAGATCGTCGTCGCGCTGACCGACGAAGGCGAGGCGACCCTGAAACGCTGGTATCCCGAAAAACGCCGCATTCGCCTGGAGCCGGCCAACTCGAGTATGAAGCCGATCTACGTAAAGAACGCGCGGGTGTTGGGGATCGTGGTGGGGGTGGTCAGGCAGGTGTGAGGCGATCGGCCATGGACGACCGTTGACTTCGAGAGGGCGCGCGTTGAACGGCATTGGGCGGACCGCTTAGTTCTCGCCAGATTCGAGCCATTGCTCGAGCGCGCTCTGTCGCTCGGCCCGATCGCCGCTTACGAGGCTCTGTCCGTTGCCGATACCGAGGACCTTACCGTAAAACGCGGTCAATTCGCCGGCGGCCAGCAGTTTCTTCGCAGCGCAATAGCGCAGATCGACCAGATGCAGCAGCAACTCGTCCTTGCTGGTGCACGACGCCGGGTCGAATTCGGCCAGCCGGGCTTTGGCGTCTTCCGGCCGCTCGTCGGGCAACGGCTTCAGCGCGTAGTTCTGGCCTACCTCTTGGAGTACTTCGGTGACCAACTCCGCGGTGAGATCTTTGCCCATTCGCTGTCCGGCTACGACGTCCGTGCTGCTGAGCAAGGTGGAGGTCCACGGTGTCAGCTTGCCGGCGACGTCGTTGATGCGAACGCGCATCAAGATCTCGGCGTTTCGGCCGACACCCACCACGCGCGTGCTGCGGGAGATGGTGACCAGCATATCGAGTTGCTGCCGCTTGGCGGCCGTGAGCAGGCCGGCGTGATTCCCGCCGCCAAGCAGGACGACCTGTTGCGTGGGGACCTTGCTGTTGGGAGTCCAGTTGCCGAAACGACCTTCTGACGCCCAGCCCTGCAACCCGAGGTAGACGCCTTGGCCGATCCGGCCGGTAACCGTCACCAGATGCTCCGGCGTGGTAACGGCGGGCTGCTGTTCTTCGCCGATCAGATGGACGCCCATGCCCCAGCGGATCCCGATCGACGGGCGATTGACCGCCGGCAGCCACCGCACGCGCTCGAGCAGCGCCGCGTCGTCGCCGGCGATCACTTCGACGTGTTCGCTGCGGACGTAGTCGCGACCGGCGTTGTCGGCATCCGCCGTGGTCGGCAAGCCGACGCCGGGGATTCCGACACCTCCCGGCGGCTGCCCCGGCAGCATGCCGCCGGCGAACAGGTTCTGAATCGAGAGCTTCGAGTTGCCCTGAAATCGGGCGGGCATCGCGGCCAATTGGGCAGCGGCCGCGGCATCGGGAAACGGAACCGGCCCCAGGTAGGCCGACTCTTTCGACGATCGAGAAGCGGCCAGCCAGACGCGTCCGTCCGGGCTGCCCGCCACTTTGTCCCAACTTTGTCCGGACCCGGAAAAGGCATAGCGCCAGACGACGGCCTTCCGACCGGGATCGATCAGTTGGCCGTCGAGCAGCAGATACTTCTCGCCCGTGAACGACAGGTTGTGCCTGCCGGCGGCGGAACTGATCTCGGCGGTCACCTGGCCGTCCTGCAGGTCCCAGAGAATCAGCCGCGCACCGCTCAGCGCCGCGAGTTGGCTGCCGTCGCGGCTAAAGGCGCACAGCCCCGTGCTGAACGAACCCGCGGACGTGGGCGCCAAGCTGCCGAGCGCTTCACCGGTGCTCGCGTCGACGATCTTGCCGGGCCAAGGGCGGCCGCCCGACTCGAATACCGCCAACTGCTTCCGGCCGGGGCTGAGCACCGCGTGGGTGACGCCTTCGATCGAGTGTACTTGACGTCTCTCGGGCAAGGCCCAAAAAGCCAGCCGCCGAGAGTGCAGCGTGACGACGCGGTCTGGCCCGACGAATGCTGCCCAGCCGTGCGTCGAGGTGGCGTCGGTCGAGATGTGCCAATCCAGGGCCAGCTTCCCCGTGGCCAGCGACCAGACCTCCACGTTGTTCTTGGCCACCAGCAACAGACGCTCCCCGTCCGGGCTGACGTCGACCAACCGGCAGCCGGCGGGCACGGCGAACCGGCCAAGGTGCCGATGGCCGATCAGGTCGTATTGGTCGATCAAGTAGGCGCCGCTGCTGCCTGTCCTCGAGGCGCCCTTCGGCGGAGAACTCATCACGACCGCGCGACCCGCCTCGGCCGAGGAGAAGAGCACGCGTTCGACCTTACTCAGCAAGATGCCCAACGGCATCGGTTGGGTACCCAAGCGCGCCTGCGACGGCGCGGCCGGATCGGGCACGACGGACCATTGCCTCGGGGGCAGCGGTTCGGGCGCTATTGGCGCCTTCGGCGGTTGGTCGATCGTCCCCGGCGTCTTTTCCGTTCGGGTTGCGGGCGGCTGCGTGACGGTGGCCGGCTTGCTCTTTCCGGTTGCTCGCTCGCGCGGGGGCACCGCCGGCTGGGGAGGATCTTCCGGCCCCTGCGTGAATAGCCGGCGCCAAAGGAGTCGGGTCTGGGCGCGGGCCGCGTCCAATTCGTCGGGTGCGTCGGAGAGCATCCCCAGGCCAAGGGGGATCAACCCGATCACGCAAACGTACATCCAGCCAAGCGTATTGAAGAAGCCAAACCGCCCGCACAGATAGCAGACCACCGAAAGCACGACCACCACAGCCGTCAGGGCCACAAACGCTTCGAAAATCAGAAGAGCGAAACTCTCGTCTCCTTCCGGCAGAGCGCCGATGGCCCGTTTGACGCGAATCAAATCGATCACCATCCCCAAGAATAGCAGCCCGCTGACGCTGCAACCGATGATGCGGGCGACCAGCATTTCGACTTCCGGTTTGCGTCGAATACGGCCGATGAGGATGATCGCCGCGGCGGCCACCACCAACGCCGTCGCGACTTGGTACCGTCCGCCCACCCCGTAGAGAAGCATCAGCAGCACGGCGACCGCACCCACGGCAACTTCCAGCCGGTAGGTTTGGACGAATCCCCAGAGGCCGGGCGGTCGCGTGGCCGCGCGAGAGACCGTCTCGCCGGCCGTAAGGTCGGCCTCCGGCATATCGGCGAACGGGTCGCCCAGCGGCTCGAGAGGCTCCGGCTCTGCCTCAACGGCGGGCACTTCGACGGCGGGCACTTCGACGGTAGCCCCACATTGGTGGCATTTGACTTGCTTGCCCGCGAGCTTCTCCGGTGCTGCGTATCGCTTTCCACAACTGCCGCAAACGACCGCAATGCTCATCTCGATCTCCCGAAACCGTGACGAATTCGCCGCCGCCATCCCAGAGAGCAGCCATCGGGCGTCGAAGCGGCGGCCCACGCAGGGGTCAGCGCCAAGATCCCTCGTGCCCGAGTTTAGCAGGGGCCCCGCGTGTTGCAATACGTCACCCCGAGAAAGGGGCGAATGTAGGGCAAGTGTGTAGCGTCTTCCGGAGGGCCTAGCAGAATGGGCCGTTGGTCACTTGCGCCGCCGTGGCTAGTGGTTTGTCAACATTCAGTTTTGGGGTGGCGGTTCTTGTGGCGTAAGCTTCCAGCCTGCGTCTGACGCTGCCGGACGAACGGCGAGCAGGATGCTCGCCCCGCTTTTGAATGTTGACCAAGCACTAGTCCCACCACCAGGCCTCTGCCGGCTGGTCGTTGGGAGCGGCAGACGACTGAGGAGTTGCCAGCGCGCCGTAGCGATCCGTCTCGATCGCATCGGCGGTAACCAAGGCGTTGGGGCGGATTTCGACCCCGCCGCTGACGCCGTAGATGGTGTGGAGCTTGGTGCCCGAGCGGATGCGGCGGAGGTTGGCAATCGTCTCGACCGATTTCGGTGCCGTGCCGAGTTCCACCGCGTAGGCTTCCGGGTCGCCGAAGAACGTCTGATGCCAGCCGACCTGATCGGCCAACCCCTCTTGGCGGACTAGCGCGGCGACCAGTGCCAGGTCGCAGAGGTTTCGCAACTCGGCGTAGACGGGATACTTGCCGGAGAGTGCCGCGAATTGCTTCGTAAAGCTCTCGGCGAACTGCCGATTGAGTTGCTCCGACTTGTTCGTGTGGACGCGGCGGCCCTGGGCGGTGAGTAGTTCGTTTTCGCTGAGCACCTTCACGCCTTGCCCGCGGAGACCGAACGCCTGGCGGTTCTCGGCCGCCAACAGCGCGTCGTAGTCGAGCGTGAACCACCAGCGGAGCACGCCCATCGGCGGCGGCGATTGGCCCGGGCCGACGCGGATCAGGTCAAGATAACTGACCACGCCCGGCACGCCTTCCTCGAGCCCCATGCCGATCCGCTTCATGTGATAGTCGGCCTCGACCATCACCCGGGCGGCACGCGTGCGCGGGTCGAGCCCGTTGACGTCGATCTCCTGGCGGCCGAGTTGCGCGCGGAGTTGCTCCAGGTACGGCTTCCCGGTGCGGTTTCCGGCCGGCCGGCCGAGAAAGGCCTGGGTTCGCGCCAACGCCTCTTGGGTGGGCGTGATCGCGCATCCGAACTGGGCGTGCTTGGCGTGGTGGACGTGGCGAAAGACGACGACCAGATCGTCCAGCCGCAGCACCGGCTGGCCCGTTTCGGTGCTGACGGCACGGTTCTCTGCGTCGGCCGTCCAATCGCCGGCCGGCCCGGCCAGGACCAAGTCGCCCGTGTCCGGATAGACGAAGACGTATTGGATGCGCTGCAAACCGGCCAGATGCCGCATGGCGTCGGTCGGCGGCTGCCCGGCGGCCCAGCGAAGTTGGGCGTGTTTTTCCAGCCGCGGCAGTGAGACCTTACGCAGCGGCGAAGTTCGCCGCACGTCGTCTTGCCCGGTGCCCCGCGCAGCGGCGGTGCGCAGCGCGTCGAGCGTGCCGGTAGCGTCGCGTTGCTCTACTCGCCGCAAAACGCCGTCGGGATCGACATAGACGCCGGTCGGGAATTCCTCGATCGAGCCGGCTCCTCCGGCGTCGACCCAAGACAAGGGCGAAACGGTCGAGGTGATCAGCTCGATCAACGACTCGAAGTCGGCCTGATTCGCGCCGCCGCGTCCGCCCCACGGCTGCGCGACAACCTGCGAGAGGGACTCGGAGCGGCTGCGGTCGTCGGCGATGCTCTCGGCGGTTCGCAGTGCGGCACCGCGGTCTCCGCCGGCGGCCTGGGCGGCGGCAATCTCGCCGAGCCAGCGATCGCGCCGTGCCGGATCGTCGGCCGCATTGGCCGCCGCCATTGCCGGAGCGAATTCGCCGGCGGCAAGCTGGGCCTGAAGCAGTGCGTTGTCGTCGGCACCCTCGGCGGCAACCGCCCAATGGCACCCGAGAAGCGCGATGATCGCAAGAAACCCCAGCATCCGAGGGGTAGTCCCCGGCATTGACAGCCTCGACATGGTTCCCGTCCTTCCCGTCCGTTCTGATTGGAACAACCCAAGGGGCGACGTTGCGGCCCGCGTGGCCGCAGAAGGCCCTGGTCATTTTACGAGATCCGGCCGGCAGCGGCAAATTGCGGTCCCGGCCGCCGCAGTGCCCGCTGAAATGGGGGGGCCGGGAAGACCGATCCGGTCGGGCGAATGGGCGAAGTTCAGGGAGCTGAAGCCGAGAAGGGCGGATGAGAAGACCACCTCCCGAGGCCCTCGGAGAGGCAAGACATGGACGCTGATCGCCTCGGGAGGTGGTGGTAGGTCCCGTGGAGCCGCTGGCCGCATTGGGCCTTTGGCTTGGGTGTCTAACACTGTTCTCGTGGCGAGTCGCAGCCGGTTTCCCAATTTCCTCACGAAATCCTGGCGGAATCTCAGCTCAATCGAGATGGTGTTTTGGCCGATACGTAACGGTTGGGCCGTTTGTCGAGGGGCCGCACGGGAGTTTTGGCGCGAGAATCCAGCGATTCTCGCGTTTTTCGCCGTTGGGCCGTTGACCGCGATTTGCAAAGCTGCTAGTCTTTGAGGTTCCCCGCTACTACGGTGGGGGAGTTCATTGGCAAGTTGGAATTGGGGTAACCCGGAGGACTTCCGTGGCCGGTCAGACGAAAGAGATCATTCGCATCCGGATGGAAGCGTACGATCACGCGATTCTCGATCAAAGCGCGGTGGAGATTGTCGACACCGCCAAACGGACCGGTTCGGTAGTTCACGGCCCAATTCCGCTGCCGACGCGCATCGAACGCTACACCGTCTTGTCCAGCCCGCACGTGGATAAGAAAGCCCGCCAGCAGTTCGAGATCCGCACGCACAAGCGGCTGATCGACATCATGCAGGCCACGGCGAAGACGATCGAGGCGTTGAACAAGCTCAGCTTGCCGGCCGGCGTTGACATCAAAATCAAGGCCACCAGCCAGCATTAGAGGGGCCAAAAGAGTTTCTGACGGGCGTCTCAGGTCGCTTGCATAGAGATATATGGATGGAAACCTGAGGGGTAAAGTCAGCCTAGGGCTGGACATTCCCCCCCGGTGACGGACAAAAGGTAAGAACGATGGCAGTTGGACTACTCGGCCGCAAGGTCGGGATGACACAGATCTACGATCCGACGGGCAAGGTCATCCCGGTCACCGTCATCCAGGCGGGCCCATGTCACGTGTTGCAGGTCAAGACCGAGCAGCGCGATGGCTACGAAGCAGTGCAACTGGGGTACTTGGATAAACCACGTCGTCTTGCCAGCCGCAGTCAACGCGGCCACGTCGCCAAACTCGATAGCAAGCGTCAACGCCGCCGCGCCGCGGCGGGGGTCGAGCCGGTCCAAAAGCCCGCATGCGAGCCCAAGCGGCTGGTGCGCGAGTTTCGCGGCTCGATCGAAGGCTACGAAGTCGGCCAGGAATTGGGTGTCGAGAGCTTCCTGAAGAAGGACAACGAAGGCAAGCTTGAGAAGGACAAGGACGGCAAGGTCGAGATCGAGATCAAGGCCGTTGACGTTATCGGCACCAGTAAGGGCCGTGGCACCGCGGGCGTGATGAAGCGTCACAACTTCCGCGGCCAGCGGGCCACGCACGGCGTGAAGAAGTGCCATCGCCATCTTGGCGGCACCGGTTGCAGCGCCAGCCCGAGCCGGCTGTTCAAAGGCAAGAAGATGGCCGGCCACTACGGCAACGCCCGATGTACGGCCCGGAATTTGAAGGTCGTGCGAGTCGACATCGACAACGGATTGCTGCTCGTTTGTGGGGCCGTACCTGGTCCTAACGGCGGGTACGTGATGATCCGAGAGACGAACAAGTTATAGCGGAGTGTTGGTGGAAATTCGGGGGCTTCGGGGGCGGGCTACTGGGAAGCGAACAATGGTCAGTTTGCCCATTTACGATAAGACGGGAGCCGAGGTTGGGACCTACGAGGTCGATCCGGCCCAACTCGCGCCGCAGATCAACAAGCAGTTGATGCACGACGCGGTGGTGATGTATCAGGCGAATCGGCGTCAGGGCTCGGCCAAGACGAAGAGCCGCTCAGAAGTGGCCGGTTCGACCCACAAGATGTATCGCCAGAAGGGCACCGGAAATGCCCGGGCCGGCTCGCGCCGCAGTGGCATCCGGACCGGCGGCGGGCACATCTTCGCCAAGCGGCCGCGAGATTTCTCGTACCGCCTGCCGAAGAAGGCCCTGCGGACGGCCACCCGAATGGCCGTGGCCTCGCGGATCGCCGACGACGAGATCACGTTGATCGACGAGTTGGCGTTTTCCGAGCCGAAAACTCGGGAGATGGCGGCGATCCTCAAGGCGTTGAAGGTCGACGGGATCACCCTGCTGGTGGCGGTGGCCGGTCACGACGTGAACGTACACAAGAGCATCCGCAACCTGGAAGGGGTGTCGGTGCTGCCGGTGGCGGACCTGAATACCTTGGACGTGTTGCGTCCGCGGCGATTGCTGATGACCACCTCGGCCTTGGATGCCCTGCGCGAGAAGACGGCAGCGGCAAAGCCGGATTCGCAGGGCGAGCCGATTGCCGAAGCGCCGGTCTCGGAGGAGTCGGCCGCCGAAGCGCCGGACGCGGAAGATACGGTTGCCGAAGAGTAGAGAGAGCCAGTCGCATGGTCCAGAAGAAGAGCCGAAAGACGAGGATGTCTGCCGCCGCGATGGCTGAGCACGACGTCACCAAGACGAAGTTGGACTTGGACCCGCACCAGGTCGTGTTGCGGCCGCTGGTGACCGAGAAGGGCATGCACAAGGCGAGCCGGTACAACCAGTACGCCTTTGAAGTCAACCGCATGGCCGGCAAAGAGGAAATTCGCCGGGCGGTCGAGGAGTTGTTCGACGTGAAGGTGGTTCGTGTAAACACGCAGAACCGCAAGGGAAAGCCCCGGCGTACGAAGTTCCGCTGGGGAACGACCAAGGCCTGGAAAAAGGCCGTGGTGACTTTGGACTCGGAAGACAGAATCAATTTCTTCTAGGGAGTATGCGGTAGACAGTAGACAGTAGGCAGTCTCGCGTAGAGATGCTTACCCGGCGTCCGACCGAGACCGCCTACCGCCTACTGCCTACCGCCTACTGATAACCATGGGAATTCGTCGATACAAGCCGACCACACCCGGACGCCGCGGCGCGACCGTGAGCGACTTTGCCGACTTGACGCCTGGCGCTAAGCCGGTCAAGAAGCTGCTCAAGCCGAAGCGCCGTACCGGCGGGCGGAACAACCAGGGCAAGATTACCTCACGGCATCGTGGCGGGGGGCACAAGCGGCAGTACCGCAAGATAGATTTCCGCCGCAACAAGGACGGGATTCCGGCGGTGGTCAACTCGATCCAATACGACCCGAACCGCAGCGCCCGAATCGCGTTGCTGTTCTACGCCGACGGCGAGAAACGCTACATCCTGGCGCCGGAAGGCCTGAAGGCGGGCGACCAGGTGGTCAGCGGCGAGAATGCGGCGGCGGCGGTGGGCAATTGCCTGCCGTTGGCGAAGATCCCGGTGGGAACGGTCATCCACAACGTCGAACTGCAGCCCGGCCGCGGAGGCGTGATGTGCCGCTCGGCCGGCATCCGGGCTACGTTGGCCGCCCGAGACGCCGACTGGGCCCAGATCAATCTGCCCAGTGGTGAGATCCGGCGTGTGCCGTCGTCGTGCAGGGCGACAATCGGCACGGTGGGCAACGCGGAACATATGGGGATCGTGTTGGGCAAGGCCGGTCGCAAGCGGTGGCTGGGCCGAAGGCCGCACGTCCGCGGCACGGCGATGAACCCCGTCGACCACCCGCACGGCGGCGGCGAAGGCCGCACCAAGGGCGGGCGCCATCCGGTGAGCCCCACCGGCAAGCCGACCAAGGGCGGCCGCACGAGAAAGAAACACAAGCCGTCGAACAAAGCCATCGTGCGGCGTCGGCGGTCGAAGCGATACGGACTGTTGAAGATTTAGGCCCGACACTTAAGCGACGACCATGGGAAGATCAAGCAAGAAGGGCCCCTTCGTTGACCCGAAGCTCTACTACAAAGTAGCCAAGCTCAACGACATGGGGACCAAAGAGCCGATCAAGACGTGGGCTCGGGCGTGCACGGTGGTGCCCGAGTTCGTGGGCCACACGTTCATGGTCCACAACGGCAAGAACCACTTGAAGGTGTTTGTGACCGAGGAGATGGTGGGCCATAAGTTGGGAGAATTCGCCCCGACGCGGACGTTCCGCGGTCACGGCGGGAAGGGCAAGCGATAAGATGGCGTACGAAGCAACGCACAAGTTCGCGCGGATCAGCGCCCGAAAGGTCCGTCCTTTGGCGGACATGATCCGGGGCAAGTTTGCCGACGAGGCTTTGAACGTCTTGCGATACCAGCCCAACCGCGGCGCCCGAATGTTGGAGAAGGTGTTGCGAAGCGCCTTGGCCAACGCCGAGGACCGCCGGGCGCCGAACCTGACTCACCTGATCGTGGTCGACGCGCGAGTCGACGGGGGCCCGATGTTTCGGCGGATGCGGCCACGGGCACGCGGCATGGCGACGATCATCAAGAAGCGAATGTCACACATCCGCGTGGCTTTGGAGTAAAGACGGGCTACCGAACCAACGCGCTAACGAGCGAGGCGGCCGGCGAGCACGGCAGCCTGTCACGAGAACCATACGAGAAACGACCATGGGTCAGAAAGTCAATCCGACCGGATTCCGCACCGGGATTATGACCGGGTGGAAGAGCCGCTGGTACGCCTCGAAGCAGGAGTTTGCCGACCTGCTGGTCGAGGACCAGAAGATCCGCAATTTCGTCCGCAACCGCAAGGACCGCTTCGGCAAAGCGCTCTATCCGGCGGTGGCCAAGGTCGAAATCGAGCGGACCCGGGACGAAGTGAAGGTGATTCTGCATTCGGCCCGGCCGGGCGTGTTGATCGGCCGCAAGGGAGAGCGGGTCGAAGAGTTGCAGAAGGAGTTGCAGGACCGAACCGGCCGGCGGATCAACATCAAGATCGAAGAGATCGGCCGCCCGGAGTTGGTGGCCCAGTTGGTGGCCGAAGACATCGCCGAGCAGTTGGCCAAACGGGCCGGCTTCCGGCGGACGATGAAGCGGGCGATGGAACAGACGATGGAAGCGGGAGCCAAAGGGATCAAGATTGAACTGGCCGGCCGCCTCGGCGGCGCGGAAATGGCTCGCCGCGAGAAGCAGATTTCCGGGTCGATTCCGCTTTCGACGTTACGGGCGAAGATCGACTACGGCTTTGTCGAAGCGAAGATTGCCCAAGGCCACATCGGAGTGCAGGTGTGGGTGAACCAGGGTATGTATAGCGAGGAAGAGATCGATGGCGTTGATGCCAAGACGGGTCAAGCACCGAAAATGCCAAAGAGGACGTATAAAAGGTAACGCCACGCGCGGCAACCGAGTCGTCTTCGGTGATTTCGGCTTGCAGTCGGTGCAAGCCGGCTGGATCTCGGCGGCGACGATCGAGGCCGGGCGTATCGCGGCGCAGCAATACCTGCGCACCGAGGGCCGCCTTTATATACGGATCTTCCCGCACAAGCCGATTACCTCCATCCCGCTGGAAACGCGGATGGGGAAAGGCAAGGGCGAGCCCGATTATTGGGCGGCCGTGGTCAAGCCGGGGACGGTGTTGTACGAGATCGGCGGTGTCTCCGAGGAGGCAGCCCGGATGTGCTTCACGCGTTTGGCCCACAAGATGCCGGTGCGCGTGCGATTCCTCCGCAGACCACCGATGTAGGAGAGTGCGGCGATGATCAAGGCGGCCGAATTACGAGAAATGAGCGACGAGCAGTTGGCGATGACGCTGAAGGAGTCGGTGGAGAATTTCTTCCGCCTGCGTCTGCAGTCGCAGACCGAGCGGCTCGACGCGCCCAGCGAACTGCGCAAGAACCGTCGGCTGATCGCAAGGATCAAGACCGTCCAAAACGAGCGCTTGCGAAAAGCCGCTGCGGACGGCCAAGACGCAACAGAGGATTAGGCGGCGGATTAGGCGGCCAGGATCGGGCGGCCAGAATTGAGCGGGAACAGGACCACGTAGGATCGGGATTTAGTCATGCCCAAGAGAGTGGAAGTCGGTGTCGTGATTAGCGACAAGGCGGCCAAGACCCGCCGGGTGGAGATCCCGCGCCTGGTCAAGCATCCGAAGTACGGCAAGTACATCCGCCGCAAGACGGTGTGTGCCGTGCACGACGAGAACGACGAGTCGAAGCAGGGCGACACGGTCGAGATCGTCGAATGCCGCCCGAAGTCGAAGCGGAAGCACTGGGAGTTGGTCCGGGTGGTGGAGAAGAGCCGGCTGATCGATTTGGCGGCGATGCGAGCGGCGGCCAAGGCCGAGGGATAGCTTTCCGCGAGAGAGACGCACGGGCCTTTTCGGCCCCACGAGAGAACAAACTGCGACCGGGACGTAAACCATGATCCAAATGCAAACTCGACTCGCCGTGGCGGATAATACCGGCGCCAAGGAGTTGATGTGTATCAAGGTGCTCGGCGGAACGCATCGCCGTTTCGCCGGGGCGGGCGACATCGTGGTGTGCAGCGTGAAGAGCGTGATTCCCGGCGCGGAGTTGAAGAAGGGCACTGTGGTTCGCGCGGTGATCGTTCGCTGCAAGCAGCCGACGCGCCGTGCCGACGGCAGTTACGTCCGCTTCGACAGCAACGCGGCGGTGATCGTCGACAACGACAAGAACCCCCGCGGCACCCGCATTTTCGGTGCGGTGGCCCGGGAATTGCGAGAGCGGAACTTCATGAAGATCGTCAGCCTCGCCAGTGAGGTGGTGTGATGTGGATACGAACGGGCGACACGGTTGAAGTGCTGACCGGCGACGACAAGCCGACGCGGGGCAAAGTGCTCCGCATCGACCGCAGCGCCGGCAAGCTGGTCGTGGAGCAAGTCAACCGAGTGTACAAGCACGTGCGCCGCAGCCAGCGGAACCCGCAAGGCGGCCGGCTCTCGATGGAGATGCCGGTGCAAATGTCGAACGTGGCGCTGGTTTGCGAGAAGTGCAACGCCGCGACCCGCGTGGGAGCCCGCTTCCTTAGCGACGGCAGCAAGGAGCGCTACTGTAAGAAGTGTGGCGCCGGCAACGGCCAAATTGCGCCGCCGAGAGCCCAGCACGCACAGAAATAAGCGTCAGACCCATGGCCGCAAAGAAGAAATCGAAGAAGAAGAAAGACGAGTCACGCGCCGAGACGGGGCCGCCGCCGGTCCCTCGGCTGTTGACGAAATACGACGACGAGATCCTGCCGGCGCTGGCCGAGGAGTTCGGCCGCAAGAACCGGCTCTCGTTGCCCCGGCTGAAGAAGATCGTGGTCAACATGGGCGTGGGTAGCGCGGTCGCCGAGAAGAAGCACATGGAGGAAGCGGTCGACGCCATGAAGCTGTTGGCCGGCCAGAAGCCGGTGATCACATTGGCGCGGAAGTCGATCGCCGGATTCCGCTTGCGGGAAGGCAACGCGATCGGCTGTAAGGTGACGCTCCGCGGACGGCGGATGTACGAGTTCCTGGATCGGCTGATTTCGCTGGCCTTGCCCCGGGTTCGCGACTTTCGCGGGCTGAACCCGAAGTCGTTCGACGGCCACGGCAACTACAGCCTGGGCCTGACCGAGCAGTTGGCCTTTCCGGAATTGAATCCGGACAAATACTCCCGGACGCAGGGCATGAACGTCACGATGGTGACCAGCACCGACGACGACGACGAAGCCCGCGTCCTCTTGAGAAAATTCGGAATGCCGCTTCGCGCAGCGTAGTCGAGGACCCACCCTTATGGCAAGCAAATCGAAGATCGCCAAGGCGCTCCGCAAGCCGAAGTACAGCTCGCGGCTGGAACGGCGGTGCCGGCTTTGCGGCCGGCCGCGCGCCGTGTATCGGAAGTTCGGGATCTGCCGGATCTGTTTTCGGAATCTGGCCGACGAAGGACTTATTCCTGGTGTGAAGAAGGCGAGTTGGTAAAGGGATACCTAGCACGATGATGACCGACCCCGTTGCCGACATGTTGACCCGCATCCGCAATGCGGTTCGCATCGAAAAGCCCCACGTCGACATGCCTTTGTCGAAGGTGAAGCGTGGGCTGGCCGAGGTGCTCAAGCGCGAGGGCTACATTTGGGATTGGGAAGACGTCGAGGACAAGCCGAGCCACCATCTCCGCTTGCACCTGAAGTACGGCCCCAACGGCGAGCGTGTGATTCGGCGTATCCGGCGCGTGAGCCGCCCGGGACGCCGCGTTTACAGTGGCGCCGCGGCGCTCAAACCGGTACTCGGCGGCTTGGGAATCTGCATCATCAGCACCAGCCGCGGGGTGATCAGCGATCGAGAGGCCCGGCAGCGGAAGCTGGGCGGCGAAGTGCTTTGCGAAGTCTGGTAAGTACGAGAGTTTTGCTAAAGGCCCACTGAGATGTCCCGGATCGGAAAAAAACCCGTTGCCGTCCCCGACGGGGTCAAGGTCCAAGTTGCCGACCGCAACGTCACCGTCAAAGGTCCTAAGGGCGAACTCCAGTGGGAGCATCGCCCGGAGGTCGAGGTGGCTTGCGATGAGGCGGCCAAGACCGTCGTGATTACGCGAAGCAACGACCAGCGAGAGAGCCGGGCTCTGCACGGGCTGACCCGGGCGCTGATCCAGAACATGGTGGTCGGGGTGACCGAAGGCTACGAACGGCGGCTGGAGATCCACGGCGTGGGATACCTCGCCGCGGTACAAGAAGGAGTGCTTCAGTTGCGGGTGGGATTGGCCAACGAACTTCAGAAACCGATCCCCGAGGGCCTCGACGTCGCCTGTCCCGACCAGCAGCACATCGTCATCCGCGGCATCGACAAGCAGATGGTCGGCCAATTCGCCGCCGAAGTCCGCGCCCTGCGCAAACCCGAGCCGTACAAAGGCAAGGGCATCCGCTACTACGGCGAGCAGGTGCGCCGTAAGCAGGGCAAGGCGATGGTGAAGTAGCCAGCAGCAAGCGAGACGGAAACGTGAAACAGGAAAAACGACTCAGCACACAGCGCCAGCGGCGGAAGTTCCGTGTGAGCAACCGCGTGAAGCGCGACTCGACCCGACCGCGGTTGAGCGTCTTCCGCAGTCACCGCCACTTCTACGTGCAGGTGATCGACGACGAGGCCGGCCGCACGTTGGCCGCCGCCAGCACGGCGGAGAAGCCCCTGCGGGAAGACCTCCCTTACGGTGGCAACAAAGACGCCGCGGCTGCGGTAGGACGATTGATCGCCGAGCGGTCGCTCGAGGCGGGAATCAAGCAAGTGGCGCTGGACCGCCGTCAATACAAGTATCATGGCCGCGTGGCCGCTTTGGCCGAGGCTGCCCGCAAAGCCGGTCTGGAACTCTAGAGGAGACCCCCCCCGGAGCGGACCCGCCGGTCTGCTTGCCACCTGCCGAAACGGCTTCATTAACGAGGTGGGCCGGGCCTGCCCTACTGGCAACTCTGCCCCTAACGGGAATATCGCTTATGGCATCCGAAGCAACACAAGGCGAACTGAAAGACATCGTGGTCAAGATCCGCCGATGTGCCGCCGTGGTCAAGGGCGGCCGGCGCTTCAGCTTCAGCGCCCTGGTGGTCGTCGGCGACGGCCAAGGGAACGTCGGCTGGGGATACGGCAAGGCCAACGAGGTTCCACCGGCCGTGGAGAAGGCCGTCAAGGACGGTTCGCGCAAACTGGTCTCCGTTTCGCTGGCGGGAACCACCATTCCCCACGAGGTCAAAGGCCGTTACGGCGCCGCCCGGGTGGTGTTGGTGCCGGCCGGGCCGGGAACCGGCGTGATCGCCGGCGCCGCGGTGCGTGCCGTCTGCGAAGCCTGCGGCATCCACGACATCCTCACCAAGAGCTTCGGCACCGCCAACCCCATCAATCTCGTCAAAGCCACCATCGGCGCCCTGCAAACGCTGCGTTCGCGGGCCGACGTGGAACGGCTGCGGGGAGTCTCGCTCTCATGAATCTCAACGAAGTCCATCGCGGAATCAACAAGTTCAAGAAGCGCAAGCGCCTCGGCCGCGGTCCCGGCTCCGGACACGGTAAGACGTGCGGCCGCGGACACAAAGGCCAGCGATCGCGGGCCGGCTATTCGGTCCACCCGTCGTTCGAAGGCGGCCAGATGCCCTTGGTTCGCCGGATTCCCAAGCGAGGGTTCAACAACCGCTGGGCCCAAACCGTGGTCATCGTCAACGTGTCGGACCTCCAGGCCCGCTTCGACGACGGCGCCGAGGTCACCCCCGAGTCGCTCCGCGAGAAGAGCCTGGCCAAGGGACGCTACGACGTGTTGAAGATCCTCGGCGACGGCGAGTTGACGAAGTCGCTGACCGTCTCGGCGCACCGGTTCAGTGCCCAGGCACTAAAGAAGATCGAAAAGGCCGGCGGCAAGGCGGTCGTCCTGCCGGGTAAGACCCCCGTACCGAAGAACCCTCAGAAGGCCAAGTGACCTTTTCCTCCATGCCTCGCGGCGAGGATACCAGTCATTGAACTAGGCGGACCGAGCGATGTGGGAAAAGATTCGCGTCGTCTTCACGATCCCGGAACTGCGCAAGAAGATCCTCTTCACGCTCGCTCTGTTGGCCATCTATCGCGTCGGGTGGCAGATCTTCCTGCCGATCATCGATACGTCGAAGACGCTCTTCGGCGATAGCGACGCCGGCGGGTTGCTCTCGCAGATGGCGCTGTTCAGCGGTTCGCAGCTCGGCCAGGCGACGATCTTCGGCCTGGGGATTATGCCCTATATTTCCGCCTCGATTATCTTCCAACTGCTCGGCAGCGTCTATCCGCCGCTGGAGCGGCTGAAGAAAGAAGGCGAGGCGGGGCGCAAGAAGATCAACGAATACACCCGCTACGCCACGGTGCTGCTGTGTATCTTCCAGAGTTGGGCCTACCTGGGCGTGCTCTCGCAGCGCGGACTGATCCGTCCGGAATTCCTCACCGAAGGCGGCAGCCTGCAATTTACCTGGGTGTTGACCTCGGTATTGACAATGACCGCCGGCACCGTCTTCTTGATGTGGCTGGGCGAACAGATCGACGAATACGGCATCGGCAACGGCATCAGCCTGTTGATCATGGCCGGCATCCTCGCCCGGATGCCCGGGGCCGGCTGGCAACTGCTCGGCAGCACGGACCTCGCGTTGGCGGGCGGCCAGGGCAAGTTCGGGGTGGATACGATCCTGGTGCTGGCGGCCCTGTTTGTGGGGGTGGTGTTCGGCGTCGTATTCATAACACAAGGCCAACGCCGCATCCCCACGCAGAGCGCCAAGCACGTGCGCGGGCGCCGCGTCTACGGCGGCACGCGGCAGTATCTGCCGCTGCGAGTGAATCAGGCCGGCGTGATGCCGATCATCTTCGCCAGCAGCCTGCTGATGATCCCCTCGGCGATCTTCAACTGGCTCTCGAGCACCTACCCACCCGGCGATGCGGGCGGCTTCAGTTGGGGTGGCATGTGGCGATCGCTGAACGAGGCCTTTCAACGGGGCGACTCGTTTGTCTACAACATCAGCTACGTGGGCATGATCTACTTCTTCTGCTACTTCTGGACGGCCATCACCTTCAATCCGAAGGATATGTCTGACAACCTGAAGAACTACGGCACGTTCATCCCCGGCTATCGGCCCGGCAAACGCACCGCCGACTACCTCGAGAAAGTGATGGTGCGGATCACCTACGTCGGGGCCGGGTTCCTCGCGCTGGTCGCCATTATCCCCACGATCGTCTCCGACGTGATGGGCGTTCCCTTCACGGTGGCCAGCTTCTACGGTGGCACGGGCCTGCTGATCGCCGTCAGCGTGGCCTTCGACCTGGTGCAGAAGATCGACAGCCACTTGGTGATGCGTAACTATCGCGGCCTGTTGGAGAAGTAGCACCATGCGAATCGTATTCGTCGGACCGCCGGGCGCCGGCAAAGGCACGCAGGCCGAGCGGCTGGTCGAAACCTACACGATGGCCCACCTTTCGACCGGCGACATGCTTCGCGCCGCCCGCGACGCCCGGACCGAAGTTGGCAAACAGGCCGAGCGTTATATGTCGGCCGGGGAACTGGTCCCGGACGACGTCATCGTGGCCATCATCCAAGCGCGGCTGAAGGAGCCGGATTGCGCCGGCGGCTACCTGTTGGACGGCTTCCCGCGGACCATCGCCCAGGCCGAAGCGCTCGACAAGATGCTCGCCGACGAGCAGACCCCGTTGGATGTCGTGCTGGAGCTTAAGGTTCCCGAGGAAGAGCTCTTCCAGCGCCTCGCCGGCCGCGGCCGGGCCGACGACACTCCGGAGGTCATCCGCCAGCGGTTGGTCGCCTATCGCGAGCAGACGGCGCCGTTGCTGGAGTACTACGGCCGCGTGAACCTGCTGAAGAGTATCGACGGCGTCGGCACGATCGAGGAGATCTTCCAGCGAGCCAGAGCGATCCTGGACACACTGGTCTAGGGATGGGGCTCGCCGGCCATAACGGGCCGCGGCTTCAACGGGAGACGGCATCGGTTGTGAAAGAACTCAAGACGCGCCGCGAAATCGAACTGATGCGCAAGGCCGGCCTGCTGGTGTGGGAAGCCCACCAACGCGTCGCTGCGATGGTCCGACCCGGCGTCACCACGGGAGAACTCGACGCAACGATCGAGGCGTTCTTCCAAGAGAACCGCGCCGCGCCGTTGTTCAAGAACTTTCCGAATTCGGATCCCGACGGTCCGCCGTTTCCCGCCGTCACGTGCATGTCGGTCAACGAGGAGATCGTCCACGGGATCCCGGGCCCCAGAAAGCTGGTCGAAGGCGACATCATCAGCATCGATACGGGCTGTCGGTTGGACGGCTGGTGCGGTGACGCGGCGGTGACCCTTCCGGTAGGGAAGGTCTCCCCAAGGGTCCGGCAGTTGCTGGACGTTACGCGAGACGTGCTCGAACTGGCCGTAAGGCTGATCGGCGAATGCGGCCGCTGGAACCAGGTCGCGGCCGAGATGGCCAAGTTCGTTCGGGCGAACGAGTTCACCGTGGTCGAGGATTTCGTAGGGCACGGGATCGGCAAAGTGATGCACGAAGATCCTCAGGTGCCTAATTTTGTGGGCAAGCGTTCCCGACGCAGCGGGGATTTCCTGCTCGAGCCGGGTTTGGTGATCGCCGTAGAGCCGATGGTCAATCTGGGTACGAAGAAAGTGCTTTCGCGCCCGGACCAATGGACCCAGGTGACGGCCGACGGGCTTCCCAGCGCCCATTTCGAGCACACGATCGCGATCACCCATAAGGGGCCACGGTTGTTGACGTCCGGCCCGAATGGGGAGAGCTGGTGATTCCGGCCACATGAGGGTGGGGGCTCGAACACAAGAGCCGTAACACTGAGTGAGTTGTCGACGGGTGCGGTGATTTGAGCCGCTCCAAGTAAGATGCGTACTTTAGTTAAACAGCGCATCGTGGGTTGACTTCGCCGGTCCAACCGACGTGGCAACCGACATGCCGATCGTGAAAAAAACTTCGGCGGAGGCCCTTGTCCGGCCGACACGTAAGCGTTTATACTGAGGTGCTTTGCCCTCCGGAAGAAATCAAGCGTGGTCAGTCATGAAAGTCCGTGCCAGCGTCAAGCGGATCTGCGAGAATTGTAAGGTCGTTCGCCGCCGTGGGGTGGTGTACGTCGTTTGCAGCAATCCCCGCCACAAACAGCGACAGGGCTAGCAAGTCCTGCTAGCTGGTTTTGGGCTAGCCGGTTTCGAGTTGGTTGGTGTCGGACGAGTGGGCCAACGGCCCGCCGGCGCATGGCAAGCTGGGCCGAAGATCCCCGTCAGTCACGGGTAGGAGTATTATAGTATGCCTCGTTTGTTGGGTGTTGACATTCCGAACGACCGCCCCACGGTGGTTTCGTTGACGTACCTCTACGGAGTCGGCCTGAGCACGTCGCGTGCGTTGTGCCACAAGGCGGGTATCGACCCGAACGTTCGCGCACGCGACCTTCGTGAAGACGAACTGGCTCGGCTGGCGGCCTTGTTGGACAAGGACTACGTGGTCGAAGGGCAATTGCGGCGTCAGACGAACCAGAACATCATCCGTTTGCGCGACATCGGCAGTTACCGGGGCCTGCGGCATCGCCGCGGCTTGCCGGTCCGCGGCCAGCGCACCCGCACCAACGCCCGAACCCGCAAGGGCCCGAAGAAGACCGTGGCCGGCAAGAAGGGCGTGAAGGACCTGCGTTAGTCCGGCAGGAGTCGTCAATCGGGCCGCAGTTCGGCCCGGGGAAATCCGTTTTCTTACTACACGGGAGTCGATCAGCGGTGGCCAAGTCGAAGCGACGGAAGATTCGCCGGAACGTGACGGTGGGCGTTGCCCACATCAAGGCGACGTTCAACAACACGGTGATTACGATCACCGATACCAAGGGCGACACGCTCTGCTGGTCGAGTTCCGGCACGAGCGGGTTCAAGGGGAGCCGCAAGAGCACCCCGTTTGCCGGCCAATTGGCCGCGCAACAGGCCGCCGAGAAGGCGGCCAAGTTCGGCGTGAAAGAGGTCGACGTGAAGGTCAAGGGCCCGGGCAGCGGTCGCGAAAGCGCCATCACGGCGCTGCAAACGGCCGGGTTGAAGATCAAGTCGATCGAGGACGTGACGCCGCTGCCGCACAACGGATGCCGTCCGAAGAAGCGCCGCCGGGTGTGAACCACCCGAGCGGAGAAGAATACACTTTACTACAATTGCGAACACCTGCCCGAGAGCGTAACCGAGTATGGCTCGAGAAACCGGACCCGTTTGCCGGATGTGCCGGCGCGAGGGAACCAAGCTGTTCCTGAAGGGAACCCGTTGCGACACGCCGAAGTGCGCCTTCGAGCGCCGCGAGTCGCCGCCGGGGATGAACACTTTTCGCCGTGGCAAGCTGACCGACTACGCGGTGCATCTGCGAGAAAAGCAGAAGGTGAAGCGGTACTACGGCGTGTTGGAGCGTCAGTTCCGCAAGTACTATAAGCAGGCCGAATCTGCCAAGGGCAACACCGGTGAGGTGCTGATGAGCCTGTTGGAACGCCGCCTAGACAACATCGTCAGCCGGTTGGGTTTCGGGCTTTCCAGGGCCCAGGCCCGGATGTTCGTCAGCCACGGCCACGTGACGGTCAACGGCCAGCGGGTCGACGTGCCGAGCTATCTGACTCGGCCGGGCGACGTGATCCAGGTGAAGAATCGGCCCAAGAGCATCCAATTGGCCCAGGCCAACCGGGAACAACACGGACGCGAGGTTCCGGATTTCCTGGCACTGGAGGAAGGGCCGCAGCCGACGGGGCGCGTGGTTCGGCTTCCCGAGGCCGAAGACGTTTCGATCCCCGTTCAGACGCAACTGATCGTGGAGCTTTGTTCCAAGTAGTCCGCAGCGTAGTCCGCAGCGAAAATCTCAACCACGAGTCACTCGATCGGAGGGTTCACATGCGTGTTCGATGGCGCGGACTTGAGTTGCCCAGCCAAGTTGCGTGCGACAGAGAGACCCTGACGCCTACCTACGGCAAGCTGACGGCGGAGCCGTTCGAGCGCGGCTTCGGCGTGACGGTCGGCAACAGTCTCCGCCGCATTTTGCTCAGCAGCCTCGAGGGTAGCGCGATCACCCAAATCAAGCTGCACGGCGCACAGCACGAGTTCAGTACCCTGCCCGGCGTGGTGGAAGACCTGACCGACATCGTGCTGAACGTCAAGTCGTTGGTGGTCAAGAACCACAGCGACCAGACGCGCGTGGTGCGGATCGACAAGTCGACCGCGGGCGTGATCACCGGGGCCGACGTGCAGGTCGACGACCAGGTCGAGGTGATCAATCCGGAGCACGTGGTTGCCACGTTGACCGACGACGTGCCGTTTCTGCTGGAGATGGTGGTGGAGAACGGCCGGGGATACGTTTCGGCCGCGGAGCACACGCCCCACGCGCAGGAAATCGGCATCATCCCCATCGACGCCGCCTTCAGCCCGGTGGTTCGCGTCCGCTATGAGGTCGAGGAGACGCGCGTCGGCCAGAAGACCAACTACGACAAACTGACGCTGGAGATCTGGACCAACGGTTCGGTGGGGCCCGAGATGGCTCTGGTCGAAGGGGCCAAGATCCTGCGGAAACACCTCAACCCGTTCGTGCAATACACCGAATTGGGCCCCATGGTCCACAGCGAAGCGCGTGCCTTGACCAGCATGGGTTTGGATCACGCGACCGAGGCCAAACTGGCCATGAATCTGGCCGAGTTGGACCTCTCGGTTCGCGCATCGAACTGCCTGGAATCGGAGAACATCCACACCGTCCGCGACCTGGTCGGCTGGACGGAAGAGCGGCTGCTGGAGGTTCGCAATTTCGGCGAGACGACGTTGACGGAGGTTCGCGAAAAACTCCGCGACCTGGGACTCCGCCTGGGAATGCGGCTGCCGGCGGCGCCTGGCGGACCGTTCTAGGCACCTCCACCCGGACCGGACGCGGAAAAGCATCTTTCAAGAAACGTAAACGATCATGCGACACAGAAGACGAGGCCGTAAGCTCGGCCGCAATCCGAGTCATCAACGGGCGCTGCTGCGGAACTTGGCCAGCGCGCTGATGCTCACGGAACTCAACGACGATACCGGGGCCGACGCGCCGGAGAAGTTCGCCGACCGGATCGACACGCTCAGTCCTGCCACGGTTTCCGGCCGCATCGTGACCACGCTCTCGAAGGCCAAGGAAGTGCAGCCTTTGGTCGAGCGGTGCGTCACCATCGCCCGCCGGGCGTTGCCCCATCAGGAGGCGGCCGATCAACTCGAACCCGATGTCGAGCGCAACAGCCAAGAGTGGCGCGAGTGGCGTAAGAGCGAGCGGTGGCACGAGTGGAATCAGGCGATTGCCCCGGTGGTGGCCGCCCGCCGCCGGACGCTGAAGCTGCTGGGCGACAAACTGGCCGTGTGGCTGCTGTTCGACCTGATCGCTCCGCGATTTGAAGACCGCGACGGCGGCTACACCCGCGTGTTGCGCCTGGCCGAGCCGAGGCTCGGCGACGCCGGCCCCCGGGCAATCCTCGAGTTCGTCGGCGAACACGACCGCGAGCGTCGTGCGGCCGTCGCCCCGTCGTTCGAGTCCGATGCGGCGGACACCGACGAAGAGAACGTCGAGACCGAAGCCCAACTCGAAGACGAAGCCGCCACGGGCGACGTCGACGCTGAAGAGGATTCCACGGCCGATTCGGACGAGACGGCCGCCGAAGACCAGTCGTCGGAAGACGACGAGAAGAAAGAGTCGTCCGAGTAGGACAAGCCGTCGCTACCGGCCGGCAGCGTCGCCGTTTGGCCGTCGCCCGTTTAGCCGTCGCCCGTTTAGCCGTCGCCCGTTTAGCCGTCGCCGGCACGGCGACGAGAGTCAAGCGTCTGGCCCCCGCGGCGACGCACCCCACGATCCCAGGAGGGGATCCTCCATGAGTCCGGCCCGTCGCCGAACGGCCGCCCATGGCAGAATGCCGCCGGCCGGCTTCGATTTCACCGCCCACATCCGCCGCCTCTGCGAGGATCTCTCCGCAAGGCTGGCCGCGCTGCGGCACATCGACATGACGCGAGTGGCCGTCGGCTTCTCGCAAACGCGCAAGGCGACCACCCACGGGATGTACGCCTCGCTGACGCCGATGCGATTTGCCGGCGGCCAAGCCACGACGGTCCGGCGGGGAGAGCGTTGGGGCGTGCAGCGGCTGATCGGCCCCGACGGCCGCGAGACGCTCTATATCCTGAACTTCTACTTGCCCCGTTTCCTGGACCTGGTGTTTCGCGAGAAGCTGACCACGGTGGTCCACGAATTGTGGCACATCGGGGCGAAGTTCGACGGCGACGTGCGGCGGTTCGCGGGTCGGTGTTTCGCCCACGGCTCGTCCCAGGCGCAATACGACGCCCACGTCATGGAATTGGTCGATCGGTGGCTCTCGCTGCGGCCGCCGGAAGAGGTCTATGCCTTCTTGCGGCTCGATTATCGGACGCTGCGATTGCGGCACGGCCGCGTGTTCGGGCGGAAGATTCCCACGCCGAAGCTGATTCGGATTGACACGTCGTCGCAGTGTGGCTAGTCTGTGCGGCCCGGTCGCTACTCGCTCGCCTTGTCCTCTCGGAACTCGCATGCTCAAAGTGGGTCGAATCTTCGTCGGGTTGCTGCTGGCGTTGCTGGCGCTGCTGGCAACCGGATGCCCCCGCCTCCTGCTTAGGGGGAAGTCGCCGCTGGTGGCTCCGCAAATGTCGCCCGACAGCGCGGTGCTGGAGGTGCTCTGGGCGCGCACTGCAATGGGCGACCCGGCGATCAACGATCAGCTCTGGCGGGAGGTCGACGAACAGCAGGTTCCGGCCGACGTGCGGCGTCGTTTGGCACGCCACGGCTTCCGTGCCGGCGTGCTCGACGGCTCGGTTCCCGCGTGCCTCTGTCGCGTGTTGGAGCTGACGGATCGGCCGGCTCCGACGGCCGACACTCCGCAGGTTGCCCAAATCGACGGCAACACGGCACCGGTCGAGCCGCGGCGCCGCTTGCACATTCGTGCCGGCCAGCCCGGCGAGATCGTGGCGTCCGGCGTGTACGAGCGGATGCCGGTCTTCTCGTTCGAGCAGGGCGGACTGGGCGGCGACATGTATCCCAAGGCCCAGGGGCTACTCACGGTTCGCTCCTACCCACAGCCCGACGGCCGCGTACGCGTGGAACTGGTACCGGAGATCCGCTACGGGGATCCCCGCTCGCGATGGGTCGGCCAGCGCGAGATGCTGCGGCTGGAGGCGAGCCGTCCGTCGAAGGTCTTCGACGATCTGGCCTTCTCGGCCACGCTCTCGCCGGGGTCGCTCTTACTGGTCGGCAGCCTGCCGGAGCGGTCGGGCAGCTTGGGGCATCACTTCCTCACCGAACCGGCGGGCCAACGGCAACAGAAGCTACTGCTGGTGCGGCTGGCGCAGACGCAACACTGCGAACAGTTCTCCGAGCCCTGTGCGACGGAGCGCTAAGCGCGTGTGTGCGTGCCACCGTTTCGTAGAGGCGGTGGCACACCCGATTGCTGGAACCGACGCTTTCTCAGCGGGCAGCCTGAAAACGCGGCCCGCTACTTCCTGGCCGCGGCGACTTGCTTGGCCTTCAGCAGGTCTGCCTCTGCCAGGTCCTTCTTGCCCTGTTTCTCGAAGGCCAAGGCACGGTTTTGGTACGCCCGCGCGTTGCCCGGCGTGAGGCGAATGGTCTCGGTGAAGTCGGCCACGGCCGCGTCGAGGTTGTTCTGAATCACGTGGATGAGGGCCCGATTGTAATAGGCTTTGGCGTACTCCGGGTCGAGTTCGATGGCCTTCTCATAGTCGGCCATAGCGGCCGCCAGGTCGCCCTTTCGGGTGTAGACGACGCCACGGTATCCGTAGGCGGAGGCCTCTTCCGGCTGGGCTTCGATGACCTGCGTGTAATCGGCAATTGCCTTGTCGAGCTGTCCCATCGCCCCGTGAACGTGTCCCCGTTTGAAGTATGCCTTGGAGTTGTCCGGATCGAGCCGCAGCGCTTCGTTGTGGTCCTCGAGGGCCCCTTCGCGGTCGCCCTTGGCCGACCGGGCCGTACCGCGGCAGATGTAGGCTTCGACCGTCTTCGGCTCCAACCGAATGGCCTCGTCGAAGTCGGCAATGGATTTGTCGGTTTCGCGCTGTTTGCTGTAGGCGATTCCGCGGCTGCAATAGGTCCTGGCATTGGTCGGATTCAGCCGGATGGCCTCGCCATAGTCGAGGATGGCATCTTCGACGCGGTCCATGTTCAGATAGACGATGGCCCGATTGGAGTAGGCCTTGGAGTCGTCCGGCTTCAACTCGATAACGCGGGCGTACTCGGCCAGCGCGGCGTCGTAGTCCTTCTTCTTCTCGAAGGCGTTACCGCGATTTCCGTGGGCCTTGGCGTGTTCGGGGTCGATGGCGATGGCCGCGTCGAAGTCGGCGATGGCGGCTTCGACGTCGCCGCGGGCGAGGTGGGCCAGCCCTCGGGCCACCAACGTGTCGGCGTCGTTCGGATCGTGGCGGATGGCCGCGTCGTAGTCGGCCACGGCCTCGTCGAACTGCTCCTGTTTGAAGTGGGCGTAGGCCCGGTTGTAATAGGCCCTGGAATACTCGGGCTTCAGTCGGATGGCTTCGCCGTAGTCGGCCACGGCCCGCTCGGGCTCGCCCATCTTCCAGTGGGCCACGCCGCGGTTGTAATAGGCAGAGGCCTCGTTGGGAGAGAATTCCAACACGGCGTTGTAGTTCTCCACGGCGATATCGTGCTGGCCCTTGGCTTCGTAGACGTTGCCGCGGCTGTAGTAGGCCTCGATATACTTCGGATTCAGTTCGATGGCTTCGTCGAAGGCGGCCAGCGCTTCGTTGAAGTTCTTCTTCTCCAGCAGCGCCACGCCGCGGCGGAGGACGTCGGTTTCGTCGAACATGAGATGACTACTCCTAGATACGAATCTGCTTGTACTCCGCTCCGAGGTTGGGCGACTGGACCCGTTCCGGTCCTCCCCGATCGTGGAAGGCGGCGCAGTTGGGGCCTTGCTCCTTCACGTGCTTGATCGTCGCCACGAGCCTCTCGAAGAGGCCTTCTTCGGTGTCGTCCGGCGTGACCTCGGTATACCCGCCGCCCGTCGTCACGCAGATCTCTTTGTCGCCGTCGAGGAACGTGATCCGCTCGAGCGTCTGGCGGATCAGCTCCGCGTTCTTGGTGGCGGCGCGCGGTCCGACGTCGAGCATGATCAGCAGGAACTGCTGGCCGGCGAAGCGGCCGACCAGGTCGGCCTTGCCGGCGTGTTCCTTGATCAGCTTGGCGATGTGGTGCAGGATGCGGTCGCCGGTCAGGGCGCCGTGCGTTTCGTTGACCAGATCGAAGCCGTCCAGATCGAACAACGCGGCACTCATCTGGCGCGATTTCTGCCGCCCCTGCTGCCACCACTGCCAAAGGGTCGTCTCGATGCCGATGCGATTGGAGAGCCGAGTGAGCGGGTCGTCGTACAATCGCGACTCGATCTTGTCCAGCCGGTCCTGGTAACGGGCGACCGCCAGGAAGGCCCGTTCCTGGTTGTCGCGGAGCTTGTGCCGGGCGATGCGCAGGTTGTCGAGTTCTTCGATCAGACGCTGGTTGGCCGTCTCCAAGTCGGACTCGAAGTCCATCGTGGAGAGGTTGCTCAACGTGGTTTCGACTTGTGCCGCCTGTTCGAGATTGGCAATCTCGATGTCGTCGCCCAGTTCGCTCAATTCTCCCAGTTCGTTGATCCGCTCGCTGAACTTCTCGGCCGCTTCGCTCTGCTCGCTGAGATACGACTCGCAGTCTTCCTTCAACTCGGCCAGGCACTGCTGGATCGTCTCGGCGTCGGTGTTCCCGCGGCACGACCGCAGGCGCGTGTCCAAGGCGGTCGCTTTGGTCCCGCTCTTGATCATGGCGATGTTCAGCTTCAGGATCGACGTCTCGACGTACTTCTCGTTGAGGTCCCAGGTCTCGGGCGCATCGGGATTCAACAGCGCCGAGACGTCGTCCTCTTCGTTGTCTTCGTAGGCTTCGACCTCCCAGACTTCGTCCATTTCGTCGTCGTCCGGCTCGTCGTCGAGCAGGTCTTCGATCGAAGCGCTGGTGACGTCTTCAAGCAACTCCTCGGTCGACATCTGCGCGAGATCGGGTTGGGCGGCTTGCGTGGGCAAAGGTGCGATTGGAGTCGGCGCGGCCTCCGGCCGGGTGAGGTCGGTCGTCAACGCCGTCCAACCTTCGCCGAGGCTGGGCGGACCGTGGCCGATGTGGACCGCCAGCGCGTAGCCCAGGCAGACGTTCAATACGACGATCCCTATCGAAAGCAAAACCACGCAATCGCTCCCGTTTCGTTCGGCGCGTACCCCGGCCGGGCAAATATACGTTACACGGTCGGCGGCATCGGCCAGTAGCCGAAGTCGGCAGACTTTGCCGGAGTGCCTGCTCCATCTGAGAACACGTTTCGGCGGCTGGGGCGAAGCACAGCGGGGCGTCAGGGATCTTAGGCAGGCGAGGTTTGGGAAGCCCGGGGCTCCGCTCCGCTCTTTTCAATCCACCCGAAAGCAGCAACTCGGAAGAATGATGCATATTAATCTCGACAGTGGGGCTGCTGCGGGCCAACGGGTTGGTTTGTAGGGGCTGTAGCGTCTGTTCGGGCATCTCCGCCCGGCGAGCCGCCTGCCCATGCGGAATTGCTTAGCGCTGCCGGCACAATCGGTCGATCGGGCAAAATAGGAAGTGCCCGCACGCCGTGAGGCATCCCTATGGACATCGGCGGAGTCTGCCACGGAGCGATTGATGGATCGTCTGGAGTGTGTTCTGCGGCGTCACTGGTGGACGCTCGTGTTGGCGTTGGCCACATTGGCTGCCGTCGTGTGGTGGATTGGCCGGCCGCCAAAGACGCAGCCCGGCGATCCCGCGCCCGCTTGCACCGTCGTCTGTCAGACCCCCGCCGGGACGTCGCCTTCGGCCGGACTGCCGCGAACGAAGGCCGATGAACCGACAGATTCCGCCCGCGCCGCCGAAGAAGTGACGTCGAGCGTCGAACCGGGGCGGCTCTGCCTTCACAGCGAGCTCCCTTTCCGGCGACTGCCGCCGCCGCAACTTACCACCGACGGAGCCCCGGGACCGCTGACGGCGCAGCCGGGTGAACCGCTCTTCGCAGAATCGGGGCCCCCACCGGAGAGTGGCGCAGGTGACGATACATGGGCGCCGGACCCTCCGGTCCTGCCGGTACACGACGGCTTTGCAGCGCAGCCCCTTCAGCCGCCGTACGAATCGGCTCCGTTGACGCCGCCGGTGCCACTGAGCCCGCCGGTGCCACCGATGCCAGACGCCGACTACCCCGCCGAGCGTTCCGAGGACCTCGAGCGCACGGCCCGACAGGCCGACCGCCACACGTATCGCGGCTTCGAGTTGGCCGGACGCAGGGCCTACTACGCTGCCCGAGCCGAGTTCATTGGGGCCCTGCGGCTGGTAGCCGAGGGGCTCGACGCGGAGTATCGCACGACCGCCCACAGCCGCTCGCTGGCCGCCGGGCTGACGGCGATCAAGGAGGCCGAGGACTTCGTGCCGGTGGGCTCGCGGCTGGAGGCCGATCTCGACCTGGCGGCGATCGTCGGCGGACACCGCACACCGGTGCTGAAGACGGCCCAGACGGATCGCCTCACGCCGAGGACGGCGCTGAGTACCTACTTCACCTTCGCCCAGGAGCAACTCGCCGCGGCAGCCGGACGCGAAGTGGCCGGTTCAATGGCGCTGCACGCGTTGGGCAAGCTCCACGTGGCGTTGTCCGGCGGACCGTCTGCACGTGGCAAAGCCGCCGAACCCAAGGCGATGACCTTCTTCCAGGCGGCGCTGCTGGTCAGCCCGGAAAACCACCTGGCCGCCAACGATCTGGGCGTGTTGTTGGCGCGGTGTGGGTACTATCACCAATCGCGAGACGCCCTGGCCCACGGCCTTTCGGTCCACAGCATGCCGACCGGATGGCGAAACCTGTCGAAGGTCCACGAGCGCCTCGGCCAGCCGGAACTCGCCCGCCAGGCTCAGCAGCGATGGGACGCCACGGGCGCGCCTGCGGCGGGCGGCCGCGCGGCAACGGAGTCTCCGCACAACGTCCGTTGGGTCGATCCGGAGGCCTTCGCCCAGACGAGCGCCGACGCGGCACCGGTGGGCATGCAGCCCGAAGCGGCCGGCATCGCCGGTCCGGCCGAGTTGCCCCCGTTGACCGCCCGACGTGAAACGCCCCAACCCGTCGTCGGCGGCGGTTGGCGAACGCCGCAGGAACTGTTGATGGAAAGGAGATAACGTGGGTCAGGGAGTGAAACGGCCGTCGTGGGAAGGTCTCATAGCCAAACTCGCCGGGATTTGGCGTCTCAGGCGGCTGCGCCGAAGATGGCTGACTGTGTTTGCCTGTTTGTTGTGTGTCGGCTGCCTGGCAACGGCCGCGGCGTGGCGATCGCCGGCGGAGGCGTCGGATGCACCAACCGCCGAAGCGGCCGAGAGTCGCGTGATGTCGGCCGTCGGATTCGAGACCAACACATCCGGCCAAGTCCGGCAATGCCAGGCATTGGGACCCGCCGCGCCGCAGAACATCTACGGCCTGGATTGTGCCCACGGCTGTGGCAACCGGAGTTGGGAAGAGGCCCGCGCGATCGCCTGGCAGGCCCATGCCCAGGGCGAGTACGTCGGCCACTATCGCCTGCCGCACGTCCGCGAGTACCGGCTGCGCGTCGACGATCAGTTGGACCTGGTCTATCGCCTCACGCGGATGGAGACCTCCGCGCCGTATGAACTCAACGTCGGCGACCAGATCCAGGTGGAGTCGTTCACCGACGAAGCGCTCAACCGCAATCTGCTGATCCAGCCCGACGGCACGATCACGCTACGTCTGCTCGGACAGGTCCACGCCACCGGCCGCACCGTATCGCAGCTTCGCGACGAACTCGAACGGCTCTACACCAAGTACTACAAGGTACCGGCGATCACGGTGACGCCGATGCAGGTCAACACCAAGCTGGAAGACCTTCGCGCGGCGGTCGACCGGCGCGCCGGCCAGGGCGGCCAGAATCGGCTGGCCAGAGTTACGCCCGAGGGCACCATCTCGCTGCCGGCCGTGGGTTCCGTCTACTGTGAAGGGCTGACTTTGCAGGAGTTGCAGGAGGAACTCAACGAGCGTTATCGAGAAGGCGTGGGCATCGAAGGCATTGAGGTGATTCCGGTGCTGGTGCAACGGGCGCCGCGATACGTCTACGTGCTGGGCGAGGTCGCCCGACCCGGCCGCCACGAACTGACCGGCCCGACCACCATACTACAGGCGGTCGCCATGGCCGGAAGCTGGAACGTGGGGGCCAATCTCCGCCAGGTGGTCGTCTTCCGCCGCGGCGACGACTGGCGTCTGTTGGCCACCATGCTCGATCTGCACGCGCCGCTGCACGCCAAGCAGCCCTGTCCGCCATCGGAAATCTGGCTCAGCGATTCCGACGTGATCATCGTGCCCAAGAGCCGCATCCAACGGGCCAACGACTTCATCGACCAGGTCTTCACCCGCGGCCTCTACGGGATGCTGCCGTTTAGCACGTCGTACAGCTTCTCGCAGTCGAGTTCGCTCTAGGACGGCGCTGGAGCCTGTTTCATGGGTGGCTGGGGCAAAGCGCAGCGGTGCCCCAGTAACTCACGGGCTGTGAAGGGGCCGGCATCCTGGGGCACCGCTATGCCCCAGCCACCCATCAATGTCGTCGCCTCTAACGACTGGCGGCGACCCGTTTGCCCCTCGACCAATCGCAAGGTAGGTTTGCGCAGGCCGCCGCTCTCGACGGCCAATCACGCATCGCTGCCTGAAGCGAGAAAGGCAAGACGATATGTTCGATCAACAATGGCAAGCACAATTGACACAAGTGATACGTCCGATTCAGCGGATGGTCGCGGTATTGGTCGCGGCGCCGTTGCTGCTGATGAGCTACGTCATGCAGGCCGTCGACACGGCAAACCCGCCCGAGAGCGCGTCCATGCTGACGGCCACGGCCGTTGTCTTCGCGCTCACCGCGATCGTGGCGCTGATCGTCGTTCCCAATCACCTTACGACCGTCGCGCGGCGGAGTATCCTCAAAGGCACGTGGCCGGCGCCGACCGGCCGGGGGATGGCCGAGTTCGTTCAGCGCACCGGCGACGCCGGCCGGATGGCCGTGGTCTGGATCATGCGGGCGATCGTCTCGGCGGCGATTCTCGAAGGGGCGGCGCTGCTGGCCTTCACCGCGTACTTGCTGGAGCAGTCGTGGCTGCCGCTGGTGCTCGGCGGGGCGATGACCTCGATCATCTACTGGCAGATCCCCACCGAGCCGCGCGTCACCCGCTGGACCAGGGACCAGCTTGTCCTGCTCGACGAAGAGCGGCAATTGGGGCCGTGTGCGTGAGGTCATTGCTGGCCCTATTCACCTTAGAGTAGCCATCTCGCTCCGCGAGACGCCTACTCTCGCTGCCACGGCGACGGGGCCTGCGCCGCCTCTTCTGCAAAGAGCTGCGAAACCTGCAACCCGCTGGCCTGCGACGTGTAGAAGATCCGTCCGTTGGAGATCACCGCCCCGACGCACTCGCGGCTGTCGATCGCCGGGCCGGAACTCACCAGCCGGTTGCCGCCGGTCAGATCGATCAGGTCCATGTTCGACCCCAGCACGTACGGCTCGCTCAGCGCGAACCGCGTGCAGGCGTAGTCGTAGTTGAAACGCGAGACGATCTTACCCGTCGCGCGATCCAGCACGTGTCCGTCGCCGCCGGAGGCGTTGGTGAACAGAAACCGCGGCCCGACGGTGATCACGTTCACCGCAGAGCGCAACGGTTCCGACTCCCAGACGAGCGATCCGCCCCGGGCGTCAAGACACCACACATGCCGGCTGTCGGTCTGTGCGTGCGGCCGGTTGTAGCCGCCCAGGTAGAGCCGCCCGTCGCGGCCGGAGATCGTGCAGCCGGCGGTGACGGAGTACTCGGTCGTCGACCAGAGGACCTTGCCGGTGGCCGGGTCGATCGCGGCGGTCAGCCCGCGCGGGCCGCCTTCCCCGCGGCGCGTGCCGGTGTAGCCGAAGAAGGTCGAGTAGTAGAGCACCCCGTCCATCAGGCAGAGCCCACTGTCGTTGCCGCCGCGGCCGACGTCGGAGAAGTCGCGCCGCCAGACCTCCTTGCCCGTCTCCAGATCCCACGCCCGCAACAACGGCCGGTTGTCCTTCGGGTAGTACGGATTGTCGTGCGTATAGATCCAACTCATCACCTCGGCCCCGTCGGGGGCTTCGGCCGGCGTGCCCTTGAACGTGAACGGCTTGGACGAGCCCTGCGGCGCGTAGCGGCCGGAGCCGAACATGTAGATCGCCAGGTTCTCATGCACCACCGGCGGCTGCTGCCGGCTCCAACTCGGCGAGCCGCTGAACGGCACCTCCCACAGCAGCCGGCCGGTGCGGGCGTCGAGACATCGCAGCCGCGAACGCTTCATGCCCGCCTGTGGTACCAGCAGCTTTTCGCGGTAGTACAGCGGCGAGGTGAACGAGAGGTAGACGTTGGGGAAGTACTGCCGCCACAACAAACGGCCCGACTCCTGCTCCACGGCAAAGATCTGTCCCTCGGCCGTATGCGTATACATCCGCCCGCCGCCGCAGACCGGCAGGTGTTTGAAGGTGCCTTCGTAGCGCCGAATCCACTTGATCGCCAGCGGCGGCTTCAGTCCCTGGTCGTTGGCGTTGGTGCAGGCGAAGTCGCCGAAGTTGGTGAACCAGTCGTGCTCGGGCTCGGCCCGGCGGCTGGTCAGCGGATGGCGGATCTTCCAAGCGCCCAAGTCCTTTGTGGGCAACGGGGCCTTGCCGTCGGGGCCGAGGATGTAAAGGTAGCCGTCTTCGCAGCCGAAGACGATCCGGCCGTCGCAGACGCACGCCGGCGCCGAGATCGGCCGGCCGGCGGCCGTGGCGAACGACCATACGCCGCCGCGGCCGGACAGCAGCACGACGTAGAGCTTGCCGTCGAGCCCGCCGTAAACGGCCTGCTCGCGCAGCAGGATCGGCGGACAGATCGAAGGGTAGCCGCCGAGATGTTCCGGCTCCGGCTGCCCGGGTGTATGGCGGCAGAGGCCGAAGCCGGCCTGCGGACGACAGCGGTATACGTCGCTACCGCGGACGCTCGGCGAACAGAAGCTCATCAGCCCCGGCAGGTTGATGGCGGTCTGGGTGCCGGGTACGAAGTCGGTCTCGACGTTCCCGCCGCGCAGCCGGAAGATCTCCACGCGGCCGGCGTTGTCGCGGCGGTGCCATTGCTGGTAGACGGCGCCGTCGGGGCCGATGCACTGCCCAAACTTGGCGGGGTATTCCTTTCCGGCGTAGGACGGCACGTCGCCGATGGCGGCCAGTTTCGGTTGGTTGCCGCCGTCTTCGAGCCAGACCGTGCGGCCGCCCGCGGCGATCACGACCGTGTCATCGTACGCGGCGACGTCGGTCGAACAGCAGAACGAGTCCCGCCACGTCACGCGGCCCTGTTTGTGCTCGAGCCACGCCTGCCCACTCCACCGGTCGCCGTCGAAGTCCATCACCTCATGGACGAAGTCCCACGTCCAGCGAACGGTCCCGTTCGGCTTCAAGGCGAAGACGCGTGAACCGAGCGTAGCGAAGTAGACGCCGCGTTCGGTGACCACCGGCGCGCTGAAGATCGGCTCGCCGCAGGGAATCTGCCGCACGATCGCCCCGTCGGCCGCGTCGAGCACGAAGTAGTTGCCGGCCGTGGTACCAAAGTGGAGATAGCCGCCGGCAATTGCCGGCGAGGATACGTTACTGCAATTGGCCGTACCGCCGGGCGTGGCCGTTCGCCAAACGACATCGAGTGTGTCGACGTCGATGCAGAACGCCACGCCCGAGGCGTCCACCGCGTAGACCTTCCCTTCGGCCATGACCGGCGCCGTCAACACGGCATCACTCAGCGGTACCGCACCGATCAGCCCCATCGGCAATTGCACGGTCCTTTCGGGCACGTCGCCGGAGTGGCGGGCGTCGTACTTCAGTTGAAGCCACGCCTCATCCGCTGCCACGGGTATCGACGAGATCAGCAACACGCCCAGCAGACACAACGAAGACGCGCGAAGCGAGGCAGACATCTTGCACCTTGTGGCAGGGGGTTGAGAAACCGTTGCCGGCCACCCATGCCGCCGATTGTCGAAGTGGTCTATCGCGGCAGGAGCGTACCCCCAGTATTCTTGTCGCCACGATAGCACGTGTCAACCGGCCTTGCGGTAAGGCCGAAGGCCTTTCGTCACCGTAGCCTGGGGCAACGCCAGGAATGCGAGGCACATCGGACTGGTAAGGCCAAAGGCCTTATTCACCGATTGCCGTGGAAGTGAATATGGCCTTCGGCCAAACGGGGTGTCATCATTCACCGGTTTCCTGTGGCGTTGCCCCAGGCTACGGTGGAATTGGCCTTCGGCCAAAGAACGCCTATCGACCGCTGAGCGCCGACATCACCCGTTCGGTGATCGTCTGGATCAACGCCTCTTGGTCGGGCGTGACCGTGCCGTTGGAAGCGGCCGGCGGCGTGGCGGCGGGGGCCTCGTGGAACTTCGGCGGGTCGAACGCCCCCGGCTTTACACCGGTTTCCTTCCAGCTTTCGCGAAAGACGTCGTTGGCGCACAGCTCGCAGTTTTCCATCTGCGCCCGGGGGTCCTTGTAGCCCCATTGCTGCTTCAGGTCCAACAGCGCATTGGCCTCCGGTTCGGTGAAGTAGCCGATCCGCCCGAGGCCTTTGGCCAGCATCAAAATGCGGCAGTAGGCGTCGAGCACTTCGGTCCACCAGTAGGCCTTCTCCAGCGTGGTGTCGTAGCTCACCGTGCCGTGATTGCCGAGGATGATCACGTTGGCCTTCTGCACGAACGGCAGGATCGTGTCGGCGAATTCCTGGCCGCCGGGAATGGCGTATTTGGTGATCGGCACGTCGCCGATGAAGATCTCGACCTCCGGCAACACGCACTGCGGCACCGGCTCCCGGGCGACACCGAACGCCGTGGCATGCGGCGGGTGGCAGTGGACCACCGACTTGATCTCCGGCCGTTCCTTCATGATCGCCAGGTGCAGCATCACCTCGCTGGTGCGTTTACGCCGTCCTTCGAGCTGATTGCCCTCCATGTCGACGATGCACAAATCGTCGGGCTTCAAGAAGCCCTTGGTCATCATCGTGGGCGTGCAGACCACCTGGTTCTCGGCGATCCGATAGGTGATGTTGCCGTCGTTGGCCGCGGCGAAACCCTTCTTGTATAGCCGGTCGCCGATGGCGCAGATCTCTTGCTTGATCTTGTGAACGTTGAGCATCGGATGGTCTCTTTCGGTCGGGGGCGGTTCGTGTTTGCATCGGTGTTGTAAAGTAGTCATCTCGCTCCGCGAGATGTCATGACGTCTCGCGGAGCGAGACGACTACAATTACTATTTGAAATCGGGCAGCTCGAATTCGAGCGTGTCGAGGATGGCGGCGTTGTAGGCGTCGATCGGTTTGACCTCAGGATAGAACGGCATGGCGGCCTCGCGGCCTTCGCTCAACGCGATCAGGCTGCCGCTTCCGGCGCCCAATTCGTCGAACACGGCGATCTCGCCGGCTGAGGCGTTGGACCGGCCGCTGAGGTTGTCCCAAGTCTGCGGCACGACCAGCTTGTAGCTGGCCCCGGTCAGGCTCGGATGGCAGCGGCTCAGCGTGACCGTGCCGATGACTTTGCCGATTCGCATGGGGCTGTGTCTTGTTGACGGTTTGTACTTCTATCCGAGGCGATCGCGGAAGACTTCCGGCACTTGGCGAATCCCGCCGCGGCAGAATTCGCCGGCCATTTGTCGAAGCTGAAACGGGCTGGCAGCGGCCGGGTCGAGCACCAGCAGGTTGGCCCCGAGAGCGGCGGCGACCGTGGCAACGGTTGGTGCATCGCCGGCCGTCACGGCTCGGACACCCGCGTGACGGTTTGCCAGGCAAAGCGCGCCGGCCGTATGCCGCGACACCAGCAACCCGAGCGTATTCGGTTGGCGTACTTCGCGGGCAAGTTGATCGGTGGCTGCGATCAGGCAGCCGGACGTGTGCGGTTCGACCGCGACGCCGTCTTTCTCGAGCATCTCGACCAGCGGCGCCGGATCGAAACGGCGGCCGGCGGCGACCAGCACCAGGCGACAGGATGCGGCGGCCTGTTGAGGCGTCGTCGAGGCGGCAGCAAACGCCAGGGTCACGTTGCGGCGGTGCAACTCATCGCGCACCGCCGGTGTGACCACGGCCCGATGGGGAACGACCAACCGCCGGATTTCTCCCAATTGGCCGTCGAGTTGCGAAAGCGTCACCACGCGGGAGTCGACTACCAACTCGCCGTTGTTGGACGCCAGCGCGGGCGCGTCTTCCTCTTTCGGAACGCTCGATGCCATCGGCGGTTCCACCTGCGGCGTAACCTCGGCCGCGGCACCCGGCGCAAACCCCAGTTGCACGAGTACCTCGCGAACGATCCGGTCGATATCCAACGACGGTTCTGTCATGAGTCGGGAAGTCCCAAGACCGACCAGCGGACGGGAGAGGTCTTGTCGCCGAGCAGTTCTCGGGCACCTATCCCGTCGCTGGTGATCACCACCTCTTCTCTGGTTCCGGCCCCCAGCGTATCGACCACCAATACCGGATCGCCCTCGACGCTGCGGCCGTCGGCCTTCAAGGCCATCACCAGCAGCAGCTTCGAGCCCTGCATCGACGGGTGTTTGATGGTTGCCGTGGCGTGTCCCACGACGCGACCGCTATACATGAATTCCGTCCATATCCTCAAGGTCTGTGGGTGGCCCCGACGCTTTTCCGCAATCGATCTTGTCACTTCTCTCGCATGGCCGGAAAATGCGTCGGGGTTGCGGAGCAACAAGAGGTCTCGATCCCGATCGCACTTCCTCTTGTGGCTGCGCCACCCGGACACTCCTGCGAAAGAGTCTATTCGTATGGTCAGGTCTTCTCCGCAAGAGTGTCCGGGCCACCCACGGAGGTCACTGTGTCTCGTGTCATTCGTGCGAGCTACTTCCCCAGGATCCTCAAATCATCGATCATCGAACAGCGCCGTTCTCGGGTGAACGTCAGCGGCGTGGTCGGGCCTTCGCCGGTGGGCGTGGCGATGGAGAACGACAGGTAACCTTCGCCGCCGAGCCCCAGCCCGGCCATGCTCGGTCCGTTCTTGACGTACAGCGTGGTGTCCATTCGCCGGCCCATCCGGGTCATGTTCCGTACGTTGTTCGAGTGGATCATCGCCGTGTGGCCGAAGCCGTGCTCGCTGCGGTGGGCCATGTCGATCGCGTGGCCGATGTCCTTCGCACGCACGAAGGGGATGAAGGGCATCATCTGTTCGACCGGCACAAACGGGTTCGACTCGTCGGTCTCGCCGAAGAGCAACATCGCGCCGGCGGAAACGCTCTTGCCGATCCCCCGGGCCAACGCGGCGGCGTCTTGGCCGAGGAAGTCCTTGGCCGGCACGTCGTGGCGATGTGCGCCTTCGCCGACCTTCGTGATCGCGATGTTCGTTAAGGCGTCGATCTCCGCCGCGTTCAGCCGCACGGCTCCGGCCCGATCCATGGCGGCCATCATCGCGTCGAAAACCTGGTCGACCACAAAGACTTGCTTCTCGGCGATGCACAGCAGGTTGTTGTCGTAGCCACCGCCTTGGATGATGCAGCGGGCGGCCCGATCCAGGTCGGCCGTTTCGTCGACGACCACCGGCGGGTTGCCCGGCCCGGCGACGATGGCCCGCTTCGACTGTTGCATGGCCGCCTTGGCCACCCCCGGACCGCCGGTCACGCAGAGCAGCGCCACGTCGCGATGCTGGAAGATCGCTTCGGCCGTCTCCAACGTCGGCTCGGTGATCAGGCAGATCAGGTTGTCGAGGCCCAGGTCGCGGTAGATCGCTTCGTTGAACCGCCGCACGCCCTCGGCTGCAACGCGGCGCCCGGCGGGGTGTGGGTTGATGACCAGCGTGTTGCCGCCGGCGATCATGCTCACGGCGTTGCCGGTGATCGTGGGCAGCGAATGGGTCACCGGTGTGACGGCCCCGATCACGCCGAACGGGGCGTGTTCGATGACGGCCAGCCCGTGGTCGCCGCTGAAGACCTCGCTCCGCATGAACTCCACGCCCGGAGCCCGCTCGCCAAGCGTCTTGAGCTTCTCGATCTTGTGTTCCAGCCGGCCGATCTTGGTCTCTTCCATCTCCATGGTGCCCAGTTCGACGCACTGGTCGATGGAAATGCGGCGGATGTGGCCGATCACGCGGCGGCGGTCTTCGATCGTGCGTTCGGAGAGTCGCTCGAAGGCCTCGTTGGCGGCGGCTACCGCCTCGTTGACACACGTGAACAGACCGTGGCGGCCTTGGTACCCGCCGCCGGCCGGGGCAGGTATCGGGGCGGGAATCGGCCCGGGAATCGACGCGGCGGCGGCCCCGTTGCTACCCAATCGGCTGATGACTTGTTCGACGACGTTGCGGACTAGGGTTTCGTCAACTTGCATGATGAGATTTCTCTCGGCAGGCGGTGTGGTTTGGTGGGTGGATGCGTGGTGACGCGGGGATGATTGTGGTGGCGTCGGGGGTGTTTGCTTTGGTGTTCCCTCACCCTTGGATTCTCGCAGAGGAGAAGGTCGTGTTTTCTGTTGTGCTCCCTCACCCTAGCCCTCTCCCGGAGGGAGAGGGGACTTATTGCTCCTTGTCGTAGACGCAGGTCGTGCCGGCGTGGACGGTGTCGACGATGCCGACGATCACCGTGTCGACCGGCAGGTTTTTCGTTTCCGGGGTCAGCCGGGCGCTGGAGCCTTGGGTGATCAACACGAACTCGCCTTCGCCGGCGCCGACCGTGTCGACCGCCACCAGCGAGCGTCCGCTGCCGATCATCGACTCACCCGTCTCCGGGGCGATCTGAAACGGCTCGACAATCAGCAGCTTCCGGCCGACCATCGAATCGATCTTCTGCGTGGCGACCATCGAACCGGTGACTCTGGCAACGAACATCGGGCTAGCCCTCCAATAACTCGGCGGCCTGTCGGGCAACGATCAACTCTTCGTTGGTGGGTACGACCCAAACCTGCACGCGGCTTTCCGCGGCGTCGATGCGGGCTTCGTCTTCGGCCGCCTCGTTGGCCTGCGGGTCGAGCACGATGCCCAGTTCTTCGAGGTTCTCGCAAACGGTAGCCCGAAACGCCGCACGATGTTCGCCGATGCCGCCGGTGAAGACGATCGCGTCGGCACCGCCGAGCTCGACCAGATACGCGCCCAGGTAATGCCGCACGCTGCCGGCGTAGACGTCCAGTGCCAACTTCGCCCGGGCGTTGCCTTCTTCGGCGGCCACAGCGATGTCGCGCAAATCGCCGCCCACGCCGCCCAAGCCGGCCAACCCGCTCTCGCCGGCCAACACGGCCAGCAGTTCCTCGAGCGACTTGCCGGTCTTCTCCATCAGCACCGGCAGCGCAAACGGATCGAAATCGCCGACCCGGTTGTTCTGCGGCAGGCCAGTCTGTGGGCTGAAGCCCATGCTCGTGTTCACGCTCTGGCCGTTGCGAATCGCACACAGTGAACTCGACCCGCCCAGGTGGCAGGAGATGATTCGCAGGTCGTCGCGTCCGAGCAACTCGGCGGTCCGCGTGGCGATGTAGCGATGGCTTGCACCGTGGAAGCCCCAACGCCGCACGTGGAGCGTCTCGGCCCATTCGTGCGGCACGGCGTAATAGCGGTTGCCCTCGGGCATGGTGCGGTGGAAGTCGGTCTCGAAGGCGGCCACCAGCGGAATCTCGGGCAACTGTTGGTGCAGCCCTCGCATGGAGGCGACGTAGGGCGGATTGTGGGCCGGGGCCACGGTGCCGAACTCCTCCATCGCCGCCAACACGTCCTCGTCGATCCGCTGCACACCGCCGATCCGTCCACCGTGGACGGCCTTGAACGCAATCGCCGATACTTCCGACGCCTCCGTAAGGCAACCGGAATCCGGGTCGGTCAACTGGGCCATGCACTGCCGCACCGCCTCGGCATGGTCGGGCACGTGCAGCGTCTTTTCCTGCCGCACGTCGCCGATCTCGACGAAACAGCGGCTTTCGTCAGAACCGATCCGTTCGATTCCGCCGCGCGCAAGCTGACCTTCGTCGTCCGTTTCCAGCAGCCGGTACTTGAAACTGGTCGATCCGAGATTCGCTACCAGGATCTTCATCGATTCCTTCTCCTGCGGGTCCATTCCAGCAAGTTCCACGGCGGCAGGCTCCTTCACCTCGGGTGTGCCACCGCTTCGCAAAAGCAGTGCGATCGGTATCCCACGATTCCTTCGTTGACCGCACCGCTTCCGCGAAGCGATGGCACACACTTCCGTGACGTGCCGCTACGACAGGTAGACTTCGATCACGCCCTCGGCCGGGCGGGGGATGATGTGGCTGGCTATCAGTTCGCCGACGCTCGAAGCCGCGTTGGCGCCCGCCTCGACGGCCGCACGTACGCTGCCGACGTCGCCGCGGACGACCGTGGTCACCATTCCGCCGCCGATCTGGATGCGTTTGGCGATCTGTACGTTGGCCGCCTTGGCCATCGCGTCGGTGGCTTCCACCAGCGCCACCAGCCCTTGAGTTTCGAGTAATCCAATGGCGTCTTGCATTGTTCTTGTATCCTTGTTCGCTTAGGGATGCGGTTCTTGGTTCAATGGGGTGAGTCGCGGTGACCGCGTTACTTCGAGGCGGCGCGCTTCGGCTTGATCGCCGGCGGCAGGACGACGTCGAGGTCTTCGTGCGGCCGGGGAATGACCTGCACGCTGACCACTTCGCCGATCCGCGCGGCCGCGGCGGCGCCGGCGTCGGTAGCGGCCTTCACGGCGGCCACGTCACCGGTCACAAACGCGCTAACCATCCCGCTGCCGACCTTGTCCCAGCCGAGAAACTCGACGTTGGCCGCCTTCATCATTGCGTCGCTGGCCTCGACCAGGGTCACGAACCCCTTGGTCTCGAGCATCCCCAGCGCTTCCATTACCTTAGCCATGGTTCTACTTCTCCCAGTGGTGAGAAACTACGGAAGTTGATCTCCGTTACGATTGGTACAGTTCCACTTGCCGCGCGTGCTCAACGTCACACGCGTTGCCCTCGTCGGTGTCCAGATGGACCTCCAACTTGATTCCTTCGCCCACCCGCACCAGCAGGTCCTCGAACACGGTGGTGCAGGCCGATTCGACCCGCAAGTTCATCCGCTGGCCATCGGCCACTCCATAGCAGGCGGCGTCGGCGGGCCCCATGTGAACGTGCCGCTCGGCGCGGATCACGCCTTGTTTCAACTCGACCACGCCCTTGGGCCCCACCAGCACACAGCCCGGCGTGCCGTAGATCTTGCCGCTTTGACGGACCGGCATGTCGATGCCCAGCGAGATACCGTCGGTGTAGGCCAACTCGACCTGCGTTTCCGGCCGCGTGGGCCCCAATACACGTACCGACGGCAACATCCGCCGCCGCGGACCCACGACCATCACCGTCTCTTCGGCGGCGAAGTACCCGTCTTGATAGAGGTCCTTCATCACGGTCAGCGTGCGGCCGGCGCCGAAGAGCGTCTCGACGTGTTCGTCGGTCAGGTGGACGTGCCGGGCGGAAATGCTGACGACCAGTTCCGGCTTGCCCGGCGCGCCGGCCACCTGGGCCAGCACAATCTCGCGAACAATCTGCTCGACGATATTGCGGTCCAAGGTGCCGTGATTGGCGGCTTCGGCGATGCTCATGCGGTGTTCCCGTCGCGTATGTTCGTCGTTATGACTCTGCTATGTCTCTTCTTCGGCCGTGGCGACCACGAGTTGGACGCCTGCGGCGGTGATCTTCTGCTGCCACTGGTCGCCCACGCCATCGTCGACGACGAGCTGTTGCACGTCGCTCAGCGGGCAAAGATGGGCCAGGCTCTGATGGCCGAGTTTCGAGCTGTCGGCCACCACGATCACCTCGCCCGCCGCCCGCATCATCGCGCGTTCGGTTTCCACCAGCAGCAGGTTGTTGTTGAAACACCCCTCGTCGTCGATTCCCGCCGTGCTGAGGATCGCGCGGCGTACGCGGACCTTCGCCAGCATCTCGTCGGCATAGGGCCCCTGGGCAACACCTGTGCGCGGACAGATATTTCCCCCGATCAAGACTAGGTCGCTGTTGGCGTCGGCGGCAAACAGATTGGCCACCGGCAGCGAGGTCGTGACGACGTGGATTCGCCGCCCGACCAGCAGCCGAGCCACCTCATAGGTGGTGCTTCCCCCGCCGAGAAGGATGGCCTCACCGTCGTCGATCAGCTCGGCGGCCCGCCGGGCGATCGCCTTCTTCTGTTCCCATCGTGCCGGCTGACTGGCGTCGAAGTGCGGCATCTTGGGCGAGTCGCCCGCGTAGAGCACGCCGCCGTGGATCCGCTGCACCGAGCCCTGGTTCTCCAGGGAATCGAGGTCGCGGCGGATCGTCGACTCCGAGACGTCGAGCCGTTCGACCAGCTCCGGCAGCGACGCAAATCGCCGCTCCCGTACCAGTTCCAGCAGTCGATTTCGGCGTTCTTCGGCCAGCATGGCGGATCGTCCGAGGGCCAGGGGTCAGCTTCTATGATTGATTATGCGCGATATCGTGGTGGTTTGCAATCAGTGGACGTCAGAAAACGCCACTAGAACGGGCATTTTCGTTCGTTACGAACGCGGGTTATTGGCGGGAGGTGACGACACATGATGTAACGTGCTTGTCAGAAAGGGCTTGCGCACTGAGATCGCCGATCAGCAGTCGGCGCGATAGGGCCGTGATCAGAGAGTCGACGGCCCCCAAGATAGACCGAACGGTGGATGGCCGGTAGAGTGGGGAAGCCATGAGCGGAATACCCCGGAAAGTACGTGGCGGAAGGTGCGTTACCCTCCGGGGGCTTCCGCCCACGGCTACTATCTACTGCATTCTGTCGCCGGCCATCACCGGACGGCGGCAAGTGACGTGGACTTCAGTTTGCGCCCGGACCGCCGTTGCGGTGCATGGTTTTGC
>CAYYNP010000024.1:0-56389 GCA_964472545.1 uncultured Planctomycetaceae bacterium | reverse complement strand
TGATCCTGGCTCGGAGCCAGCCCCCGTTTTCCACTCCCGCGAATCGACTTTGCAGCTTTCCTGCCGGAGGCGCTGGGGAGGTTGCACTGGAACAATCAAGCTACAATGAAGATAATGGAGTCTTCTAACCTTCGAGGTCGAAGCGCAACAGCCAAAGGAAATTGCCGGAATGTTCAAGACGACCTTCAAGAGAGCCCTGCTTGCCCCGACAATTCTCGCCGTGTTTGTCACCTCCGCCGACGCACAACACGAAGACGTCGTGCGCCCGGCCGAGTGGAAAGACCTGGCCTTCGGCGGGCGTTTCATGGATCGTTTTGAACCGATGCCGCTTGTGGGCCCACGCACGGGCGACACCTGGGGCGTGGATGCCGTCAAGCCGCGCGACGTGCTCAACGGCATCGAAGAGGCCGAGTGGTCTTACTGGGGCGGGAACATCCTGCAAGCGGACGATCAAACCTATCATCTATTCGTCTGCCGCTGGCGGGAAGATTCCCCCAAAGGCCACATGGCGTGGCACCAGTCGGAGGTCGTGCGAGCCGTTTCCAAGAATCGCCTGGGGCCTTACAAGGTCGCGGAAGTCATCGGCCCGGGACATAACCCGGAAGCCTATCCGGTCAGAGGCGGCCGCTATGTCTGCTACGTGATGGGAGCGTACTACCTCGGCGAGACACTCACGGGACCCTGGGAAAAGAAACGATTCGAATTCGACGCCCGGGATCGGAAGATCGTCGCCGGGCTGTCCAATCTGAGCTTCTCCCGACGCGAAGACGGCTCCTACCTGATGGTCAACCGGGGAGGCGGCACGTGGGTCAGCCGCGACGGACTTTCCGCCTGGGAGCAGGTGACTCAGGGAAGCAACTATCCCAAAGTCGAGGGGCGATTCGAAGATCCGGTCCTGTGGCGAACCAACGTCCAGTATCACATGATTGTCAACGACTGGTACGGACGGATTGCCTATCACCTGCGTTCCAAGAACGGCGTACACTGGAAGGTCGATGCGGGCGAAGCCTACATGCCCGGCATCGCCGCGTCTGAGGATGGAGAATCCGAGGATTGGTACAAGTATGAACGGATCAAGATGTTTCTGGATGAACACGGCCGGGCGATCCAGGCCAACTTCGCCGTGATCGACTACAGCAAGTGGGAAGACAAAGCCAATGACGTTCATAGTTCCAAGAACATATCCATCCCACTGACCACCGGCCGTCTACTGACGCTCCTCAATCAACGGCCGATTGATGGCGACACGCGTGAAATCCAGGTTCGGATCGCTGCGGAACCTGGATTCGATCCACACAAGGATATCAAGCCGAATTCGCTGCGATTTGGGGCCCCGGAGGAAGTCGACTTTGGACGCGGCTCCCGGCTGTTGAAATCGGTACCCGACGGCAAGGACGTGATCGCCGTATTCTCGGGCAAAGGCAACGGTTTTGCGGATCACAGCTTCGCCGGCAAGCTCCTGGGCCGGACCTCGGAAGGAAAACTGCTCTTCGGCTACTGTCGGCTCCCCTGGGTCGATTATCGGGAGCCGATTCTCTCCGTGCGGCGTCCGGAAGTTGTCCGTCAAGATGGAACGCACGTGTTGAGGATCGAAGTCTCCAATCACGGCCAGGTGGCGTCCAAGGCGTCGGAGATTTGCGTCGCGGCGGCCGACGTGGATGCGATCACGGCGGCGTGCCCGGCCCTGCAGCCCTACGGCAAGACGAACATCGATCTGCGGCTCCCCGAGTCGTTCCGGGCGGGCAAAGCTTACGACCTGACGATAACGGCCGGTTCGCACTTGCAGCGGCCCACGGTATTCAGTGTGGAAAAGGTCACGGTTCCTTGAAACGACACGAAGTAGCATGAGAGAGAAACTGCTATGCAGAGAATGTGCCTAATCGTCTGCCTTTGGCTGACGGCGACCCAATCGCATGCCGCAACGACGGCGTCGGACGTCCTGGCCGATAGCGGTGTCGGCGGCGGCCTGATCGTTGTGGTAGGGTGCGAGGACTCTGGGATTCTGATCGACCTCGTAGCGCAGAAAGGCTACCTCGTTCAGGGCCTCGACACGCACGCCGGTCAACTCGAGAAGACTGCGGCGGCGTTACGAGCCGGAGGATTGCAGGGAAGGGCGTCGGTGGCTCGATTCGACGGTCGCTCGCTGCCCTATGTCGATAACCTGGTCAACCTGCTGGTGATCCGGAAACCGTTCACCGGGATCGGGGCCGCAGAGATCCAAAGGGTGCTGGCGCCCGGCGGGGTGGCGATGATTGACGGCAGGAAGATCGTCAAGGAGGTGCCGGAGGAACTCGACGCCTGGACCCACCATATGTACGATGCCACCGGGATTGGCGCCGGTCGCGATACGGCGGTGAGCCAGCCACGGAGCATCCAGTGGAAGGCAGGGCCCGAGTACAGCCGCAGCCACGAGAATATGTCGAGCGTCAGCGCCGTCGTTTCTGCCGGCGGACGGGTCTTCTCGATCATGGACGAAGGGCCGACGGCGTCGATCTATCTTCCGGCAAGGTGGTTCTTGACGGCTCGCGATTCCTTCAGCGGCGTGTTGCTTTGGAAGGTCCCGATGCACGAGTGGCATGCCCGCTTGTTCCCGCTGAAGTCGGGCCCCCTGCAACTGCCGCGCCGGCTGGTGGCGGTTGGGGACCGAGTCTACGTGACGCTCGGGCTCGACGCCTCGGTCAGTGAGCTGGACGCCGCCACGGGCCGCATACTGAAGACCTTCGCTGGCACCGAGCACGCCGAAGAGTTGCTCTATTGCGGCGGAAAGCTCCTGGTTGTGGTCAACGCAGAATCGGCGGTCACGCCGTTCCGCGGGCGTACGCCTGCCAGTCGTCCCGGCTTCGTGCTTGAAGAAAACGCCGTCAAGCTGGCCGGCGCCCGTTCGGTAATGATGGTCGACCCGCAAACGGGCGGGCCAGTCTGGAAGACGCCCCCGGCGGCGGTCGTGCCACTGACGATTGCCGCCGACGGCCGCAGGGTGTTCTTTCTGCGCGGCGGGGAACTCGTCGCGGCAGACATGAGCAACGGCAAGGAAATCTGGGCGCAAGTCGTCGCGCAGAAGGAGGTGCGTTTCGGCACCGCATCGAGTCCGACGTTGCTGGTACACAAGCACGTCGTCTATCTGGCGATGCAGGGAGAACTGACCGCGCGAGACGCTGCCACCGGCCAAGCCATGTGGTCGGCGGCCTGTGCGAAGGCGGGATACCAGGCTCCCGCCAGCATTTTCATCGTCAACGGTCTGATTTGGGACGTCGCCGTCGGCGGCGAGCCCTATCGGCCGGGCAGTGACCTGAGCAAGATCAATCGCACCTATACCGGCTACGACCTCCGCACGGGCGAAGTCGTCAAAGAGATTCCCGTTTCCGGCGAGCACGGATATGGCATCATGCATCACCGTTGTCACGTACCACGGGCCTCGGGCACATCGATCATTACCAGCTTTCCCGGGATCGAATTCTTCGACGTGGAAACCGGCGAGTCGACGCACGATAGTTGGATTCGGGGCGCTTGCCTCTACGGCTTCATGCCCGCCAACGGCCTGATCTACGCGCCACCCCATCCTTGTGCGTGCTACACCCAGGGTAAGCTCACCGGGTTCTGGGCGGTCGCGGGCCGGCGGAAACGCGATGCAGCGATACTCCCGAAGGAGCGACTCGAAAGAGGCCCTGCATATGAAACGGAGATTCCGCATTCCGCGTTCAGCCATCGGAATTCCAACGCCTGGCCCACCTACCGTGCCGACGCGGCGCGAAGCGGCGCGACGTGGGCGTCGGTTCCGATCGACGTCAAGGAGTTGTGGCGTGCGAGCGTTGGGCCGGACCTGAGCCAGTGCGTGATCGCCGACGGAAGACTGTTCGTCGCGACGGCGGAGGACCACACGGTCCATGCGTTGGGCGCCGAAAGTGGGGCGCTGCTGTGGTGTTTCTCGGCGGACGGCCGCGTAGATTCTGCACCGACGTACTATAAGGGAACCGTGCTCTTCGGCTCGCGCGACGGCTGCGTGTACTGCCTCAGCGCGGACCAGGGCGAACTTGTGTGGCGGTTCCGTGCCGCACGGGTGGACCGGCGATGTGTGGTCTACGACCAGATCGAGTCGGTGTGGCCCGTACACGGGAGTCTGCTCGTCGCCGACGGCGTGCTCTGGTGCTGTGCCGGCCGCAGCTCGTTTCTCGACGGCGGCCTGTCGGTCTACCGGCTGGAGCCCCGCACCGGCCGCGTGCTCTCGACCACCGTCATCGACTCGCTTGCAGAGACGGACGAGCAGCCGCCGATCACACCGACCATGTTCGCTCGGCTGGATATGGAAGGGGCAAAGAACGACGTCCTCTCGTGTGACGGCGGCAACGTCTTCATGCGGCATTGGGCGTTCGACCTCAGCGGCAATAGCGTCCCGCAGGACGTCGATCACCTCTTCGCCCCGACGGGCTTTCTGGACACTTCTTGGTATCGGCGGACCTACTGGATCTATGGGCGAAGCTACGTATCGGGCGCACAGGGGTGGGCCAGAACCGGAAACGTCCGGCCCAGCGGCCGGATCATGTCGATCGACGAAGACCGGCTGTACGGCTTTGGCCGCGACTACTATCCCCCGTCGCCCGGCAACCAGCATCAGATGTATCTCGCCGGCGAAAAGGAACGGCTCTTTGCTGCCGCAAGGAATGGACAGGCCGACACTCTCGATTCCAACGACGCGGCACCAAGACGAAAGCCGGCGGCGGGCGGAAAGCAGGACGTCCTCTGGACGGCCCCCGGCGATCTCCAGGTCCGCGCCATGGTTCTAACGGGCCAACGCAAGGACAAACGTCTGTTCGTGGCCGGTGCGAAGGGAGACTGGGTGGTTTCCCAAGATGCCTACGAGGGGAAACGGGGAAACGTGTTGCGAGTCGTTTCCGTCGACGACGGCAAGACCATCGCGGAGCACGATCTTCCCGGCACGCCGGTCTTCGACGGGATGTCCGCCATAAGCAACCGGATCTACCTTTCACTCGCCAACGGACACATCGTGTGCTTCGGAGCAGACTCTCGATGAAGGGGACGCACGGGAAGCGACGTACGCCGGAGCCAATCATTCGGCAGCGTGCCTCGCAAGAATCCCCACCAACACGCGAACCGTATCGGGATGGCTGTGAATGCCGCTATGGTCGCTTGACACGAGAACCGCCGACTCGGCGGGCACTTGCTGCGCACTGGCCACACTGACCACGCCGTCGCCCGGCCCATCGATCAACCTGGGACGTCCGGCGCCAATGATCGAATGCAACGTAACTGCCGGACTGATGCAGAGATGTTGCGTTGCCACCAGGGTCGGGTCGTCGGGTTCCAGCATGTCGATGCTCGTAGGGATGCGACGGCGCACGTCTTGCGTAAACGTGTTCGGGTTGTTGCGGATAAGATCTTCATGGTCGCGCCGACGGTCGTCACTGAGACGAACGAGGCTCGATCCTACGCGCCCCACCAGCCGGTTTGCCCAGGACGAGCCACCGTGTGGCGTCCCAATGAACACGACCCTCCGGACATGGGGCACTGGCTCGAAGAAGAACAGCCGGCGGAGTCTCTCGCGTTGTTCGCAGGTGGCAACGATCTGGCTCAAGGGCCGGTTCGCCACGCTTTGCCAGAGCTTGTCGCCGCTGTGGGCCACCTGGAGCTTTGAAATCAGCCCGCCCATACTGTGCCCCACCAATACCATCTTCAACAATGCGGGGTCCTGACGGTGCGGATCGCAGGTGGTAACCGCTGCCTGCAACTCCTTGCGAAGACTGGCGGCGGAATGCAGGAACGGCTCGCCCGTTGGATAACGAAAGGCCCAGAGCTGATACCGCTCCGCCAGGTCGTTACGAGCTTGAATCTCATTGGCCAATTCGACCCACGTCAGCGGATCGGAGAGCAGCCCATGCACGAACACGAGCGGGATCTTGCCCGGCTGGTACGGCTCCACCATGATCAACCGGGCCCGGCTCGTCGAAAGGCCAGGCTGCAGGAACTGCTCGCGGTAATCCGCCTTGCGCGTACTGAGCAGCAGCGCAAGCGGCGCCGTCCGGTCGGCTCGCAGCGGGAATACTCGGCCACACAGCTCCACCGTCGATACCCGCAGCGGGTCATGAAACTCGAGTACCGCGCCGGGAATCTCGCCGGTTTGGCTGGAAGAACCTGGTGTCGGTGCAGCATCGGAAGCACTGCTCGAGTGGTCTTCCAGTGACGGGAAACGAAGAACGGCCGTTGCGGCAAACTGTTGGGTTTCCGTGTGAAATCGCTCCCTATGACGGCGTTGCCGACGAACGACGACCGCAACGCCGATCCCCTGCGACCGGTAGCTGCGTGACAAGGCCGCCACATCGTAGTCCCCGACGAGGATCAGTTGGCTGAAATCCTCCGGCCGCCATACGAAGCCTCGATACGCCGTCGGAATTGCCAGAAGACCTGACCGCGTGTTGACCAACAGCCGACCGGACGGATCGAGGCGACCGTACCGCTGTCCCGTCTCGATCAATCGTGCCAGGCTCGAGTGATAGACGTGCCACGCTCGCGCACGACAGGGGTCGCCGTAGCACGAGCACGCCGCAATCGACGGCTGCAGATAACGCCAACTGTGCAGGGCTGCCCGGTAGAAGAAGTCGACCGAGTCGGCAGAACCTGCCTCTTGCCGCGCACATCCGGCGGCGTACATCTGCTCCGCAGTAGCGTAAGCAACTGCTCGTGCCGTGGCTTGGCCGTTCGGTGGCGATCCTGGGGAAGCGAATCGTACAGTTTTGCGAAAGGCCCGGTACGTGGCCGGAGTTTCGACCATTCCGCGGGAGCCTGCTGAACGAACGGGTTCCGCCAACGTCGGCGGTTTCCAGGAGGCGCGGCGCCGGCTGAAGCCGCAACCGGCGCAGAGCACGACCGATGAGCAGAGAGCGATTGCCAACAGCAAACGGGGCGGACACTGTCGGCGATCTGGGCAAGACGGTTCGGTTGTTCGCATCGTGCGGCCCGTCGTATTCCCATTGAGCGTGGAGGGCTCCTTCACAAACCTACCACTTGGCCGACGTCGGAATTGCCGCGTATACGAAGAATCCGCGCACACTTCCCGCGCGACCCGCCAGTCGCCGCAGTCAGGTAGAGTCTGCCGGCGCCGCGGCTCACTCAGTGGATTACAACACCGGCGAGAGGAGCCGCGCGAAACGCGTTTTCATGCGAACGTCGACGCCGCGCATGGCCGCTAGGCAAAACGAACACCGCCTTGTCGCCCGTTGTCGAAGGGCGCGGATCCCAGCGGACCAACGGTGTCGATTCCGTAGCCCGGTGCCAGTCTTCCAAAAACACCAACTGAACTGCCGACGCGGCTGGGGAATGATCGCGGAAACCCGCCCGCTACGGCAGGCCGTTGCCGTAATAGTCTCGCAACAGATCCTCACTCAGGCATGACGCATATCCCGATGGAAAACGGTGGGCTCGCTACTTGATCTCCGCCACGATGAGCGTCTTGTCGTCGGTCGCCGGCCCGTGCTGGAAGTCGGCAACGCGCCGCAGAATGTCGTCGGCAGCCTCGAACAGACTCACCGACTGCGCCATGACGCCGATCGCGCTGAGCCCCTCCGTCCCCAGGTAGTCGCCGTCTGCGTCGGCCGTCTCGGTCAAGCCGTCGGTGTAGAACAGCAGCCGATCGCCGGACCGCAAGGGCAACGTGTGTTCGGGGTCCTCGCTGAGGCAGTCCCTCGTGACACCGATCATGGGGTTTTGGCTGTTGAGTTGTTCGACGGTTCGCCCGTCGCGGCGTATCAACAGCGGGCAAGGGTGTCCGGTTCAAACCAGGTGATCCGATCGTCCCGAAAGTCGATTCTCGCCGCCATGAACGTCAGGTAGAGATCGGTCTCCGCAAAATGATCGCAGATGAACCGGTTGAGCGATGCGACGACGTCGCGCGGCGTACAGCCGTGAACGATGTTGTGGCGGACCTGACTACTGACGCGAGTGGCCATTAGCGCCGGGCCGATCCCGTGCCCCGTGACGTCGCACATCGTGATGTAGCAAGTATCCGGATCGGAGAATCGTACTTGGCAGTAGTCGCCGCCGACCTCCTCGACGGGCTGATATCGCACGTCGACGAAGATCCGTTCGCGCCGCACCGGCCTCGGCAACAGGCTGCTATGTACTTTGGCGGCCAATCGCAACTGCATTGCCAGCCGATCCTGCTTGACCTGCAACGTCCGCTCGGCCTCCGCTAGACGGTGCCGGAGTTCGTCAACGTCGTCGTCGGCGATTGCTGGGTAGGCCATGTGTCAATTCCCTTAGAGTGCCGGTATGCCCAAAATAGCGTCAACAGGGCAAACCAGGGGGCGAATTCCAACCAAGTTATAACGTAATCGAACGTCAACGTGACGGAGTAGGAGAATCCCGGTACGGACTCCTCCGGCCAGTGGTAACCGAGCCAGAAGCGGCGGTAGTAAACCAGCGTCAGGCCGCCGACGACTCCGAAACGTGGACGAGCCGCCGGCGGAATTCTTACAAGAGAACCTGACGAAAACAGCTCAACGACAGGGTGCTGCCATGCCCCCCGGGTGATTCTGGGGCGTCGTCGCCGCACCCGGGAGCGCCGCACGCGATAGAGCCGTGCTCCTGCTGATGCGAAAACGTCAACGGGTCCAAGAGAGCCACTTGTTGAACACCGCTTTGACCATCGGGGTGCGCCGCGTGCGGTTAGGCAATCCCCTCGTCTAGCCAACAACTACGCACAGGCCTTTACTGCCCTCCGCTTTCGGACGTCGTTCTTTGAGCTTTTGGCGGAATCCAGGCGAATCGACCGTAGCGAGGAGTCTTGGGAGGCACGATCGGCAACTCCTCCCACCCGGACTTGGTTTCGACCATGATTTTTGGACCGCCCTTTCTTGGATCGGGAAAAGCCCGAGTCACGAATCCGTCGGGAGACCAAGTGGGATCATCACCGCGCCCTGCCTTTCGCTTGTTCTTCCCATCACTGCCGACGACCCAAACATGCCAGGTTTCGGTGATCAGCTTGTCTCTTTCGCGATCTTGTTTCCCTGTGAATCTACTCATGTGGATCATCTCCACGCCTTCCCAATGGGCAATCCACTTGCCGTCCGGCGACCAGGCGGGGACTTTCTGTTCGATGGGTAGCTTGAGGGTCTCGTCGTTTTCTGCGGACGGTAGGGAAATCGGTTTGGCATCACTGCCGTCGAGATTGCTCAACCAGACTCTATAGGTGCCACTTCGATTGGAAACAAAGGCCACCTTTGTTCCGTTCGGCGAGACAACGGGCATCGAATTGCTGAACTTGATTTGCTGAGGATCGCTGAACAGTCGCCTTGATTCCATCGTCTCCGTGTTCATGATGTGCAACCGGCTGTTTTCGGCAGGGTCTTTTCCGGGTGTGAAAACCATCCATACGATGTGTCTCGAGTCAGGCAACCAGGAAGGTATCAGATTCCTCCCCGATTCCGTGAGCGCTTCAGAGTTTCTGCCGTCGAAGTCGCAGATCCAAAGGGCCATTCCTTTTCCGCTCTGCTGCACATAGACGATCTTGCCGCCGTCAGGAGACACGGCAGGCATCATACATTGATGTTTGGAATTCGTGAGTTTGCGCCTGGATGAACCGTCCTCCTTAACATAATAGAGTTGCAGTACGTTATTCTCGTCAGTGTGGCTGACGATAACCTCATGCAATTGAGGCGCCGCAGCAAACGAACCATTTGAAGCGCACACAACGGAGAGAATAGACAGGATCAGTATTAAGAGCGCCTTCATCTCTTCTCCTACTGGCATAACGTCTCTTTTCTGCCCTACTTACCTTTGGTTGGGGGTGAGCATTCGCCCAACCCGTTCGTAGTGCCCCGATTCATCGGGGCCGTGCAGCGGAATCCCGCGAAAGACCGCATGAATGCGGTCACTACGAACGGCTCTTGACGGGTTGGGCGATTACTTACGGTTGGGGCGGCTCGCCCCGATGGCATCCAAGATACCGAGGCAGACGGCGTGGTCAACCCACCTTGTCTTCAGTCGGCGGGGTAATTAGCAAAAGCTCGGGAAGGGATTGCCGATTTGGGGCGGCGCCTCGTTTGACATCGCGGCGGTGGCGTCATACACTGCGGCGCGTGTCCGGGGCGTCTGTGGAAATTCGTTTCTCGATGTTTGGGAGGTGTCAAAAATGAGACGTTTCTTGATGATCCTGGGGGTCGCGGCCGGCGTCGCGTCGTGGGCCCTCACTGCGGCTGCCCAGCCGAGCGTTGCCGATGAGTTGCGCGAGAAGGCCGAACAATTTCGGCAGCAGGCCGAACAGTTGTTTCACGAAGCCGACGAGGTGCAGCAACGGGAACACGGCCGAGCCGAACAGTTGCGGCACGTGCTGGTGGAGAAGATGGAACAACTCCACAAGACGGCGCAGACGCTGGGACCGCAGCATCCCGAACGCCGGCGGTTGGAGGGGCAGATCAACGTGCTGAAAAAGGAACTGGGCGCTATGCAACACGCTGCGTCACCGCCTCCGCCGCATCATCCCCCGCACGGTGGGCCGCCGCCGGAGCAGGGGATGCATCGCCGGATCGGCGAGTTGAAGGAGAAGATCGGCCACCTCGAGCGCGAGGGCCGGCACGATGAGGCCCAGCGGCTGAAAGACGAAGTCCGCCAGATCCACGAGCATATCGAGGCAGCACAACACCCGCACCACCCCGAGCATCCGCCGCACGGTGAGCCGGGCCAGCCCCATCCGGAACCTGGCCCCGAAGACCGCGTTCGCCTGTTGATGGAAGCTGCCGGACTGATGCGCGAGGCGGCCGGCAGGCTACACGCCGCCGGAGTTCACGACACGGCCGAGCACCTCGACCGCGAGGCCGGGCAGATCGAGGGCGAAGTGCAGCAGCAGCGGCGCGAGCACGAAATGTACCGCGTAATCGACAAGCTGCACGAGGAGATTGGCCGGCTGCGCCACGACTTGGAGCAGTTGCGAGGGCGCGTCGAGCATGGGCCCGGACGATAGGTGGCAATCGTCGACTCCCGCCGCTACCGGCCGATCGTTGCGACTCGACTCGGCAACTGGGTGGCTGGGGCAAAGCGCAGCGGTGCCTCAGTGATTCACCGGCGGTGAAAGGGCTGGCCACCTGGGGCACCGCTGCGCTTTGCCCCAGCCACCCCCAATGTAACCTGCAATGCGCTACTTGTCGTTTTCCGTGTAAAGACACTCGCGCGGCGTGATCATGCCGTCGTTGTTCCAGTCGTAGCGCAAGAACGCGCTGACTTTCGAGTCGTTCCAGTTGCTCTCGTATTCGCACATCGCGACCTGGCCGTCGCCGTTGGCGTCCTTTTCCTCGAACCACGAGGGCAGTCCGCCGGGAAGGCGCTCGGCGGTCGTCAGCACACGGTGGCTTGCGGCCACGACGTCCGTCGACCCGCCCGAATCCCCCGACCGCTCTCGGTTCTGCGCCACGAGCCAGCGTGTGAGTTCATCGGACGTGATCCGACTGTCGCGATCGAGGTCGGCCGACCAGTGGCTGCGGGACATCTCGCCCCACTCGTCCTTATCGAGTACGCCGTTGCCGTTCTTGTCGTATTTCTTGACCAGTCCCCGGGCGTGATCTCGCAATTGGGAGTGCCCCGTCGATCCGTAGGAGTGGGACGGCGAACTGCGGTTGGAGGTGCCGGAGCTTCCCGAACTACCGCGCGACCCGGCGGGCGGCTCGTCTTCGTCGTCCGGCTTGCCGAACCCCGGCGGAGGAGTCAACTCCGACTCCACGCCGAAACCGGGGATCTTGTTCTCGTCGCTCGAGTTCTGCTTATCCCCCTCGGAGCCCGCGCGTTTCTTCAGGCCCTCGTGGATCTTAGTAATGGCAATGGGGAATTTTTCCGGGAGACCGGCTCCCTGCAACATCCTGACGGCGTAGTAGCGTCTGCGGCCCTCGACCTCACTCTCCTCGATCATCCCGTTGCCGTTGGCATCCCAGCCTTTCATGATCTCCCCATACCAACGAAGCCGCCGCTCGGCATCGTCGGCCGACGAGCGGCTCTCGTCTCTCGATGGCCCGCCCGAGCGGTTGTCTCCACTGGGAGGTCCGCCTGGACGATGATATCCGCCACTGGGAGGTCCGCCTGGACGATGATATCCGCCGCCGGGAGGTCCGCCTGGGCGTTGATATCCCCCGCCGGGAGGTCCGCCCGGACGTTGATATCCGCCGCCGGGACTGCGGTCGCCATCTCTGCGGTCGCCATCCCCTGGTCCGCGCCCGCCCCAACGACCCTGGCCGTAGACAGCATCGCTTGCCAGGATCACGGATGCCCCGGACAAGAGCGCGGTGGCGACGAAGAGCTTCCAGTTTCTTCTCACGACAAGTCCCTCCCCAGGGATGGCATACAGTCGATGCACCATTATAACTAGCCGACGGCCCTAAGGCAATCGTCGGTTCTCCTGCCTTTGGCGATTGAAGCAAATACCGGTCGATTCCCGGCAATAACTACGGGTCCCCATCCCCATCCAATCTAACCCCGCAGTGTTGGAATCGGTTTCGCGGTTGTGGTGGATTGTGGCAACGGAACCCTACCCAAGAGCCGGGGTTTATTAAGATGTAACGGTCTGGACCCCTAACAATTGCAGGGGTCTGGCCGTCGATCGTATGGGAGCCGGGACGACAAATAGGAGTTGCCCGGCCTTCGGCAAGTCCCGGTTCAGGTCCAGTGGAGCGAAAGGAGCCCAAGATGACCCGTGTGATGAGTAGATTGGTGTTGGCCGCCGTGGTGGCCACGCTGTTGGCCGCTTCGGCCCAGGCACAGCCTGGTCGAGGGGGCGGAAGAGGCCCAGGCGGCGGGATGATGAGCAACCCGCTAATGCTGCTGCGTTTGGAGCAAGTTCAGAAGGAACTCGAGATATCTCCAGGCCAGATGGAAGAACTCACGAAGCTCGGCGAGGGACTTCGCGAGGAGTTCCAGGGCATGTTCTCCGGCATCCGCGATCTCCCCGAGGAGGAGCGTCGCGCGAAATTCGAGGAGATGCGCGGCAAGATCGAGAAGAAAGTTGAGGAGATCACCGCAAAGGCCAACAAGATCCTTCTGCCTATGCAGCAAGAGCGGCTCCAGCAGATCCGCGTCCAAATGATGGGCGATCGGGCGCTCGGCGACGATGAAATCGCCAAGAAGCTGGGCCTCACCGAAGAGCAGACGAAGAAGCTCACCGCCATCGGCGAGGAGCAGCAGGAAGCCCGACGGAAGCTGTTCGAGGGACTGCGCGACGTGCCGGCAGAGGAACGCCGTGAGCGATTCGGTCAGCTTCGTGAGCAGATGGAAGAGATCACCACGAAGGCCCAAGAGAAGGCCAAAGCCGTGCTGACGGCCAAGCAGATCGAGATCCTCAAGAAGCTCAAGGGCGAGCCATTTGAGCTGGACCGCAGGGCGATGTTCGGCGGTCGTGGCGGAGGCGGTCGCCGCGGAGGCGGGGGTGACCCTGCCCCGTAAGTTAACCACTCTGAGTGAGTGCTGCAAGCGTTTAGCAAGAACCGCGGCGTTTGGGCGAACTACACCCGGCGATCGCATGCGGTGATACGCACAATTCCCCGGGTCGGCTTCCGGCCGGCCCGGGGTGTGCATATACCGGGTACGGAAGGGGAAACCCACTGGACTTGTGCGGTGTATTCGGTTTATGGTGGAAGTATGCGGTCCGCCACGAGGCGATCGTCCGCACCCACCCACATCGCGGCCGCGTTCCTTCCCACTCGACGACCGAGGTCGTCTCAGATTCGGACGATAACCGACCATGGAAGCTGGTGAAATCCTCTTACGCAAAGGGCTCCTCGACCAACGTCAGTTGGAGCTCTCTCGCCAAGCCCAGGGCGAAGGCACGCGCCTGGACCAGGCGGCCGTCGACCTCGGGTTTGTAAGCGAGGAAATCGCCCTGAAGGCGCTGGGCGAAGAGGTCGGGCTGGATTTCGTCGACTTGGCCGACGCCGAGGTCGACCTCTCGCTGCTGGAGAGCTTCCCGCCGAAGTTCATCCACCGCGAGATGATGTTCCCCGTTCGGCAGCAGAACGGCAGTTTGGTGGTGGCCACCAACGATCCGTTCAATCTCTACCCGCTCGACGAATTGGGCGTGGCCACCCGGCTGACAGTGATCCCCGTGTTGGCAGCCCGGTCCGAAATCGACAAGCTGATCAAGACCCATCTGGGCGTCGGCAGCGAGACGGTCGAGGGGCTGTTGGCCCAGACGGTCGACGATCGGCTGGAATTGGTCGACGAGATCGAGACCGACGGGTCCGAACTCTCCGAGATGGCCCAAGAGCCTTCGGTGGTGCGGCTGGTCAACGAGATCCTGCTCGAGGCGATCGACCTGAAGGCCAGCGACGTACACGTCGAGTCGCAGGCCTCCGGGCTGCACGTCCGCTACCGCATCGACGGCGTGTTGCACCAGCAGCCGATCCCACCGGAAATCAGCCGTTTTCAGGCGGCCATCATCAGCCGCCTGAAAATCATGGCTCGCTTGAACATCGCCGAGCGCCGCCTGCCGCAAGACGGCCGTATCGAGCTGCGCGTGAGCGGCCGCGAGGTCGACGTCCGCGTGTCGATCATTCCCATGATCCACGGCGAAGGCATCGTGCTTCGTCTGTTGGACAAGGGAGCGATGGACTTCACGCTCTCGAAGCTCGGCATGGAAGACAACCTTTACGCAATCTATCGCGAACTGATCCAGTTGCCCCACGGCATCGTGCTGGTCACCGGCCCGACCGGATCGGGTAAGTCGACCACGCTCTACAGTTCGCTGCTGGAGATCCGCAGTCCGGAAACGAAGATCATCACGACCGAAGACCCGGTCGAGTATCAGTTGGAGGGGATCAACCAGATCCAGGTGCATCCGAAGATCGGCCTGAGCTTCGCGAACAGCCTGCGGGCCATCCTGCGGCACGATCCGGACATCGTGCTGATCGGTGAAATCCGCGACCTGGAGACGGCCGAAAACGCCATTCAGGCGTCGTTGACCGGCCACCTGGTCTTCAGCACGCTGCACACCAACGACGCGGCCGGCGCGTACACGCGGCTGGTCGACATGGGCGTCGAGCCGTTTCTGGTTTCCAGCACGGTCGAGGCGGTGATGGCCCAGCGGCTGGTGCGGACGCTTTGCACGCGCTGTAAGGAGCCCTTTGATCCCGCCCCCGGCGAATTGCCGAGCGACTTCCCCATGGAGAAGCTCAAGGAAACCGGGCCGCTGTATCGGGCGGCCGGCTGCCGCAAGTGCCGCCACGTGGGCTATTCCGGCCGGCTGGGGCTGTTCGAGTTGATGGTCACCACCGAGAACATCCGCGAGTTGGCCCACGAGCGCTCCAGCACCTGGGTTATCAGCCAGCAAGCGCTGAAGGAAGGGATGCACACGCTGCGAGAGGACGGCTGGATCAAGGTGCTCAACGGCCGCACGTCGGTCGAGGAAGTGCTGCGAGTGACCAAGGGCAACACGATTGAGATGGCACAGAAGAAACGCTCCGACGCATCGTAGGCCATGCCCGAATTCAGCTACATCGCGCGCGACCATGCCGGAGAGCGAATCTCCGGAAACCTTGAAGCCGTCGGCCAGCGGGAGGCGCTGGCCACGTTGGCGGCTCGCGAACTGTTCCCGATCGAAGTGAAAGCCAGTTCGCCGGTCGTCGAGGACCAGCGCATCCGCCGCGTGCCGGCCCAGTTGATGGCCTCGACCTACGGACAACTCGCCGACCTGCTGCAAAGCGGCGTGCCGTTGTTGCGGGCGGTCGAGGTGATCAAGAACCAGACGTCGCACGGCCGGCTGTCCCATGTGCTCGGGCAGGTGCAGCGGCGCATCGAAGAAGGGGCCACGCTGGCCGAGGCGATGTCCCGATTCGAGCGCGTCTTCGGCGAGATGGCGATCAGCATGATCCGCGCCGGCGGCGAAGGCGGGTTCCTGGAAGAAGCCCTCTCGCGCGTGGCCGAGTTCACCGAGGCCCAAGAGGATCTCAAGAAGCGGACCATGGGGGCGATCGCCTATCCGGCGTTCTTGGCCGTGGTGGGATTCGGCGTGGTCGTCGTGCTGGTGGTGTTCTTCGTGCCGAAATTCGCCAATATCTTCGAGCGCCTGCGCGAACGCGGCGAGCTGCCGCTCGTGACCGACATGTTGCTCTGGCTCAGCGCCAACCTGCGGATCTGGGGCATCCCCATCGCGGCCGCCGTGGTGGGGCTCGTGTTCTATGTGAAGTGGCTCTTGGATACTGAGTCGGGCAAACTCTGGCGCGATCAACTCAAGCTGAACGTGCCCGTGGCCGGGGCGATCTTCCTGAACTTGGCCGTCTCCCGGTTCTGCCGCGTGTTGGGCACGCTGCTGCGCAACGGCGTGCCAATCCTGCGGGCGCTGGAAATCTCCAGCGATGCCACGGCGAATCGGGTGCTGGCAATCGCCATCCAAGATGCTACGGAGAACATCTCCGCCGGCCAGCCGCTGGCCGAGCCGCTGGCCGAGAGCGGTCAGTTTCCGCCCACGGTGATCGAGATGATCGCCGTGGCCGAGCAAGCCAATAACCTAGAAAACGTGTTGATCAGCGTGGCCGATTCGCTCGAGCGACGCACCTGGCGCCGGCTCGACGTGGCCGTGAAGTTGCTGGAGCCGATCATGCTGCTGATCCTGGCCGCCATCGTATTGGTCATCGTCATCGCCCTGCTACTCCCCATCCTCAAGATGAGCAGCACCATATAAAGCCGCGACCGGCGGTCGCGCCCGGACAACAAGAACAACAACCGGCGGTCGCGCCCGAACAAAGAACGACCGACGGTCCCCCAAGCAACTCAAAACTCCCGCGATAGAAGAAGGAGTCTCGACCATGAACGCTTCCCGTCCCCGCCGCCGTCGTGGCGGTTTCACCCTCATGGAAGTCCTGTTGGTGTTGGTGATCCTGGTGGCGTTGGCCTCGATGGCCGTGCTGGCCTATGGGCCGATCCAGGAAAGCGCCAACAAGCAAACCGCCCGCGTGCAGATCGGCGTCTTCGAAAAGGCGATCGCCCGGTGGAAGCTGAACATCGGCACGTACCCGACGTCGCTGGACATCCTGGTGTCGCCCCAGGCCCCCAGCGATCTGCCCAATCCGGCCAAGTGGTCCGGCCCGTACGTCGATGGCAATCAGGTGCCGCTGGACCCCTGGGACCAGCCGTATCAGTACGCCTGCCCGGGCCAGCAAAACCCGGCTGGCTTCGACGTCTGGTCGGCCGGAAACCCCAGCAACCCGGAACCGATCGGCAACTGGGAGTGAGCCACGCCGATGAGCTTTCGCCGCCAGCATTGTGCCCGTGTGCCGCGCCCGGCCTTCACGTTGATGGAAGTGCTGTTGGTGCTGTCGATCCTGGTGGCGATGACGGCGATCGCCTGGCCGATGCTCGATAAGGCCTTCGCCCATCGGCGGCTCTCGATCGCGGCCGAGCAGATCCGCGCGGCCTGGGGCGGCGCCCGGGTCGACGCGATGGACTCCGGGCAGACGTACGTCTTTCAGTATTGCCTGGATGCGGCGGAGTACAAGATCGAGTGCAAGGCCACGGCCGTCACGGCCGACGACCCGCTCTTCGGCGACATGTTCGATCAGCCGGCCGCGGGAGCAACCGATCCGGCACTGGTAGAGATGAACGTTGCTGGCGGCGCAGGCTCCGGGGGAAAGCAACTGCCCGAGGGCGTCACCTTCGCCGGCAGCCAAACGGCCGCCGACACCCGCGCCGCGGCGCTGACGGCCGACACCAACCTGGCCGACGCCGCGGCCGCCGGCTGGTCCGATCCGATCCTGTTCTATCCCGACGGCACCACGTCCACCGCACAGCTCGCCGTCAAGAACCAGGACAACCGCTGCATCATCCTCTCGCTTCGAGGGCTGACCGGTACGATCACGATCGGCGAAATCCAGCTTGTCGAGGAGTTGCAGCGATGAAGCGAGTTGCAGCCATGAAGCGTGGGTTCTCTCTGCTGGAAGTGATCCTGGCGTTGGCCATCCTTTGCGGCACGCTGGCCGTGCTCGGCGAGATGGCCGGCCGCGGCATGCGCGACGCCGAGATCGCCCGAGATCTGACCCAGGCCCAGTTGCTCTGCGAAACGAAGTTGGCCGAGATCACCTGCGGCGCGCTGCCGGCCGAGCCGGTCGAACGGGCCCAATTCGACACGATCGACGGCCTCGACGTACGCGGCATCCCCTGGCTCTATTCGATACGCACCGAGCCGTCTGAAGAGGAAGGCATGTTGGTCGTCCGCGTGACGGTGGAGCAGGATTTGCCGGAGCGGCAACGGCCGGTGGTCTATTCGATTGATCGGTGGATTCTCGATGAAGGATTCGAGTTGTCGAATCAGTCGGTGGACGAGGCGGGAGGCAGTACGGATGAATCGGGGGGGACAGATTCATGACTTCCGATCTCAGGCTCACGAAGCGACGCGCTTTTACTCTGCTCGAAGTCATCCTGGCGCTCTCTCTCAGCGCTCTGGTCGTGATCGCCGTCGTCGGCGCCGTCGACTTTCATGCGCGCCTGCTCGACAGCGGGCAGGCTGAAGTCGAAGAGTCGCAACTCGCCCGGGCGCTGCTGCGGCGAATCGCCGACGACCTGCGCTGTGCGGTGCGCTACGACCCGATCGACGCCGAGAAGATGCTAGAGGGCGTAGATATGTCGGCCGCGTCGCTGGCGGCCGCGGCCGGCGACTTGGGCCTGGCCGATGAAGACATGGAAGCGATCGACGATCTGACGTCCGCCGCCACCACCGATATCGCCACTTCTACCGCCGTGCCGTCGGTGCCGGGTTTCTACGGCAACGCGTGCGAAATCCAATTCGACACCAGCCGCATGCCGCGCGGCGATCAATACGCCGGCATGCTCTCGGCCGACGGCCAGACGGCGGTGGTCGACGTGGTTAGCGACGTGAAGACGGTTGCCTATTACGTCTTGGGAAGCCCGATCGCCGGGGCCTCGTACGGCGGCAACGTGGACGCAAACGCCGCCGGGCTCTATCGGCGCGAGCTCGACCGCGCCACGACCGTCTACGCCGCCGATCAGGGCGGACTCTCCGATATCGAGAACGAGTTGCTGCCGATCGCGCCCGAGGTGGCCGCCGTCCAGTTCCTCTACTACGACGGCACTGAAGTGGTCGAGGAGTGGGACTCCGACGAACGCGGCGGGTTGCCGCTGGCGGTCGAAATCACGCTCTGGATCGTTCCCAAGCGGCTGCGCCCGGTCGCCGAAGCCAACTCGCGTTACTCGGCGTTGATGGCCGACACCGAACCGATCACCGACGAAAACTGCCGCGTCTTCCGCCTGGTGGTCCATCTGCCGGCGGCCGAAGCGACCACGCAGGACGGCGGGCTGGAGGCCATGGACGAGGAGACGGACACCGAAACGACGGACGAAACGGACGAGACCGGCGGCACGGGATCAACGTTCGGCGGCGCAGCCGCGGGTGGTGGTGCAGCCGGCGGCGGAGGCGGCGCGCCGGCCGGCGGAGGCGGAGGACGATGATGCCACGAAATCCCAGATCGAGGTCCGTCCGGCGGCGCTTCCGGCCGCGCCGCCGAAACGGCATGGTGTTGATCATGGTGCTGGTGGTCGTCGCCATGCTTACGCTGGTCTGCCTGGCGTTTGCGGAGTTGATGTTCGTCGAGCATCGCGGGGCCGATTTGTCCTCGCGGCAGACGCAAGCCCGCGCGGCGGCCGACTCCGGTATGGAGATGGTTCGGCTGTTTCTCTCCCGCGATGCCGAATACCAGGAACAAGAGGGCGGCTGGTACCAGAATCAGCAACGTTTTGGCGGCCGGCTGGTGCAGTACCTTGGCGACGGCGACGTCGACGACGCCAAACGGTTCGCGATCATCGCGCCCGGCATGGAAGACGGCTACTACGGCGGCGTCCGCTACGGCTTGGAGGACGAATCGACCAAGCTGAATATCAACCTGCTGGCCGTGTTGGACGAGAAGTACGGGCAAGACGCCGGCCGCGAGTTGCTGATGAGCCTGCCGGGCATGACCGAAGACATTGCCGACGCGATTTTGGATTGGATCGACGAAGACGAGGGGCCGCGGGACTATGGGGCGGAGTCCGACTACTACTCCGGATGCGATCCGCCCTACTATCCGAAGAACGGGCCGCTGGAGACGATCGAAGAGCTGCTGCTGGTTCGCGACGTCACGCCCGAGTTGCTCTTCGGCACCGACCACAACCACAACGGGCTGGCCGACCCCGGCGAGCCGGACGCCGAGGCGATCGAAAACGTCGACAACATCGAGGGCACGATGAACCGCGGCTGGGCCGCCTACCTCACGTTGCACAGCATGGAGGTGAACCTCACGCCCGAGGGTGAGCCGAAGATCGACCTGAACCAGGACGACATGGAGGAACTCTACGAGCAACTCGTCGAAAAGATCGGTGCCCCGTACGCCACGTTCATCGTCGGCTATCGCCAGCAGAGTCGGCAATACAGCGGCTCGCGGCAGGGCGAGATGTATACCGGCGGCGAACTGGACCTGAAAAAGAACGGCCGGCTGAAGCTGACCACCATTCTCGACCTGATCGGCCAACGCGTTCAAGTGACCTTCAAGGGCGAGCAGCAGCCGCGCGTGTTGCAGCCGATGTTTGCCGAGGAACCGATCGCGATGACCGTCTATCTGCCGATCCTGATGGATTACACCACGATCAACCCGGCCCCGGTGATTCCGGGACGGATCAACATCAACCAGACGTCGCGCACCGTGCTGGCGGGCATCCCCGGCATCGACGAGGAGTTGATCGAGCAGATCATCGTAGAGCGGATTCCCAACCCGATCGAGGCCGAAGACGGCCGGCGCCACGAGACGTGGCTGCTCTCGGAGGGCTTCGTGGACCTGGCACAGATGAAAGCCCTGATGCCGTTCGTTTGCGCCCGGGGAAGCGTCTACAAGGTCCAAGCGGTCGGCTATTTCGACCGCGGCGGTACGTCGGTGCGGATCCAGACGATTCTCGACGCCACCACGCTGCCGCCGAAGGTCGTATTCTATCGCGATCTGAGCCACCTCGGCCGCGGCTACGCGTTGGCAACGCTGGGGGTCGGCATGGAGGGCGCCCAGGGGCCGGAGACGATTGAGGTGCCGAACCAGTAAGGATCGTAGGGGTCAGACTCGGGACTCGGGATTCCGGATTCAGGTCTTGCGTCTTTTCGACCCACGCCACTTTCCTCGCCATATCTCGGTGCGATTCGGCTGGACGCTCTAAGTCTGCCCCCGGTGGTGCGTTCAATCCCGAATCCCGAGTCTGACCCCATGGCTGCCTCCGCCGGGGCGACGCGTTAGTCCTTCCGGCTCGTGTGTGGAGGAGGGAATCCGGGAGCCCGATTATCCGGATCATTGCCAGCGCTCGGGTTGCTGGCGAAGAACAGGTGCCCACACTTGGGGCACTGGCCGCGGTTGAAGTTGGACACGAACTCCGAGCCGCATCTTGGGCAGGCTCGGGGCTTTCCAGGCCACTGCGCGTCGACTTCGTCAAGCGCTCTGCGCCACCTCTCCCAGTCTGACTCCGGTACGTCTATTCCGTGGAATCGCCACACCGCCCTCAGTTCTTGATCGAAGTGGTCACGAAACGACGTCGTGCCCACACTACAGCCATGCACACTGTTCAACTTTGCCTCGCACTTCAAGACGTCATCCGGTAAGTCCAACAGGAGCCGGCTATACATGCGAATGAGTGCGTGCAAACAGTAGGCTCGAACGTAGAGACTCGAGTTGCCGAGTTCGGCGTGAAAGCGGGCTTCACTTTCGGGGTGTTCGTAAACCAGCCAGTCGCAGAACTGGGATTCCAAGGGGATCTCCTTTGTTCCCAGCGGACCCGGACCTGAGAAGAGCGAGGGAGCCTTGCTCCAGATCTCAATGATCTCAGACCAGGCGTTATCGAACGGCATGGCTCGAAACCTGTCGAGTCGAGCGTCGCTTAGAATGCTGCGCGGGATATAGTCATCCATAGCATTACGCGGGTGTGGAACGCACAAGAGGTTGCCGGTGGGTCCGGGGGCCTCGTCGCTCGTCACGCGGCGTTTTCTCGGGGCGCCGCAGCACGGGGCATCGTAGCCCCGCGAACACTGGCTGGCAAGCAGCCAGTGGCAACCGATTGAGATCAGTCGCCCCAGTCAAACCCATGCGACGGATTGTTGGCCAGCGGAGTTTTCGGGCGCAATTACATCGAATTAGCAGATCGGTCAACCCCATGCCGCGTTAAGTTACGACGATCGACAAGCATGTGGTGACAGCGTAACCCATTGCGGACACGAAGGTTGCATCGTGCATTTCCATCGGCGTGGTCGACGTAAGTCGGTGGTCGAAATGTTGACCGGCAACGGAGCCGTGCGAGGCGTCGTAACCCTCTGGCATTAAACAGGTTAGGAATGACCACGACGTATTGTTGGGCACCAGCACTCGTGGGGGGAAGCGTAAGGGCCGCTTTCCGATCGACGTAAGCCGAAGTCTCAAAACGACTTGTCGGCAGCACCCTCAGGCGGCGCGAATTGGTCGCCGTGCGAAGCCGGGGTAACTTCTCGTCAGAGCAATCCGGACGGCATTGCAGGATCAACAGGACGAGGCTGCCGGCTCGGGGCCTCGTACCGGAAGACGCCCAGGCCGCGGCTAGACGGGAAGGCGTGTTTTCGGCCTACTCGAACCGCACGCCGATCTCCTTGCCCAGTTCAAACAGATGCCGTCGCGAGCGGTCGTATTCCTCGGCACCTTGCATGTGTTCGACCATCAACGGCACGTCGCCGGGCAGTGCCGCCAGCCGCTTCAAATACGTGCGATAGTCTAACGCGCCGTCGCCGAGGGTCACCTCGCGGAAGTGAACGTTCATCTCCACTTCCCACCGCAGGTCCTTTGCATGGCAGCTCGCGATGTGTGGGCCGAGCTTGTCGAAACACTCGTTAAGCAGTTGTGTATTGCGATAAAAGCGCCCGGGCGAGTTGATCAGGTTGCAGGGGTCGAGGTGTACGCCGAACGCGTCGCGGTCGACCGCCTCGATCATCGCCAGGTACGACTCGACGCTGTCGGGCAACGCCCAGCCCATCATCTCGTAACAGAACTTGGCCCGGCGGGGCTCGACGGCGTCGATGATCTTCCGGGCGTTTTCGACCGCCGCGTCGAAGAACTCGTCGGAGAGGTTTTTGGGGTGCGGCCCGTACCATACCTTGGGATTGAAGGAACCGGCGATGTCGACGCAGCAGCGGGCCCCCACGGCGTCGGCCAGGGCCAGCCCGTCGGTAACGGTCTTCAGATTGGCGGCCCGGCGCGTCGGATCGGCGTCCATCAGATTGACCCAGCGCCCGACTTCGGCGATCACCACGTCGTGCTTGGCGAAGGCGGCCTCGACGTCGCGGATGCGGTCCTTGTCGTCCAGCCGCACGCCGGGACAGTATGCCGCCCGATAGCCGAGTTTTCGATGGGCCAGAGCGAGTTCCTCCGGATCGTTCGGCGCGCCGAAGACGGGTGCTCCCAGGCGAATCGGTTTCGACTTTGGTTCGGCTGCCGCCGCTACCGAGGATAACGCCAAATCGCCCAACGCCATGCCAGCCAGGGCCGCAGCCGAGCCCTTGAAGAAGCCGCGTCGATCGGTCTGTGATCCGTTCATGTCGCCTCTCTCCGGAAGGAATTGCCAAGTTAAGGACCGGGAAACGGGCCCCCGCCAGCGCCGCCCCATTTTAGCGGCTTACCCGAGCCAGCGATACTCTCCGACGCCGCGCGGCCGGGGGGCGACGAACCGTTTTCTTGCGTGTATTGCCACCGGCGAATAGAATGGACGTGGGGCCTTGTCGACCAAACGGGCTCGCGATTTCCGCCGCGAGAGGTGATTGCCATGACGCGTTGCTTCGGTTTGTTCGCTCTCGCGCTATCGGTCTGCTTCACGTGTGGTCGCGTTTCCGCCGATCCGGTGGTGATCGACGTGCTCGATCGCATCGGGCTCTCGCCAATCGAATCGTACACCTGGGGACTGGAAGGCTCGCAGATCATCGATCAGCAGTGGCCGGGGACGTTCCGCCATCGCCGGGCGGGAACCCGCTGGATCCAGCCGGTCGACGCCACGGCCGACGCCGCGTCGTTTATCGTCTTCGCCACCGAGGCGGACGCCTCGGCCGGCGATCTGGCGGCCAGCAGTCTGCGTCTGCGGTTCTACGAGGGCTACGACGCGTTTGCCTCGCGGGCGACGTTCTCCAACGGCAACCGTTCGTTCAACGTGGCGGCCCTTTCGCCGGTGATCGAGCCTTGGGACGCACGCGGGCCGGATAGCGATTGGCCGGCGTTCATCGTCACGGTCGATCTCTCCGGCGTGATTCCCTTGGTGAATCTCAGCGCCGGCGTCGAGTACGTCATGGCGCTTTCGGCCAACGACACGAAGACCTGGCACGTAAGCTACTCCAATCCGCCGGGCGCCGAGGTTTTCGACGAGGAGGACGTGCTGGGCGTGTTGCTCAACGCCAGTTTCGTACACGGCCCGGACCTGGCCACACAGGCGGGGGCCGACTTCCCGCAGTATGGCTCGGCGCTGACGGCGACTGCCGACTTCAAGGTGCCGCTGGACTGGGACGGCCAAGGCGACGGCGTCTGGACCTCGACGCAGCATTGGACCGGCGGTGCCGAAGGGGCCGTACCCGACGCCTTGACCGACGCGTTCGTCTTCGACGACACGGTCACCGTCGGCGGACGCCGCGCCGCCGGGGCGCTCGTCGTCGACGGACCGAACGCCCGCGTGGTGGTGGCTTCCGGCGGCGACTTGGAAGTGACCACCGCGGCCCAAGTTTTTGACGGCTTGCTGGAAGTGCACGGCCGGCTCGATGTCACGACCTTGCAACTCGCCGGCGGTCAGGCCGCCGTCGACGGCACGGTCGCTGCCCGCTACGTCGTGCTCAACGGGGGGGAGATCAATCATCGCGGCACGCTCGTCTCCCGCGACGTGCAACTCTTTGCCGGCACGATGAACGTCACCGGCGGCGGAACGGTCGAGAGCGGGCTGTTGTCGATCGACGACGAGTCGGGCGAGACGGCACGGGTAGCCGTCTCCGGCGGCGGATCGTCGTGGGACTGCGGCGCCTACGGAACACTCGTCGGCATTTTCGGCCGCGGCTCGCTAAGCGTCGACGCCGGAGCGGACGTGGTGGCCGACTTCGGCAGCATCGGGTTCGGCGAGAATTCCGAGGGAGACGTCACGCTCGACGACCCCGGCTCCACCTGGACACTGACCAACCGGCTGATCGTGGGCGAGGCCGGCCGGGGCACGCTGTCGATTTCCGCCGGCGCAGAACTCGCCAGCGCCGAAGGCTTCATTGGCTTTGCCGACGCCGCCGAAGGCACGGTTACCGTTTCGGGGGCGAACTCCAGTTGGGCCAACGCGGGCCCGCTGGTCGTGGGCGACGGGGCCTGGGGCCGGATGTTCATCGAACACGGCGCCGTCGTCGCGAACACCTGGGCCAGCGTCGGCTTCTTCGATAGCAGCGACGGCGGCGTCTTGGTTTCCGGAGCCAACTCCACTTGGGACAATTCGGATGGCCTGTTGATCGGCGAGGCCGGACGCGGCACGCTGGTCGTCGAAAACAGGGGCACTGTCTCCGCCGCATGGACGGCACTCGGCTTCGAGAACACCGGCGACGGCCAGGTCGCGGTAACCGGCACCGGCTCGCGGCTCGACGCCGGCGAATTCCTGCTGATCGGCGGCGACGGAGGGCAGGCCACAGGCAACGGCGTGCTGGGGATGGGCAACGGCGGCCGGATCACGGTCACCGATACGATGATCGTCCACGGCAACGGCACCGTCATCTGGGGACTGGGCGACGGCGCCGACGCCCGGATTACGGTGCCAAACGCCGAGATCGAGCCCGGCTCCACGCTTGCGCTGGACGTCGTCGGCGTGTCGGCGCCGGGCAACTCGACGCATACGGTGATCGCGGCAAGTGAAATCCACGGCACCTTCACGAACGTCCCGCCGCCCTTTACCGGAGTCGGCCCCACGGGGCACGTCGCTTACGGCGTATTCAATCGAGGTTTGCGGTACCTGGAGGGGCAGCCGGGGACGGTAACGCGGGTGGAGGTCGATCTGCACACGGCCGGCGGCGGCGACGGCAACGGCGACGGCAACGTCGACGGCCAGGATATCACGACGCTCATCAACAAGTTCTCGCGGCCGGGCGATGCGGCCAACCGCACCTGGGTCGACAACGACACGGCCGGCGGGACGCTGGGACGTGGCGATGGCAACGTCGACGGCCAGGACATCACCAACCTGATCTCCAATTTCACCGGCGACGCCGGCCCTTCCGGTTCCGAAGGCACGGCCTCCGCTCAGTACGATCCGGCCACCGGCGAGTTCACCCTCACCGCCGACGGTGTGATGAACTGGACCCTAATCAGCGACGGCCGCTTCCGTTCCGCGCCCGACGCTCACCACCCGCCACTCGCCACCCACCACTCCCCACGTCTTTTCACTTCCGCCAACGCCAACACCATCGGCCAAGGCACGTTCGACGGCCCGTTCGGGCACGTCGAGTTGGCACTGGGCTCCATCGTGGAACCGGGCGACGACGTGGCCCATTTCTCCCTGCAGTACATCAGCCGTTACGGCGGCCCGGTGCAGTACGGCCCGATTACCGTCGTGCCGGAGCCGGGGGCATTGGCGTTGCTGCTCGTCGGCGGAGGGATTCTGCTGCTGTTGAGACGGCGACGACGCGGAACCTCCTGGTAGGGTGCGTGGAGGGAGCCGTCATACCCTGGTGCGTTGCGCACGGCAGGCACGCGCGATTCCAGAGCGCAATCTGCACTTGAGTGAACTGGCTTGCGCAACGCACCAACAAGCGGCGCCGTGCTCCACGCACCCTACAGTGAACAACCCGGGCTAGCGGGCCGTCACACCCACTCCCAGTCGTTCAACCACCGGTAGTGATAGGGCAGGTTGGCGTACGCCCGTTCGGTGGCGCATTCCAGCTCGGCCTTCTCAGCAGCGTCCAACTCGCGGCGTTCTTTGACCGCCAGGGCGACGTTGTCGACCTGCTCGGGCAGGATCATGCCGGGGATCGGCCCCGTGATGGCCGGGTTGCAGAGGATGTAGCGGATCGTGAGCCGGGCGATGCGAGAGTCCTCTTCCCAATGGGGATCGTCGGGCAGGCCGTTGCCTTTGAAGAGCGAACCGCTGGAGAAGGGCTTGATGCCGAACCAGCCCACGTCGCACTTCTTCATCGCCGCCCAGAGACCGTGCTCGTCGGTGAGGACCTTGGTCTTCGAGGTATAGGGCGTGACGACCACGTCGAGCGACTCGGGATACTTCTCGATCATCGTCTTGATGTGGGGGCGATCGTGCGACGAGATGCCGGTGAATCGTGCGCGGCCGGTCTTCTTGGCCCAGGCCAACGCCTCCATCGCCTGCTCGACCTCGGCCTCCGTGTGCTGGCTGCTGTGCGAGAGCATCGTGATCCGCCAGACGTCGACGTATTCCAGCCCACAGGTCTTCATCCACTTGTCCAACGATTCCTTGAGCTTGGCCACCGGCCGCCACTCCTTGCGGCGAACTTCGTTTTGATAGGCCGAGAAGCCGAGGTACATCTTGTCGCGGCGGCCCTTTAAGGCCTTCGAGTACATCTGTATCTCTTCGCACGTGCAGGCGTCGATGTAGTTGATACCGCGTTCGATCAGCCGGGTGACGACGTCGTAGCGGTTTTGCTCGAAGTCCTTGTCGTTGAGCTTGGCGCTAAGCCACCGTTCGGTCTGGAACAGCCCCGGGATGACTTTGTCCATCCGCTTCCAGTGTCCGCCCATGCAGACGGCCGAGACCATCAACTCGGTCTTGCCGCAGCGGCGATACTCCATGTCGGGGTTGTAGTTGACGATCTTGCTAGTGTCGGCGTTTTCGGCGTTGCCGACCTTGACCGTCGAAACCCCGGCCGCCAAGGCAGCCGCTCCGATGGCCGTATCGCGGACGAATTGGCGTCTGGTGACTCGTTCGGTAGACATTCGCATTTTCTCCTTGCGGGATTTCCCTTTGTGAGAACGTAATTGCTCAACCCGTGAGTACGGGAGTCCGAAAATGGGGACTGGCTCCGTCGAGAGCCCGGTTTTGAGGTGGTCGGGGCGTTTGCCGACGGTGCCTGTCCCCTTTTTCGGACGGGCCATTGGTGAGCACCGTGAAAAAGGGGGACAGGCACCTCGCGGCAGCCGTTTTCGGGAGGATTCGACCTGTTTCGAACTCGGAGCCAGTCCCCCTTTTTCACTCCCGCTTACAGTTTGAGTAATTGGATAAGGCGCATTATTGCCAAATCGCCCTGACGTATCAACAGTTTCGTCGATGGGGCGATCATCGGCCAGGTGGAATCAGTCACTATAGCCGTTTTGGGCGAGGAATTGCTCGACCTCCACTCGAGTGGGGCAGCCTTCCTGTCCGCCGTGGCGGGTGGCTTTGAGCGCCGCGGCCACCGAAGCAACGGCGACACGGCGCGGCAACTCGCTGCCGGCGGCCAGTTCCGCCGCATAGGCCCCGTGAAACACGTCCCCGCAGCCGGTCGTGTCGACCACGTCCACCGGGAATGCGGCGAATTGTCGAGGTTTTCCGTCGGACACCGCATCCAGATACCAGCATCCCGATTCGCCGCAGGTGACCACGACCGTCGATTCGTATCTTGCCCCTAAAGCCGAGGCTGCCCGGGCCGGATCGGCCTCCGCGCTGAGTTCCCGGGCGAATCGCTCTGAGACGACCAGATGATCGACCAACGGCAGGAGCCGCTCAAATGCACCTCCAGGGTCCCGCTCGAAATCGGCCACCACGCCGATGCCGGCGCTGCGAGCGATGCGAGCGGCGCGGATTGTGCCTTCAGGGCCGTGATGATCGATCAACAACACGCCGGCTGCCCGGATCAACTCGTCGGGGGGCTTCTCTGAATCCGGCCCGACGTGACCTCCCACCGATGCAAAGATCGTCCGCGTGTGCTGTTGCCGGCCGACGATGATCGTGGAATGGACCGGCGGGGCGTCGCCGCGGCGGGCGCGATGCGCCGTGTCGATCTTCTCCCGGACGAAGTTGTCGATCACGAACTGTGAAAGCTCGTCATCGGCGAGCGCACCCACGTACGCACACCGTGCCCCCAATCGGGCCGCTGCCACCAACGCCGTGCCGGTCAGCCCACCGCACTGCCGCACTCGCCGATGTACCCGCACCTTGGAGTCCGCCGCCGGGTATTCGTCGACGTACAACAGATCGTCGACGGCCACGGCTCCGAGGCCGAGGACGTCGAAGGCGGGGTGGATGGGTTGATGATCGATGGTACTTGATTGATCTTTGGAGGCAGGGGACTGGGGACTGGGGGGTGGTTAGATCTCTGCCCAAACTGGGCCGAGCGCTTCGGCGGCCTGGCGGCTGCGTTGGTACTTGGCTTCGTAGATATCCCTGGTTGCCGGGTCGGGCTCTTGGACGCGGGCGATCTTGACCATGGCACGGCAGGCGTCGGCGTAGCTGTCGTGACAGCCGACGGCCACCGCGGCGCAAATGGCGGCTCCCAGCGCGCCCAGCTCCGTGCCGGAGGGGATTTCTACCGGCGTCAGAAAAACGTCGGCAAAGATCTGCACCCAGACTTCGCTACGGGCCACGCCGCCGGTCAGATGGATCGACTCGGGCGGGTCGCGGAACTTCAGCAGCTTGTTGACGTGCGTCTTGTGGCCGAAGACCACGCCCTCGTAGATCGCGCGGACGACGTGGGCCCGGGTGTGCCAGCCGGCCATGCCGATTAGCGAGGCCTTGGCGTTGGGATCGGCGTTGGAGCCAAACAGGAACGGCAGGAAGAGAATCGACGACTCGTCCGGCTTCGTACTGCCGACCAGGTCGTTGCACAGATCGTAGACCGAGGTGCCCTGCTGTTTGGCCGCGGCCCGTTCGGCCTGGAGGAATTGGTCGACGAACCACTCCAGGTTGCTGGCCGACGTGGCACTGCCTTCGAGGATCAGGTAATAGCCGGGGATGCAGTAGCGCGAGGTCATAAAGACGTCTTGGCTGACCACCGGCTCCTTCCAGATGTACTGGTTGTTGCCCCAGGTGCCGGCGATCATGCACAACTGCGTGGGGTCGGTGATGCCGGAGGCGAGCCCACAGGCGTCGATGTCGAACAGCCCGCCGGCCACCGGCGTGCCTTCGGCCAATCCGGTTTCGGCGGCGGCAGCGGCGGTAACGTGTCCGCAGATCTCTTCCGAACGCACCAACGGCGGCAGCAAATGGCCACAGTCGGCGATGCCGAACGTCTCGAGGACCTCCGGATCGTACTGGCCGGTGCCCACGTTCATCAAGCTCGTGCCGGAGAAGTCGGTCAGCTCGGCGTGGACCTCGCCGGTCAGGCGGAGCCGGATGTAGTCCTTGCACATCAACACTGCGGCGGCCCGATCGAGCGCTGCCGGCTCGTTGTCTCGCAACCACGCCAGCAGGGCGTTCGGTTGAGCCGGCCAGATACACTGCATCGTTTTCGGCAGGGCCTTCTGGGGAATGCCCCGTGCCGTCCAATCGGCGATGATCTCCTTCGCCCGGGAGTCGGTCGAGTAGATACCGTTACGGACCGGGTGGCCGTCGGCGTCGACCAGGTAGAGCCCGTTGCCGTGGCCGGCACAGGCCACGGCGAGAATGTCGGCCGGATCGACGCCGGATTGCTCGATCACCGCCCGGATCGACTCGGCGGTCGCCCTCCACAGCGCGTCGACGTCGACTTCCGAGTGGCCCGGCTGTGGCGAGAGCATCTCGGTCTTTCGGCCCACCACGGCGATTTCCTCGCCGTCGGTGGTAAACAGCCCGGCCTTCGAGACGGTGCCGCCGTTGTCGGTGCCCAGTAGGTATTTCGGCATGATCGGGTTCCTTTCGTGCCGAAGTGTTTACCACAAGCGGCAGGGGCGATCAAGTCCGGCGGACCGTCGGCCAATGCGATTGACGCGCTCGCCAGGTGGTGGTAGGGTGATTCGGTTCTCGTTTGCCCTGGCCTAGTTGGAGCAATCCCTTGAAACTTGCGATCTTCGCCGCACTGACCGCCGTCGGTACCACATTGCTCGTCGGTTGCGGCGGCAAGAGCGGTCAAACCGGGGTAGAGCCCTCGGCGACGCAGACGGTGACCGGGACGTCGACGACGGTCTCAGGAAAGACGGGCGTCACTCCCGCCCCCCCCGCAACCAAGACAACGCTGCCCGGAAAAGGCCCCGGCACTTCCGTCACCACCGAGAAGCCGGCGATCACCACGCAGCAAGAACTCGCGGCGGCCATCAAGGCGAAGAATCCGAATTTCAGCGGCGAGGTGTTCCTCGGACGCGATGAGCAATTGGGACTCGTCGCGGCGCTCAAGGATCCGGCCATTGAAGACATCAGTCCGTTGACCGGTATACCGTTGGGCGGATTGGACCTGGACGGCTCGCACGTTAGCGACATCAGTCCGCTGGAAGGCATGCCGCTGAAAGTCTGTTACATGGAGCGCACCGGCGTCCGGGAGATCGGCGTATTGCGGGGGATGCCCCTGGTCGAGCTGTATCTGGAAGACACCAAGGTCGACGACATCGGCCCGTTGCGCGGAAACCGGACGTTGCGGAACCTCAGCCTGGTGGACACGCCCGTTCGCGACCTGACCCCGCTGCGGGGGATGCCGCTACTCGAGATGCTCTGGCTGACGCGATGTCCGGTTAGCGATATCAGCCCTCTCCGCGAGGTACCGTCGCTGATCAGCGTGACGTTGGCCGAGACGAATGTATCGGACTTGACTCCGCTACGAGGTCATCCGCTGAAACGGCTGCACATCGCCGAGACGAAAGTTACGGACCTCTCGCCGCTGGAATCGATGCGGCTGACGCGGCTGATCTTCACGCCGCGGAGAATCGAAAAGGGCGTCGAGGCCGCCCGAAACATGCGCTCGATCACCGAGATCGACTTGAAGTTCGTTCCGCAAAGTCAGAAACCGATGTCGCCGGCCGAGTTCTGGCCGCTGTACGACGCGGGAGAGTTTGAGTAGGCGGTAGGAGGTAAAGTCGGCCGGGCGGCCTACTGCATACCGCCTACTACATACTCCCCCACTACCGCCGCGACGGCGCATCGTCGGTCAGTTCGTAGCGTCGAATCTTCCGATCCAACGTCGATCGTTCGATGCCCAAGATGCCGGCGGTCTTGCTCTTGTTCCAGCCGGTGTGTTGCAGCGTGGCCAGAATGTGCTGACGCTCGAGATCGGCCAGGGACGACGGCTCGAACTGTCCGGGCGGCGCAGGGGCGTCTTGGCCGTCGCCGGCGGTGGAAAGCTTGGTTAGCAGCAAGTCGTCTTGGCCGATGTGATCGTTTCGGCAGAGCACGACGGCCCGTTCCACCACGTTCTTCAACTCGCGGATGTTCCCCGGCCAACGATATTCCTGCAGCATGGCGGTCGCTTCTGACGTGTAGCCTTGGATCCTGCGCCCGGTCTCGGTGTTGAACTTCCGCAGGAAGTAGTTGGCCAACAGCGAGATGTCTTCGGGCCGCTTCCTCAACGAAGGCACAATGATCTCCAGCACGCGGAGCCGGAAGAACAGGTCGCGGCGAAAACGGCCGTCGGAAACGTCCTGCTCCAGATCGCGGTTGGTGGCCGCAATCACTCGAACGTCGACCTGAATCGGCTTGCTCCCGCCGACGCGCTCGAAGGGATGTCCCTCGAGCACGCGGAGGAATTTGGCCTGGATACCCGGGCTCATCTCGCCGATCTCGTCCAACATCAGCGTGCCGCGGTGGGCGGCCTCGAACTTGCCGATCTTGCGGTCGGTGGCGCCGGTGAAGGCGCCGCGTTCGTGGCCGAAGAGTTCGCTGGCCAACAATTCCTCGGAGAGCGCGGCGCAATTCAGGCACACGAAGACGTTCTCGCGCCGCGGACTGCAGAAATGGACGGCCCTGGCGGCCAGCTCCTTGCCCACGCCGCTTTCGCCGCGGATCAGCAACGTGGCGTTGGCCGAGGCGGCCCGGCGAATCTGTTCGGCCACCTCCTTGATGGCCGGACTGCGGCCGATGATCTCCCGCTGCACGCCCAGCCGCTCGCGAAGCTGCACGTTTTCCGCTTTGACCTGCGTGAGGTTCTCGCTCAGTTCCTGACGGCGGGTGAGGTTGATCATCGCCACGGCCACCGTGTCGGCCACGGCCAGGGTGAACTCGAGATCCTCCGGATCGGGAACCTTGTTCGGATCGGTGGAGTAGAGGTGCAACAGACCGAGCACTTTGCGGCCGTGGCGGACCGGGGCGCAGATCACGCTGGTGGTGTGGATTTCGCCCTTGCTGTCCTTGCTGCCCAAGGTGCTATCACCCATTACGTTACGTGCCAACACGGCCTCGCCCTCGCGAAGCACGGTGGAAGCCAGAGACTTCGATACGCGATGATACCGCTTGGCCGACGTGCTCCGCGAAGCCATCACCTGCAAGGCGTCGCCGGTCGGCTCTTCCTGGAAACCCCGCGGCAGCAGCAACAACGCCGCGGCGTCGGTTTGGGTCCCGTCGGCCAGTCCGTCAAGCGCCAAGTCGGCCAGTGCGGTGACGTCGGGCGCCTTGCCGAGTTCGTAGGCAATTCGCGCCAACTTCCCGGCCGCCCGGCCGCTGCGAGATTCGTCGGTTGGGTCTTCGTCGCCGGGAGCAAGGTACTTCGTCTGCCCACGGCGGTGTGTGATCGTGGTCGGCTCGTAAGCCGAGAGAACGCTCGAGTCGTCCTCCGACATGCCCGGCATGTCCTCGGGCCCGTGCAGGACGCTGCTGGAGTCGGAAAAGGCCTCGGCCAGGCGATGGACGAAGACCAACTGTGACCGGCCGATGCGGATCACGTCGCCGGGGCGGAGCGTCCAGTCGCCTTGGACGCGTTGTTCGCCAACCAGGGTGCCGTTGCGGCTTTCGAGGTCGCGAAGCGTCCAGCGGCCGGCGGAGACGAACACCTCGACGTGGGTGCGGCTGCAGCGCTCGTCCTTGATGAGGATTTGGTTCGTCGGCGCGCGCCCGATGGTGATCGACTGCCCCGGCACCAGCCGGAACACGTCGCTCCATTTCGACCCTTCGCGGATCACCAAGTAGGCGAGTTGAGACACAGCCGAATTCCCCTCCGGGCAGCGCAAAGCCGAACCACGAGCCCGGCCGGCCGAGGACCCGGCTACAGAACAGGACACTTACCTCCTAATTTTAACTTATCCGCACCGGGCGGGAGGCCGCAAGGCGTCGCCCCGCAAAAAGGCCGCGCCAATGCAACCCCAAAGGCAAGCCCACGCACCCCCATCGATAGCGGGTGCGGGTTGAGATTTCCTTGCAATTCTCCTCCGCGGGGCATAGTATAATACTGCATATGGTGCGCCGCAGGCGCGCCGAGACCTTACTAACAGTGCATCCTTGCTACGTTGTTGGGCCACGTTGCGGCGGTTTGCTGCTGCGGCGGATTGGTCTACGGTAAGGGTGTTTGTCCGCTTTCTCCCCTCTACCCCGGCAGGAGGATGTCGATGGTTCATCGCAAATCACAGTTTCTACGGCGGCTGAGTCTCGCGGCGGCGGCCGTGATGCTGGTTGCGGTCGTTTGTCCGTCGCTAAACGCCCAGATCTTCGAGCGAACTCGATCGGTGGGCGGGGTGTCGATCGATGCCGACGGCATCCTCGGCAATGCGACCGTGGACGACCTGGGCAAACTTAGCCGGCTCAGCGCCGAAGCCCTGCAAGAGGTGCCCGGCGAGTTGGGCAAGTTCGCCGAGATGCGCAAAATCTCCTTGCGACGGCTCGAGGCTGAGATCGAGAAATCGATCCAAGACAAGAAACCGCTGCCCGACGAAATCAAGTACCTCGCCGGCCTGCAACAGATCCGCTACATCTTCGTCTATCCCGAGCAGCAGGACATCGTGCTGGCCGGGCCGGGCGAGGGATGGAAGATCGATGCGAAGGGGAACGTCGTCGGCGTGACCACCGGTAAGCCGGTGATGTTGCTCGACGACCTGCTGGTGGCCTTGCGGACTGCCCGCGGCGCGGCCAACGGCGGTATCAACTGCTCGATCGATCCCACGGCCGAAGGGCTAACGCGGCTGCGGCGTCACGCCAGTAGCCTACGCACGATCGGCAACCCTCAGGCAACCGCCCTAGGTATCGAACGGGCCCTGGGTCCGCAGCAGATCTCGGTGCAGGGCGTGCCCGCAACGAGCCATTTCGCCCGTGTCTTGGTGGCCGCCGATTACCGCATGAAGCGGTTGGCGATGAATTTCGAGCCGGCCCCGGTCACCGGGCTGCCCAGCTTCCTGAACATGATCACCGCCACCGGCCGAGGCATGGCGAACATGCTGCCGCGATGGTGGCTGGAGCCCAACTACGAGCCGATGCTGCGTGACGCGGACGGGCTCGCCTGGGAACTCCGGGGCGGCACGGTCAAAGCAATGACCGAGGAAGACTTCCTCACCGCCGCCGGCAACCGCCAGCACACCGGCAAGGCCGACCCCACCGCCCAGCGTTGGGCCGACAACATGACCGATAAGTACGCCGAGTTGGCCGTGGCCGACCCGATCTTCGGCGACCTGCGCAACTGCATGGAATTGGCGATCGTCGGCGCATTGGTCACCAAGGAGCGGCTGACCGAGAAAGCCGGCCTGCAAATGTCGACCCTGCTCGATCCGGACGACGTGGAAGTCGAGGCCTTTCCCGCGCCGAAGCAGGTCGATAGCAAGGCCAGCCTGATGAAGAAGGGCCGCAATTGGGTCATCAGCGCTTCCGGCGGAGTGCAGGTCGATTCGTGGTTCTACGCCGACCGGGTCGAACAGAGCGACACTCCGGCCGAAGCACGCCCCGCCACGTTGCCGGGCGGAAGCAACTGGTGGTGGAACTAAACGCAACGTAGCGGGCGGACGGAAACGTCCTGCCTAGAGATCCTGGAGACGGCCGAGCGGCCACGTGCCGCTCGGCCGTTCTTCTTTCGGCGTATAGGTAGATCACCGGCCGAGAAGATGGGCGACACTCGCCATTTCCAAAAACGCTAGCCGAGGGCGGAAGCCCACGGACGGCTGGCAGCAGCGGTCATTCGCAGCTTACACAGCTCCCATCTCTCCGGGGGCTGTCGCCCCCGGCTACTACGGCAACCGGTTGACAAGCGACCGGTTGATTCGGTAGAAGGGCGTTATCTGGGGCGTTTTTGACTGGGGCCGCGACAACGGTCGGCCTGCGGGATCGTCGCACGGACGGCAATACCCCCACCACTGGAAGGGACCGACGAGACATATGAGACGCCGACCAACCTCGACAACCTTCTTCTTCCTCGCGCTGACGGCCGGATTGCTCATCGGAGCCGTTTGGGGCGTCGCCTCCGAAGAGAGGCCCGACTCGGCCACTCAGACGGTCGCTCCCGATGCCAAGCCGACACAGGAACAGGACGAGGCCGGTGACGAGAAAGCCGCCGACAAGACAAGCGGGAGCGGGCAGCAAAGCGTCGACGAGTTCTTTGGGAAGTATCTGGTCAAGCCGTTGGAGACCGTGCTGTTCTTCGACTTCGGAACCGGCAAATGGCTCAATCCTCAGCCAAAGCTCAGTGCGCAGTGCCCTAAGTGCAAAGAGAAGTTTGATACGGCCAAGCAATGGCCGGAGTTGCCCGAGTCCGGTCCGGTCGAATGCCCAACGGAGAACTGCGAAGGCAAGATCGACGTCGTCCAATACACAAGCGTTCCGCTGGTCGTCCTCTGGTTGCTGATCGGGGCGATCTTCTTCACCGCCCGCATGGGGTTCATCAATTTCCGCGGATTCTCACACGGCATCCAGTTGATCCGAGGGCGCTACGATAATCCGGAAGAGACAGGTGAAGTCTCGCATTTCCAGGCCCTGGCGTCGGCCCTCTCGGCCACGATCGGACTGGGGAACATCGCCGGGGTGGCGATCGCGGTAGGCTCGGGAGGCCCGGGGGCCATCTTCTGGATGATCGTCGCCGGCCTGTTGGGAATGACCAGCAAGTTCGCCGAGTGTACGCTCAGCCAGATGTATCGCAAGGTGGATCGCGACGGCACCGTCTCCGGCGGGCCGATGCGCTATCTCTATCAAGGCCTTCGAGAGATCAAGATCGGGGGCGTTGGGCTGGGGGCACTGGGAGCCGTGCTGGCGGTGATCTTTGCGGTCTTTTGTATGGGCGGATCATTCGGCGGAGGCTGTGCCTTCCAGGTCAGCCAGTCGAAGGGAACCATCCAAGAGCAGATGACTCAGCACTGGCCGGACTTTAGGACCTTCCGTCAACTGGAAGATGTCCGCCGCGATCCGGCCGAGGCACGCAATACGGCGACGGGACGAATCAAAGGCGTCTTCGAGCGGAAGCAGCTTGCCTGGGACGATGCGTCCGAAACGATCGACGCCGACGACGTGAGGAATCGACTCGATGAGCAGTCTCTATCCGATGTCGACCGCCGCGAACTCGACAGGTCGCTCGCGCTGCTGGATCTGAGCGAAAAGAACGCCGAAGAACTGGCGGAGGTCGAATCGCAGCTTGGCTGGTCGGCCCGGTTCTTCGGAGGCTACCTCGGGTGGGTGTACGGCCTGATCATGGCCGTGCTCGTGGGGCTGGTGATCATCGGCGGGATTCGGCGGATTGCGGCGACCGCCGAGAAGATCGTGCCGTTGATGTGCACCGTCTACGTGTTGACCGCACTCTACGTTCTGGTGGCCAACGCCGACATGATCGCCTGGGCCTTTGGCGTGATCGTCTCGGAGGCCTTCCAGTGGCAGTCGGCCTACGGGGGGTTCCTGGGAGTGTTGGTACTGGGCATCCGCCGAGCGGCCTTCTCTAACGAAGCGGGAATCGGTTCCGCGGCCATCGCCCACGCCGCCGCCAAGACCGAGGAACCGGTCCGCGAGGGGATCGTCGCTTCGCTCGGGCCGTTCATTGACACGGTCGTGATCTGTACGATGACCGGTTTGGTGATCGTCATCACCAAAGCCTACAGCAATCCGGAATACGCGCAACTGGTCGCCAGCAAGGACGGTGCCGCCCTGACGTCGCGGGCGTTTGCCGGCGTCGTCGAGTGGTTCCCCTGGATCCTCTGCGTAGCCGTAGTGCTGTTCGCCTATTCGACGATGATCTCCTGGTCGTATTACGGCGAGCGCTGCTGGTCGCATCTCTTTGGGCCCCGGTTGTCGTTGGCCTACAAGATGCTGTTCCTCAGCTTCGTCGTCTTGGGAGCGGTCGTGACCGCCGACAACGTGCTGAACTTCTCCGACTTCATGATCCTCTCGATGGCCTTTCCCAACATCCTTGGCGTGGCGCTTCTCAGTGGCAAGATACGCCTGAAGCTGGACGACTACTGGCGACGCTACAAGGCCGGGGAGATGGAACCGAAATAGTCGGGCGAGTCGCCCGTTGGCAAGACCTACGCCGCTGGCAATCAAGGAGCGAGAGCATGAACTGGCTACCCAGACACACCGTCGTGGTGCCGGTCGATTTTTCCGACGATTCGTTCGCCGCACTGGCCACCGCGCGGGAAATGGCCGACGATCCGTCCCACGTCCACGTGATCCACGTGCTGCCGCCGTTGGAGCCGGCCGATCCGGGCGTGATCTGGGCCACCATCGACGACGAAAGCCGAACGGAACACGCCACCGAGGCGTTGCACGAGGAACTCGCCAAGCGAGACTGCGACGTCGGCACGCAAACCGCCATCCGCTTCGGCGACCCCGGTCACGAGATCGCTCGCTACGCACAACAGGTCAACGCCGGGCTGGTCATCATTTCCAGCCACGGCCAGACGGCGCTGCAACACTTGCTGATCGGCTCGGTGGCCGAGCGCGTGGTACGGTTGGCCCATTGTCCGGTGCTGGTGCTGAAGCAGTAGCGATTGCGGCTGGCCGTTTGTCGATCCGACGCGTGATCGGCCCGATCCTCACGAAACGCACAGCCGGGTCGTTGCGAGTGCCTTTCGGGACGTGGGAAACCACGCCGACCGCCTGTCTGCCAGGCACCACTCCGATGAGTGGGGCCATGTTTGTCGAGCCGCTCTTGCGATCCGCTACGATACGCTATACTCAGAGAGTGAGGGGTACGACCGTATCGGTCAATTCCGGAAACAGCGAAACTCTCGCAATGTACTGTGCTTCTCTATTAGGTGTGGCATGGGGGACGTTGGTGTTTTGGGCGGCCGGCGCCATCGGCGCACCGGCTTCGGCTCCGAAAGTTCCGCTGCCCGCACCGATGGTGCTGACGCAATTGCCGCAGGCCTCTGATGTCAATCTTGCCGGCCCCTGGGCCGATGGCATGCTCCGCGCGGCATACGGCGCGGGAGCACGAATCGTCGTCGTCTCGCCGGGTTCGCCGCCGAAGGTCCTCAGTCGTGGTTTTTACGGTGCTTGCGATCCGGCCGTTTCTCTCGACGCAAAACGAATCTTGTTCGCCGGGAAGCGGACGCCGCAAGACGTCTTCAACGTGTACGAGATGGGTGTCGACGGCTCCGGCCTGCGTCAGATCACCCGAGACTTGGAAAACTGCCGCAGCCCGAGCTATCAGTCGACGCTCTATACGATCGTCTCGACGGAACCGTGGTATCAAATCACCTTCGTCAGCGACGCCGCGGGCACGGTGAACGAACACGGCAACGCACGGGGCACCACACGGGGCACTACACTGGCTACCGCGCTCTACTCGTGCATGCTCGACGGCTCCTCGCCGCGACGCCTGACCTACAACCTCTCGAGCGACTTCGATCCGGTGTTGATGGCCGACGGAAGACTCTTGTTTTCCTCCTGGCAACGGGCGACGCTGCGGCGCGGCGCGCTCGGCCGCATCGGGCTATTCGGCGTGGCGATCGACGGCACCGATTTCGCCGCGTTCTGCGTCGACCAGGGCAAACGCGTCAAGCAGATGCCTTGCACGACGGCCGGCGGACTGGCGGTCTTCGTCGAGTCCGATCGATTGCCGTGGGACGGGGCCGGGACGCTTTCGTGCGTGCAACTCCGCCGCCCGCTGCATTCCTATCGTCCGATCACCCGGCCGGCCGACGGTCTGTTCCACAGCCCCTCGCCGCTGCCGGACGGACGAATCCTCGTCTCGCGCCGTCCGGCCGACGGCTCTCGTACCCACGGCGTTTGGCGGTTGGACCCGAGCAACGGCAAGGCCGAGCCGATCTTCGATGACCCTCGCTTCCACGACATTCAGGCCAAGCTCATCGTTGCCCGCGACGAGCCGGACGGGCGTTCCAGCGTGGTCAACGCGGCCGATCCACACGGCAAGCTCTACTGCCTGAACGTAAACCTCAGCGACTTCCAGGACCCGAAGTGGCTTCCGCCGGGCACGGTCAAGCGGCTGCGTGTACTGGAGGGCATTCCTCGGGGAAGCAACCGCGACACGGCAGCATCGTCGCTGCCGGACGCCGCCCCGCCGCTGGCCCAGCGCAGGATCTTGGGCGAAGTTCCCGTGGCCGGCGACGGCTCGTTCAATATCGAAATCCCCGCCAACACGCCGATCGAGCTGCAAATCCTCGACGCCGACCACATGGCGTTGCGATCGTGCAGTTGGGTTTGGGCACGGAATCGGGAGCCGCGTGGCTGCATCGGCTGTCACGAAGACGGCGAGTTGACGCCGGAGAACACGTTCCAAGAGGCCTTCGCCCGGCCGTCGATCCCGTTGTGTTTGCCGGCCGAACGGCGCCGAACGGTCGATTTCCGCCGTGATCTGATGCCGATTATCGAGCGGAAGTGTGTTGGCTGCCACGAGGAAGCCGAGGCCGAGCCGCGTCTGGACGGCGCGGTGTCGGGTGTCGACAGGGCGTATGCGAACCTGCTTACGGCAACCCACGACGAAAGAGAGCGCGGGCAGGGCGGAAAATACGTCCATCCCGGCCGGGCTCGCACCAGCCCACTGATTTGGCACATCGTTGGCCGCAATACGTCGCGGCCCTGGGACGGCGCGGCGGTCGATGCCGATGCGAAGCCGATCCCGGCGGAAGGATCCCCGGCTGAAGGAACGCTGCCGCTTACCGAGGACGAGAAGCGGCTGTTTGTCGAGTGGATCGACATGGGGGCGTTATGGAACGGAATCCCTTCGGCGGGCGAGCGGCCCGGTGACTGAGACAACCTCGGAGGGATCGACCGTGAAGTGTTCGCAGACTGTAGCCGAAGTCGCCAGACTTTGGAGATCAAAGGGAAACGGCCAAATTCTGGCGAATTCGGCTACGAGAGTCGTCGGCACCGTTGCTATTGCGACGCTATGCATCGCCGCCGCCCGGCTGTCGGGCGCAGAGACCGAACCTCAATTGCCCGTCTTCACCGACGTCACCGAACAGGCCGGCATCGACGTGCGGCACCGCTTCGGCGATTTCGACCTGACCAACATCGTCGAAGGCACCGGGGCGGGGGCGGCGATGTTCGATTACGACGGCGACGGCTGGCTCGACCTCTACTTCGTCAACGGCTGCTGGATGAAAGACGTCAGCCATAACCGCGGCCGAAGCCTGCGAGGCAAACTGCTGAACCGGCTCTATCGCAACAACGGCGACGGCACGTTTACCGAGGTCACCCAGCGGGCCGGCGTGGGACACCAGGGCTACGGCTTCGGCTGTTCGGCCGCCGACTACGACGCCGACGGCGACCCGGACCTCTACGTGCTCAACTACGGGCCGAACGTCCTTTACCGCAACAACGGCGACGGCACGTTTTCCGACGTCTCGAAGCCGTCCGGCCTGGCCGACGCCCGTTGGAGTCTCTGTGCACCTTGGTTCGACTACGACGGCGACGGCGATCTGGACGTCTACGTGGCCAACTACCTGAAGTACGACGGCGGGGCGTTTCGCGACTATCATGCCGCTGCCGGCTATCCCGGTCCCTTGAGCTACAGCGGCCAGGCCGACGCACTGTACCGCAACAACGGCGACGGGACGTTTACCGACGTGACCGAAGCCGCCGGCGTGCTGGACCCCGACGGCCGGGCGATGAGCGCCACCGTGGCCGATTTGAACAACGACGGCCGGCTCGATATCTACGTGGCCAACGACGCCATGGAGAACTACTACTATCAGAACGGCGGCAAGGGCGTTTTCAAGGACGAGGCCCTGCTCACCGGGCTGGCGTTCGGCGAGGGTGGCCAGGGCGTGTCGTCGATGGGCCCCGCCGTGGGAGACGTCGATCGCGACGGACGGCTCGATATCTACGTGCCCGACATGGGCTACGGCTGCTTGCTGATGAACCGCGGCGACTATTTTGAAGACCGCACCGCGCCGTCGAAGCTGGCGGTCGTCTGCGGCCAGTACACCGGCTGGGGCGGCCTGCTGGTGGACTACGACAACGACGGATACCTCGACGTCTTCGTGGGCAACGGCAACGCCCATCACGAGTACGCCGAAGAGGACGTGCTGATGCGCAACGACGGCACGGGGACGTTCATCGACGTGGCCAACCGCTCCGGGCAGTATTTCAACGAGAAGTACGTCGGCCGCGGGGCCACCTTCGGCGATTACGACAACGACGGCGATTTGGACCTGCTGGTAATCAACCTCAACGATCGGGCTAGGCTGTTGCGAAACGACGGCGGCAATCGCAACCGGTGGCTGAAGGTTGCCGCCAAGCTGCCGGGCGGGAAGTCGCACGCGATCGGGGCGCGGATCACCGTGACTACCGGCTCGCTGAAGCAGGTTCACGACGCGATTCCCGTCACGGGGTACCTATCGCAGGCCGACCCTCGGCCGCATTTCGGGTTGGGCCAATCGGCCAAGGCCGACACCGTCGAAATCCGCTGGCCCGACGGCCGCACGACGCGATTGAGCGACGTGGCGGCCGATCAGATCCTTACGGTGGTTGATGATGAGAAGTAGTGATTCCGTTCACAGGATGCGCAAATCGCACCGCGGCGACTTGGGAACTTGTGCCCGTACGGCGTGTCCATCGCGCCGTGGTGCCTTGGCCGCGGTGCGTTTTTCGCATCCTGCGTGCTTGTTGATGTGTTTGCTGGCCGCGTCGCTGCCGGCGGCGGAGGAGGAGAAACATCCGGTCTACGTCGGGGCCCGTGTGTGTGCGTCGTGCCATCAGGGCGAGCACATGGGCCATCAGTTCAGCCGCTGGCTGCTTTCAAAACACGCCCGGGCGTATTCGGTGCTTTCCCATCCGGAGGCCAAGAAGATTGCCCAACTCAGCGGCATTCCGCAGGAGCCGCAAGAGTCGGCCGTCTGTTTGGGATGTCACGCCACGGGCGCCGAGGCCGAGGATTGGGAGAAGGACGAGACGTTCGTCACCGAAGACGGCGTGCAGTGCGAGAAGTGTCACGGCCCGGGCAGCGAGTACATGGACAGGGAGGTGATGCTCGACCGCCGCCGGGCCGTTGCGGCCGGGTTGATGATGCCCAAAGAGCAGGATTGCATGGGCTGCCACCAGGTCAAAGGCTCCCACGTCGCGGTCCACAACCTGCCGAAGCTCGACATGGCCGCGGCGATGAAGCAGATCGAACATCCCACGCCCCGGCCATGGGCGACCGGCGAGTGGCCGCCGCGTCCGAAGCCGTCCGGCGAGAAGCGTGCGCCGCAATACGTCGGCGTGATGGCTTGTGCCGAGTGTCACCAAGGTCCCGAGAGCGGCTATCAGTTCAGCAAATGGCGGGCCAGTGGCCACGCCCGGGCGTATGCCGTATTGGCCACGCCCAAGGCGGCAGAGATCGCCAGGAAGGCTGGCGTCGACGAAGATCCGCAGCATAGCGGCGCCTGCCTGAAATGTCATGCGTCGGCCTATCACGACCGGACGCCCGGGGCACGCGATTCGTATGCGATCGACGAGGGCGTCGGCTGTGAGGCGTGTCACGGGCCGGGCAGTGAATATACGCCGGAAGTCATCATGCGGGACCGCTTGGCCGCCCGGGCCGCCGGGCTCAACGACGTCGACCGCGACACGTGCCTGAGTTGCCACGAGAACGCCCACGGCAAGCCGTTCGACTACGACGCGGCGATGAAGCAGATCGCCCACCCGACCGAACTGCCGAAGACGGCCCTGGCCCCGCAATACAAGACGCCGCTGAATATGGCCTTGACGCCCGACGGCCGCGAGCTCTACGTCGCCTGCGAGGCATCGCATACGGTCTGCGTTGTTGACGTGGCCCTGCGCCGCAAGGTCGCCGAGATCGAAGTCGGCCATCATCCGACCGACGTCGCCTTCAGCCCCGACGGCAGCCGAGCGTACGTCAGTAACCGGCTGGACGACACGGTCTCGGTGATTCAAGTGGCCGCGCGAAAGGTACTGCAAACCGCGCCGGTCGGCGACGAGCCGCACGGGCTGCTGACCGATCGCGAAGGAAAGCGGCTCTACGTGCTCAACACGTCTTCCGGCGACGTTTCGGTGCTCGACACGGCCACGCTCGAAGAGATCAAGCGGCTTTCGGCCAGCCGCGGCCCCTGGTCGTTGGCGCTTTCGCCCGACGGCTCGCAGATCTACGCCACGAATACACTTTCGCGTTTCGTCGCGCCCCGCACGCCGTCGATGTCGGAAGTGACGGTGATCGACACCCGGCGGGCCGTGGTCGACGACCGGATCGTTGTGCCGGCGTCCAATCTGTTGCAAGGGATCGCCTGGCACCCCAGCGGCCGCTACGCCCTGGCGACGCTCAACCGCACCAAGAACCTCGTGCCCATGACGCGGCTCTTGCAGGGTTGGACGATCACCAACGGGCTGGCGATCCTCTGGCGCGACGGCCGGGTCGATCAGGTGCTGTTGGACGAGCCGAACCTCTGCTTCCCGGACCCGGCCGACGTGGCCATCACGCCCGACGGACGTACGGCCCTGGTCACCAGTTCCGGCTCGGACCGGCTGGCCGTGGTCGATCTGGTGAAGCTCACCGCCATGCTCGAAGGGGCCAACGAACACGAGCGGAAGCACGTCTTCCCGAATCACCTGGGCAAGCCGACGGAGTTTGTGCTGACCCACATTCCCACAGGCATCAGCCCTCGCGGCGTGCTGGTCACGCCCGACGGCCGCACGGCGTTCGTGGCCAATTCGCTCGACGACTCGCTCACCGCGGTCGATCTGAGCCGAATGGCGGCGGTCGAACGTATCGATCTGGGCGGCCCCAAGGAGATCACCAAGATCCGCTACGGCGAGCGCGTGTTTCACAGCGCCAACATCTCGTTCCATCGCCAATTCTCTTGCCATACGTGCCATCCGGACGGACACGTCGACGGGCTGACGTACGACATCGAGCCGGACGGGCTGGGCGTCAGCCCGGTCGACAACCGCACGCTGCGGGGGATACTCGACACGGCGCCGTTTAAGTGGACGGGGCTCAACCCCAGCCTGCAGCGCCAGTGCGGCCCGCGGTTGGCGGTCTTTTTCACGCGGATCCAGCCGTTTACACCCGCGCAGCTTTCGGCCTTGGAGAACTACATCTGCACGATTCCTCGGCCGCCGAATCGCTACCGTCCGTTGGGGGCCGAGTTGACCGACGCGCAACGCCGCGGCAAGGCGATGTTCGAGCGGGCGCGAACCAACGACGGCCGGGTAATCCCGAAGAAGGACCGCTGCGTGAATTGCCATTTTCCGCCGCTTTACACCAACCGTACACAGGTCGACGTGGGCACGCGGCACGAGTTGGACCACAAGGGCAAATTCGACGTGCCCCATCTGAGCAACATCTACGATTCGGCCCCCTACCTGCACGACGGCACGGCGGATACGCTGGAAGAGATCTGGACGCGGTACAATCCGTACGACCAGCACGGGGTGACGAACGATATGACGAAGGACCAGTTGAACGATTTGATCGAATACTTGAAGACCTTGTGATGATGAGACGAATAATGCGTTCGCAGAGACGGGTTATGAACGGCCTGGCCTTCGGCCAAACGACCAGAGGACTGACATGACTACACGCCGATCCATGATTGCCGGGGCGGGCTTCCTTCTTGCGATCTTCGCGCCCATTGGCTTCGGTTTCACCCTTCCCGCCGCCGAGCCGGCGGACGATGCCGGCGTTTCGGCGCGCCCCTACGTCTACTCCGACTGGAAACACTTCACCGTCAAAGACGGCCTGCCGAACGACCACATCTTCGCCGTGGAGGTCGACGGCCCGAAGGTCTGGATCGGCACCGAAGGCGGCCTGGCGTGCTTCGACAAGCGGACCGGTAAGATCCGAAGCTGGACCGAAAAGGACGGGCTGCCGTGGCGGGTCATCGCGGCGATCGATGCCAACCCCAAAACCGGCGAGGTCTGGCTGGGGCTCTTCGGCGGCGGACTGGTCCGCTTCAGCGGCGGACGCTTCGATCATTTTCACCAACTCAACAGCGGACTGGTCAACGACGTGGTCTACGGCGTGGCAGTGCAGGACAAGAATGTCTGGGCCGCCACCACCGCCGGGGCCAGCCGCTTCAACACGGCCACCGGCGAGTGGACCATCTACACCGACAAGAACGCCCCGATGGAAGAAATCTGGAACTACGGCGCCTGTTACGACAAGGGCAAGGTCTATCTGGCCGTTTGGGGCAGCGGCGTGCTCGAATTCGACGTGGCCACCGAGCGCTGGAAGGACTACCTCGATCCCGACGGCGAGATGGAGATCGATCTCTACCGAGACGACGGCATCGTCCACGTGGTCACCAGCGGAGTGAGCCACGTCGACGGCGTCCTTTGGGTGTCGACCTATTTTGGCATGTCGCGTTACGACGGGCGGCATTGGCGGGGCTACTACGCCCACGAGACCGGGCTGCCCAGCGACTTCGGCAATTCGGTCAAGGGCCGCAGTGCCAACGAGGCCTGGTTCGCCACCGACAAGGGCTTGGGCGTGTTGACCGATTTCGACAGCGATACGTGGGTGACCTACACCCGCGACGCCAAAACGCCCGGCGGCACGGCGGTGATCCAACAAGGCAAGAAGGTGCTGGCCACCGTACCGCTGAAACGTAGCGTGCCGCACAACTACCTGCTCTGGACCGAATTCGACGGCAACGATGTCTGGGTGGGGACCTCCAAGGGCCTCGGCTGGGCAAAAGGCACCGGATACTACCCGGGTTTGAAAGCGAAGTGAACGATGATACGCTGCAGAATCCCCCTCCTCATCGCGTTCGTGGTGACAGTTGCCCCGTGTTGGGCAGCGCCCGAGGATGAAAGGCCGCGAGAAGTGAAACCCGAGCCGGCGGCGTCGACGGAAGTTGACGACGAAACCCGCCACGTGCTCGACAAGATCAACTCGGCCGGGGCTTTCGGCGCTCCGGATCTCGAGCTGAAACAGGATCGCGGCTACGCGGGAACATCCGGCGAGATGACGCCCTACCACGGCCTCCGCAAGCCCGACAAACAGCACTTCCTGCAGCAACTCGAATACACCGGCCCCGGCCGCGCGATCCCCGAACCGAAACACGTCGACACGGTCAAGCTGGGCTTCATCGGCCCGATCATGTCGACCGTCTCCGTGGCCACCGGCGGTAAGAGCCACGAGGAAGTGTTGGGTGTGAAGATGTTGCAGGGCTCGCGGCTGGCCGTCGAACACGCCAACCAACGCGGCGGATACCACAAACGCAAGATCCCCTTCGAGCTGGTCGTGAGCAACGACAACGGGCTCTGGGGGGCGTCGGGAAACGAGATCATCAGAATGGCCTACACCGACAAGGTCTGGGCGATCCTGGGCACCATCGACGGCGCCAACAGCCACATCGCCATTCGCGTCGCGCTGAAGGCCGAAGTGCTGATGATCAACTCCGGCGACACCGACCCGACCTTCGTCGAGACGAACATCCCCTGGGTCGTCCGCTGCATCGGCGACGACCGTCAGATGGGCTACCTGCTGGTCGACTACCTCTATCGCAAGCTGGGGTACGATCGCGTCGGCATCATGCGTGCCAGCAACCGCTACGGCCGCTTCGGCGTCCGCGAGGTCCGCGACGGCAGCCGCCGGCTGGGCAAACCGATCGTGCAGGAGATGGCCTATCGGCTGGGCATCGAAGACTTCTCGCTGCAACTCGAACGGATCAAGCGGGCCAACGTCGAAGCGGTCGTCCACTGGGGCGACGCTGCCGACGGTGCCCGCATCCTCAACCAAATGCGCGAGATGGGCATGAAGCAACCCTTCTTCGCCTGCGACCGTTGTGTAAGCGGCGAGTTCGTCGAGATCGCCGGCAAGAACGCCGAGGGAGTGATCTGCACGTTTCCTTGGGACCCCGACCGCGTCGATGCCAAGTACGAGGCCTTCCGCGAGTCCTTCCGCAAGCGTTTTGGCGAGGAACCGGAGACCTATGCTGCCCACGCCTATGACGGCATGAACATGTTGATCTGGGCGGTGCAAGTGGCCGGGCTGAATCGGGCTAAGGTCCGCGACGTGCTGGCCTACCGCAACAAACCCTGGCCCGGGGTGACCGGCGACATCCCGCTCAGCGCCGTGCTGGACGACATGGGTGAAGTGTTCCTGGCCAAGCGCGAGAACGGCGCATGGCGGTATTTCTCCCGCGAGCAACTTGATATCCCCGCAGTTCAATCCGCCGCGCCGGATCGCCCTACCGTGACCGAGGAGCCAACGCCGTCGCCGCAACTCCCGTAGCTGGATTCGCAAGAATTCAGCGGCTTCAATTCCCGACGCTGAGTCCTCCGAGCCCTCCAAGACCTTCAACCAAGCCGCAAGCATGCCCTGGCGCCGAAACTCTCTGCACGCGACCCTCGGCGGGATTGTGATTGCCGCTTGCTTCTGCTTGCGAGCGACTCCTGCCGAGCCGCAGACGGCCGCACCAACTCGCGGCGCCTTCTTCGACGCCCGGCAGCACGAGAGCCGCTATGCCGGCCCCGGACGCGAGTTGCCCGAGCCGGCCGACGTCGACGAAGTGCGGATCGGCTACTTCGGCCCTCACGACCCGGCCGACCCCGACGGCGGCGACATGTGGCAGGCTGCCACGTTGGCCCTCGAGGAGGCCAATCGTCAGGGTGGCTACCACGGCAAGCCGTTTCGGCTGGTGCCGGCCTGGTCTAAAGACCAGTGGGGCACCGGCGTGGTCGACGTCACGCGGCTGGTCTATCGCGAACAGGTTTGGGCGATCGTAGGCGGGCCGGACGGGCCCTCGACGCACCTCGCCGAGCAGGTCGTTGCCAAGGCCCGGCTGACGCTGATCAGCCCGGGAAGCACCGACCGCACGGCCAACCTGGCCAACGTGCCCTGGATGTTCTCTTGCCTGCCCGGCGACCATTTACAGGCCCCGGTATTGGCCGAGGCGATTGCGGCGCGGCGCGGCGAGGGGCCTTTCCTGCTGGCGTCGGCCGACGATCACGATTCTCGGATGTTCACGGCCGAATTGATGAAGTGTCTTGCAAAGCGGCGCGTCACGCTCAAGTTGCACTTGAGATTTCGCCGCACCGCGGCCGAAGCCGAGGCGCTGGCCTCAAGGGTGGCCGAGTCGGAGGCTGCTTCCATAGCGGTTATCGGCAACGCCCACGACAGTGCCACGCTGATCGGGGCGCTCCGCGACGCGGGCGTCACCGCCACGGTCTACGGCGGCCCGGCCGTCGGACGCCGACGATTCATCGAAGAGGCCGGTGCGTCGGCTGCCGGTGTCGTCTTCCCGCGGCTCCACGTCCCGAGCGGCGATTCTCGGCCTTTCGAGCGAGCCTTCGTCGAACGCGTGCAAGTTTCCCCAGACTACGCCGCCGCCGCCACGTACGATGCGGTGCGGCTAGTGATTGCCGCGATCCACCGCGCCGGCCTGAATCGGGCTCGCATTCGCGACGCCGTCCGCGAGCTGTCGCCCTACGACGGAGCCGCCGGGGCAATCCGTTGGGATGCGCTGGGCAGCAACGCCCGGCCGATCGAGCTCGGCACGATCGGGGCGGCCCCATCATCCGTCAACGCGTCTTCCGATTCGAAGGAAGCGAAGCTACGGCAACCCCCCACACGGTGAGAGGAGACGGTCGTGAGCGAAGCATACGACATGATGCCGCCGGATCGCGGCGTCTTGGACCTGGTCTACGTGGGATTCAACTCCCGCGCGGTCGCACTGGACCGGCAGACGGGCGAGATCGTCTGGGAGTGGAAATCGCCCAAGGGGCGTTCGCCCCACGTGGCCGTGCTCTTGGACGGCGACCGGGTGATCGCCTCGGTGCACGGCTACACGTATTGTCTCGACGCGATCACCGGCGAGCAACTCTGGTCGAACCCGCTGACGGGATTCGGCACGGGGTTACCCACGTTGGCCTCGATCTATGGCAACAGCGGCTCGGCCGCCGCCGCGGCGCTGATTGCCCAGCAGCAGGCTGCCGGCGCCGCCGGAGTCGGAACCGGCGGCGTGGCGGGAATGTAGGCGGGTCTGCTTGCGCTCGGCGGGCTTGCCCTCGATCTACTCGCAAGTCAGCCCGTCCAACCAGATCGTGAACGGCCGGCCTTCCCAGGAGTCGAACTTCAGCCGAATCGCTTCGACGCGAGAGAGGTCCATGTCGCCCGTCGATTCGCGCTGCCACGCCTCGCTGCCGGCCAGCGGGATCACCACCCGTTGCCACATCCAGCGGCTCTCGCTCTGCGACGTGTCGCGGAGGAAGTTGCGGCCGCCGGCAGGCGTGTAGTCGACGTGTCCGCCGGGGCCCGCCAGCCGAACGACCGGCCCGGCGTCTTGAAAACCGGTCGGGTTGGGGTTCTCGAACTTCATCCAGAACGACAGCCGGCGGCGTCCGGAGAAATCCCACGTGGCGTTGCGGCCGGCCGGATAGACGGCCGTTGCGTCCAAGCCGGGATAGACGTTTAGCGAGAAGCGCAGGCACGTCCGCCCGACCGCGGCTTGTGGATCGTCGCGAAACACGAGCTTCGCCTTGCCGGTGCGATCGCCCTCAATAACCGATTCCCAACGGGCCGCATTGCCTTCGGTGCCCAACTCGTCCTTCACTTCTTCGACGACCAACAGGTCGCGAAAGGCCAAGTCGGCCAGCGAGCCGTCGTCGACGGTCAACCCCAGACGATGGAAGCCCGGCCGGGTGAAGGTGTGCTCGACGATCGAACCGTCGCAGATTCGTCCGCCAAGGTCCCAGCGGTACGCGAGTTCCCTGCCGTCGGGCGAGTTCGAGGCGGACGCATCAAACGTGACGCGGCGGCCGGCGATGACCACCTCCGGCCCCTCCAACGCTGCCCGCGGCGGCCGCTTGGCCAATTCATCGTGCTCGCGGCGTGTCAGGTTGGTAACGTCCTCGAAGTGATCCCCCTGGGCATTTTCTCGCAGCGTGTTGTTCGCCAGATGGATCCAATCGCCAAAGAGGCCATAGATGCCCCAGCGGTTATGCTCGATGCGGTTCTGTTGCACGATCCAGTGAAACGCGCGCCATCGTTCGCCCTTGCTCGCCACGTCGCCGCGAAAGACGATGCCCGCCCCGTTATTGTGGTGGCAATGGTTGCCGATGATCTTCGTGTGGCTCGACGACCCTTTGACGAAGACGATCCCGCCGTGCGAGAAACCCGGCTCCGGGGCGTTGTGGAAACCGTCGGGCAGCCCGTTGTAGGCCGCCTCGTTGCCGACGAGCACGGTCTGATCGCTGCCGCCGAGCCAGAAGCCGTAGGAGCCGTGGTTGGCCTTGTTGCGGATGAAGGTGTTGCCGGGGCTCCACGACTCGACGCAGTTGTTGTTGGCATACGAGCAGTCGTTGTCGATGAACGTGTTGCCGGTCGACACCCAGTTGTTCAACACGCGGATGAAGATGCCGTCGCCGCCGTGAGTGATGTCGTTGCCGCGGAACAGGTTGCCGTTCGAGCCGCTCTCGATCAACACGCAGGTCGAGTCGCGGGCGTGGACCTCGCCGGGACGGATGCGAAGGCCGTAGGAGAGGTTGTTGTCGAGGACCCGATTGCCGGTGGCGGTGGCCATTTTCAGGCAGACGTTCGAGCAGTGGGAGAAGTCGTTCTGCCGTACGAGATTGTCGCGGCAACGGTCCAGGTCGAGCGCATTCCAGACGCGGTTGGCCCGATTGTTGCGGATTGTCGACCGCCGCACGCCGCTGAGGATCATGCCGCCCTGCCGTGGCCCGTTGCCCCAGCCGGCTTCGGGATGGTGGTAGTTGTCGGAAAAATCGCAGTCCTCGACCAGCCAGCGGTCGCCGCCGTCGACCACCAACCCGGCCGCAAAGCCCTTCACGGTAACGTTGCGGAGGGTCACGCCGCTGCGGCCTTCGGCGACAATCCCGTGGCCGACGAGCGTCGCGCCGTTGCCGTCGATGGTCACGTTGTCGGCCCGGATGATGAGTCGTGCGTGAAGCTGCACGTCCTTCTTCAGTGTCGTATCGCCGGTAACGACGAGCACTTTCGGGTCGGCGGTGGGAGCGAGCGTAACGAGCAAGAGGCAGATCGCGTTCATCAAGTAGCCTTCAGTCGGTGGGTATATGTGTCCGAGGTTCTTCGCCGGGCGCGCCGGTGGGTAACTCGGCCGGTCAACACGACCTGTCCGCATACGCGAGTCACGGGCAGTTGCATCGCCACGAGAGCCTCACGAACGCCGAAAATCGACGCCAGCCGCATGGAACTTCCCCTTGTGCCAGGGTTGTGAAAGCAACAAAGTCAAGTCCCGATTATGGCTGCCGACAGCGCGGCGAGCAAGCGCGTCTGTGGTCGGACCAGGAGAACTGCAAAGTGTGCGGGAGCCCGAAAAAGGGGACTGGCTCCGTCGACGATCGATGTGGCTGTAGGGATTCGCAGTGCCGACGGTGCCTGTCCCCTTTCTTCGGGCGGCGACATTGGGGCACCGTGGAAAAGGGGGACAGGCACCGAGCCCGGAACTTCGTCGGCAGGTTCCGTGTTGATTCTGGCTCAGAGCCAGTCCCCGTTTTCCACTCCCGCGAATCGACTTTGCAGTTCTCCTGGTGGTCGGACCGAAGGGCAGGAGGCGATCTCAGCGAAGCCCCAGTATGCGGGCTCCGCAGTCGTACGATCCACGGGGAACCGCTGCGCTCTGCCCCGGCCACCCGATCATTCTTGCGGCGACTTCTTCGCCAACTCCGCTTCGATGACCTTCACCAACGCAGGATCGTCCGGGCGCGTTCGGGGCGAAAACCGGGCAACCACGCGGCCGTTGCGGCCGATGACGAATTTCTCGAAGTTCCAGTCGATCTTGCCGGGGCCCTTGGGTTTGGTGTCGAGCGAGGTGAGGTGTTTGTAGAATTCGCAGGCGCCGTCGCCGTTGACCTCGACCTTGGCGAAGAGGTCAAACTCGACGCGGTAGTTCACACGACAGAACTCCCGGATCTCTTCGGCCGTGCCCGGTTCCTGTTGTCGGAACTGATTGCACGGGAAACCGAGGACCGTCAGCCCCTGCTTCGAGTACTTCTCGTGCAAAGCCTGAAGTTGCTCGTATTGCGGCGTCAAGCCGCACTTGCTGGCCACGTTGACCACCAACACCACGTTGCCCTGGTATCGGCTCAAGGAAACCTCTTCGCCGGCGAGCGTCTTCACTTGGTGATCCAACGCCGACGCGGCCGGCTTCTCCGCCCCATCGGAAGCGTGCAGCGTCGAGACGATCCCCGCAAACATCACCAGAGCCGGTAACAAACAGACCGATTTGAGCATCGATTGGGTCCTCCCGTACGATTTGTGGGTTCCGTTGGCCAAATTGTATCCAGACCGCGTCTCTTCGGGCCATTTTGGGCAGTTCCGACGGGGGAAAGGCCACAAATCACGGCCGAAACGCTCGCGAACGGCAAACGGACACTGCGGTGGTCCGGGTGTTGTGGCGGTCACCGCGCGGGGATAGAATGCCAAGTGAATTCTGCGAGGCCCGGACCTTCGCGAGGCCGTTCGAGCCGGGGCAATCGAGACCGCCGAAAAGACGACTCGAGGAGATACTCTCTATGCGATTCCCACCTCGCGCCGGCTGCTTCCCGGCAGGTTGGCCGCTGGCCGTCTTTGCCACGCTGGGTTGCTGTCTTGCGCTTCAGCTCGCCGCCGTATCGGCTGTGGGCGAACCGCCCATTGACGAAACACGCGTCGACTACAACCGCCAGATCAAACCCTTATTGGCCGACCGTTGTTACACCTGCCACGGCCCGGATAAGGAGCATCGCAAGGCGGCCCTGCGGTTAGACGTCCGCGAGTCGGCCGTGGCCGACGTGATCGTGCCGGGTGACGTCGAGGAGAGCTATCTCTACGAGCGGGTGTCGGCCGAAGACCCACGCGACGTGATGCCGCCGGCCGATTCGGGCCGCAAGCCGCTTGCGAAGCATGAAGTCGAGTTGATCCGCCGCTGGATCGAGCAGGGCGCGAAGTTCGACACCCACTGGGCCTTCGTCCGGGTCACGCGGCCAGATGTCCCCGACGGCAGGGATGGCGATTGGGCATTCGGGCCAATCGATCATTTCATCGCGGCGGCCCATCGTCGCGAGGGCCTCAAGCCGTCGCCGGAAGCCGATCGGCGGACGCTGATTCGTCGGCTGTCGTTCGACCTGACCGGGCTGCCCCCGACACCGGAGGAAGTCGACCGGTTTCTGGAAGACGACTCGCCGCAGGCCTACGAGAAGGCCGTCGACCGATTGCTCGCCTCTGAGCATTACGGCGAGCGGATGGCCGTCTTCTGGCTCGACGTGGTCCGCTACGCCGACACGGGCGGATATCACAGCGACAACCACCGCGACGTCTGGGCCTATCGCGACTACGTGATCGATGCCTTCAATCGCAACGAGCCGTTCGATCGCTTCACGATCGAACAGCTTGCTGGCGACCTGATCGAGGAGCCCACGCCGCAAAGCCGCATCGCCTCGGGCTACAACAAACTACTGATGACCACCGAAGAGGGTGGTGCCCAGCCGAAGGAGTATCAAGCCAAATACGCCGCCGACCGCACCCGCAACACGGCCGCGGCGTGGTTGGGCGTTACGCTCGGATGCGCGGAGTGTCACGACCACAAGTTCGATCCGCTGTTGACCAAGGAGTTCTACCAGTTCTCCGCGTTCTTCGCCGACGTGAAAGAGAAGTCGGTCGGCCGTCAGGATCAGACGACCATCACCATTGAGGAGGGGCAACGGGTTTCCACGCTCGTTACGGAGGCCGTCAGTCCTCGTGTGTCGCGTATCCTGCCGCGCGGCAACTGGCTGGACGACACGGGCGAGGTGGTCGAGCCCGGCGTGCCGGCGGCGTTGGGCACGCTAGACGTTGCCGATGGCCGGGCAACCCGGCTCGATCTGGCCGATTGGTTTGTGACGCCGGAGAATCCGCTGGTAGCTCGGGTGTTGGTCAACCGCCTGTGGCAGTTGTATTTCGGGCAGGGGCTCGTTACCACGCCGGACGACTTCGGCTCGCAAGGCGCCCAGCCGACGCATCCGCAGCTTCTCGATTGGCTGGCGGCCGAGTTGATCGAGAGCGGTTGGGACGTGAAAAACCTGGTGCGTCTGATCGTGACCTCGCGAGCGTATCGCCTCTCGTCGCAAGACACCGACGCCCAACGCAGCAAGGACCCCACCAACCGCTTCCTCGCCCGGCAGGCACGCTTCCGCCTCGACGCCGAGTTCGTTCGCGACAACGCTCTGGCGATCAGCGGGCTGCTGGTGCCGAAGATCGGCGGGCCGAGCGTGAAACCGTATCAACCGGCCGGGTATTGGCAGCACCTGAACTTCCCCAAGCGGGTCTACAAGGCCGACGAGGGCGAGAACCAATATCGCCGCGGGCTGTACACCTATTGGCAGCGGACGTTCATCCACCCCAGCCTCAAGGCGTTCGACGCCACGTCGCGCGAGCAGTGCACCGTGCAACGCCCGCGGAGCAACACGCCGCTGCAAAACCTGGTGCTGCTGAACGACCCGAGCTACGTCGAGGCGGCGCGGGTCTTGGCCCAGCGAGTTCTTCGCGACGGGGGCGACGACGAGCCGCAACGCGTGAACTTCGCCGTGCGGCAGGCACTCGGACGCGACGCCCAACCGCCAGAAATCGAGATCCTCGTCGGCTTGTTGAAGAAACACGCGAAATCGTATGCCGACGACGAGGTTGCCGCCAAGGCGTTGATCGGTGTGGGGCAAGCGAAGCCGCCGGAGGATATCGACGCCGCCGAGTTGGCAGCCTGGACGTCGGTCGCCCGGGTGATCTTGAACTTGCACGAGACCATTACACGGTATTGATCCATGAGCGTAGATATCCCTTTTGAATCTCGGCATTCGCGGCGAGTCTTTCTACGGCACGCGATGGGGGGCGTCGGGTCGTTGGCATTGGCCGGGTACGCCGGACATTCGGCACTCGCCGCCGAGGCCGACGTGGCGCCGCCGGCCGGCCTGGGCACGGTCAATCCCTTGCACGTTGCCCCGAAGGCAAAACGTGTGATCATCCTTTGCCAGGCGGGCGGGGCTTCGCACCTGGAGACATTCGACCACAAGCCCACGCTGGCCGAACTCGACGGCAAGCCGATGCCCGAGTCGTACACCAAGGGCCAGCCGATCGCACAATTGCAGGGCAAGAAGCTCAACTGCTTCGCACCGCAGTTCCCCTTCGAGCATTACGGCGAAAGCCAACAGGAGATCTGCACGCTGTTTCCCGGCATCGGTTCGGTGGCCGACGACATCTGCATCATTCGCTCGATGCACACCGAGGCGATCAATC
>CAYYNP010000023.1:0-57721 GCA_964472545.1 uncultured Planctomycetaceae bacterium | reverse complement strand
ACTCGCGTGCCGGCAATTCCAGGAAATCGAGTGCCGGTTGTGCGGAAAGGGAGGTATGTGTGTCCGGGTGAGAATGCCCGAATGAGAATTACGCTTGAAGGACTTACCCGTTTCCTCGTACGTGATTCGTACGGCGCCAAATCCCGAGCAATATCGGCTACAATGTTCTGCGCGTCAACAGAGTTCAAGTAATCCGAGACTGGTCGCAGAGACACGGCGTCTTCATAGTATCCCTTTGCGTGAAGCAGAGTCTTCAGGCGTGCCGCCGATTCAACCACGCGCGGATTCAGCAGCGATTCTTGCACGAACACCATCTCAAACTCGTCCCAACATACTCTCTCTGCCGCCAGCAGGACAAACGGCAAGTGCTCGGCCGACGCGAAAACATAGGTGAGTGCCCGTGTATCGTGGTAGTACTTCACGATTTGATCGATCGGCATCGTCCACCGCGATGGCAGGTTAGGCGGCCTCTCAATGTGGATCGTCTTGTGTCCCTGCTGGATTGACGACAGCATCGGCGGATCCACGATAATCTCTGGTGCAGTTTGCGGCGTTTCTTCTTCATCTGCCAATAGGTCGACGATACTCTTGTAGTTCACGCGCACCGCGTCAACGAACCTCTCCGGAGCATCCCCAATGTCCCGCATTAACTTCTCTGTACGGGATTCCCGTCTCTCACGGGATTCGTCAACTGGCTCAGCTAGCGCATTAGGCCACCCAAAAGCATAGGCTCGGTACAGCAGATTTCGTCTACCCAATCCCGCTAGCCCCAGATCAGCGACTGACGCAGCCGGAATTAGCGGCCTTTCTTCTGCGATTCTTGGCAGCCTCATGTTCGGGTACTCAAACATGGACTCCTTGAGATAGAGCCACTCATGCGCCTCGCAGTACTCAGGGGCAACTTCTGGAAGACGCCGCAGCGCATGCTTGACGCTCGCCTCGGCCGCGCGCACTTTGTGATGCAAATAGACTTTCTCGTGGAGTGCAAGCCGTGCAATGCAGAATTCTTCGAACGCGAACTGCCCACCCTTGGCAAGGGTCAACACGGTGAATTGCGTTTCGACGGGAAACGCCCGCACTCTACTTCGCAGACCATCGGGCAGACGTTTCACGGGTAGATCGCATAGCACGAGCTTCTTGAACAGCCAGTTGAGCGAGATTCCCAAACTGATTCCCGAGAGATGGGACTCCCTCAACATATAGTCCAGCTTGTCTACATCTAGGCCACTGCTCATCAGCTGCGCCAGGAAGAGCGACTGCGGGTCATTAAGGCAAGGTATCCCGAGAATCAGGTGTGCGGCGTTGAATGCCAACTGGCGTGCTTTCGCCTTCGGCACGTCGAGAGAGTGGAGGAACTCGACAAACTTCGGACTCGATACGATCGTAGCTGCAAAGACCTCAGCTAGCGGAACTGCTCGACCGCAGTAGCCCTCGAATGCCTGCAGAATATCCGCCGATGCAGGGTAGTCTTGGTGACCGGGCAGATGGGACGCCACGGACTCCGAGACATGGCTGAACACGCAGTGACCGAGATCGTGGCAGAATGCCGCTAGGCGGATGCTCTGTCGACGCTCCTCAGTAAGAACTCGACGGTCGCCATCGTCTTGCCGATGAAGGTGCTGGTTCTCTACCAAGTTATCGAGAAGCCGCTTGAGGCGTCCGACAACGCCGAGTGAATGCTCAAATCGCGTGTACCCGAGAGTCGGATATACAAGGTAGGTAAGCCCTAGTTGTCGAATGCCGCGCAACCTCTGAAATAGTGGTGTGTCGACAATCGCAACTTCCCAACCTTCCAGGCCGATATAGCCCTCTAGAGGGTCGGCAAACATCTTCGAAGCCAATTGCTCCTCGTCCGGAACGGGTGGCCTGGCAACAAGGTGGTTCTTGCAGAACTCATCGACGCCGCGGTAGAACGGTTCAAGATTCGGATCAGTGATGATTCGATGCGGTTTCGGCATGAGCGAAATCCTCCGTCAGTCTGGCGATCGCTGAGCAGAATACGCAAGATCGATCGCCCCCTGCCAAAGCAACGCTTGGCTTGTCGTATCTCGCTGCGTGAGACGGCACCTGTGCCAGCGGGCGCCGAACTCGGCGGAGCGATAGATTTCCACAGGCGACGGTCCCCACTATACGTTCGCGTTATGGAAGGCGTCCTCCCCCATTAGCCTACCCTTATTGCAGTAGCACACGCTACAATATAGGCGGACTTCGGTATGAGGTCTAGCCCTTCCACGGGTGGTTTCCTTTGGAAGACGATGCCCAGATTGGCTAGACTCGTCTCCGACCGGAACAGACCGGGGGCCGGGAGTCTGTGTTTTGACGACTTTGTCCGTTTGCGCAATATCAAGTCCGACTACACCGCCAACCGTACGCGGTTGGCTCGGTTTGTCGGCTTGCGTCGGCCCGCGGGATACGATACACTTGTATATGTCCCGATAGCGGGCCGCGGCACGCAGGAGGATCGTTCTGCCGCGGTCGCCAGCGCTGCCGCTGCCATCTTGCGACGGATGGAAGGGGGCGGTGTGAATTGTTGACTGGGGCCCCAAAAAACGCGACAACAATGCCCGAACGTATTGCCGAGCAACGATTTGTGAATTGCCCACTGCCGTCGACGGTAGGCGGAGATTCGGCCGTGTCAACCCGCAAGCTAGCGACGCAACCAACGCGACAGCAACACGTTACGGCAACGCATCTCGTTTCGCGAGGAAATGGGACGAGGCTTACCGTGGGGAACAAAGGAGGATTCGATCCGCCAGAAACACCGACGCCGCCGCGGAACACGTTGCCACGTCGCGACTTCGGCCCGGCGAGACGGGCGGCGGGGTTGTTTATTGTTGTCGTTTCGCCAAATCGACGGGCAACATTTCAGTCACGTGGTGCGTCGCGGCGGAGGATCACGTTGCCCTCCACGTCCCGCCACTCGATCGACTCGCCGGCGGACGTCTTCTTCGCCAGGTGCTGCAAGTAGTACAACGTCGGCTCGACGATGTGTTGGTTGTTCAAAAACGGCTCGGTGTACTGGATCGCCGCGAACTCCGCCTGATCGATATGGTGCTCTTGGCCGACGTGGTTGTTCCAGTCGACGCCTTCGGTCAGGAAACCGTGCGGGCCGTAATGGTGCTTGGCCGCGGCGCGGAGGATCGTCAGGCCGTCGATCTCCAAGCGGCGGGCCTTGGCCGGGTCGGTCTTGCGCAGATCGGCGGCCGCCTCGAACATCGCCAGCGACGCCTCGGCGTTCTCCCAGAGATACGACGTGTCCCACGACTTTTCCATATACAGCAGCCCCCGGGTGGCCACGCCGTTGCGGTCTTCGCCCATTTTGAACTGATCGAGCCCGGCCAGACATTTTTCGTAGGCGAAGCGGCGGATCTTGTCGTCTTTGAGCAATCGCGAGATCGGCAGCAGCGTGCGGAAGGCGACACTGTATGCGACGTTCTCGTGCGGGTCGTAGGTGTCGTGGTTGATCGAGCCGAAGATGCCGCCGGCGTCGATGAAGACCTTGGTCTTCTCGGCGATCGGCTTGCGATAGTCGACGATCTTGCGACGCGTGAGGGCTTCCTGGAGTTGCAGGATGAACAGCCCGTCGGCCGAGGTTTGCCAGAAGGGGTCTTCGCTGCCGTAGGGCGAGTTCTTGTGGAGCTTGCCTTCGTAGTCGGTACGGCGGGGAAACCAACCGTTGGGCGTGGCCGCCACTCGGTCCTGGATCCGCCAGGCACAATGCTTGGCCGCTTCACGCATCTTCTTCGCACGCGGGTCGTCGCCGAGTTCGTCGGCGAAGATCAGAAGCTGAAAGGCGATCTTGGCCATCGACCCCGGACAGAGCCAGTCGCCGGTGTGCGTGTAGTTGAGGCAGAACTTGCCGGTGACCGTATCGCGATAGCCGCGGATCATGCCGGTCGACTCGTCGATGAAGCCGCCTTCGAGCACGTGGTCGAGGATTTTGAGCGCCTTCTCTTGGTGGTCCTTCCGGCCGAGGAACTTGCCGAAGGTATAGATCTCGTACGCCCCGCCGACGGCATTGGCGGCCCATCCGGGGCCTTCCAGGTTGCCGAAGTCGTGCCAGCCCATCACTTCGCCCTGCGGGTTGACGAAGCTGGAGATGGAGACCAGATGTCCCCGCTCGTCGAGCCGCACGGTCTTGCCGAGCGTGAAGCGGATCGAGTCCTTGGCCGAGTCGGTGATCGTGTACTTCGGGTTCTCCGGCACGTAGAACCGCGAGGGCGGCTCGGCGGCCTCGGCCCGGCAACTCAGCGCAGCCCCCAGCAGCACGATCCCGAAACAGATGCGCGACATAATTGGCTCCCTTCTGGCGTTTCGATGAGTCTCCGTAGGGTGCGTCTCGACGCACCGCAACGGGCCGGACACATCACTGCAGATTCATGGTGCGTCGAGACGCACCCTACGTAATAGGTCATGGTGCGTCGAGACGCACCCTACGGAATGGGGCCCTCGCGAGTTCGCGATGGACGTTACTTCTCGGGATCCTTCGGCTCGCGGCCGGCAGCCCAGTAGAGCCCGCGGACGACCAACCGCTGGAACATCGGGTTGTCGAAGGCGGCCTTGCCGTGGCCGAGCGTGGTGTTGAAGATGCGGCACTTGCCGACCTCTTGCACCCAGATCATCGACTGCTGCTCGTTGCCGCGGTCCATGTGGCCGAGGCTGTGGAGCTTGAAGTCGGGATGGAAGGCGTTGCGGTAAGTCTCGTCCTGGATCTCGAAGTCTTCCATCGTGGCGTTGATGGGGTGTTTCTTGTCTTCGATTCGCATCCAGAAGGTGCCGCCGCCGTGACCGGTGAAGCGGCCGCCCAAAAGCCGCCAATAGAGGTCCGACTGTTTGAAGGCGTCGGTGGCGTGGACTCCGGCCAGTGCGCCGCCGGCCTTGACGAACTGTTCGAGGCCTTCCTCTTGGGCGTCGTCGGCGAAGTTGCCGCCGGAGCCGTAGAAGAGCACCAGATCGTACTTGTTGATGCTGTCGGCCTTCAGGTCGTCGAGCTTCTCGTGCAGCGTGACCTCGAAGTCGCCGGTCTTTTCGAGGATCGGGGCGATCACGGCGTGGAAGCCGCGCCAGTCGTGACCGCGGCCTCCAAAGAGCATCACCTTGGTCTTCTCGGCGGCCATCGCTCCGCCGCAAGAGAGCAACACGGCGAACGCAGCAAGGATAAGAACCGAGCGCTTGCGGTAAGACATCGTCAGGACTCCTCGTGTATCGGGGGAACGGGGACGGGCAGTAGCGCCGACGTCCCCCACAGTATACTATCGAGGGTCCCGGAAGCAAATTGCGGGCATGGCGACTGGATTCCTGCGACTGGCTATCGTACAGGTTTCAGAGGGCGGCGAGCGGGACGGCCGTGGTCTCGATGGTCGCCGACAGGCGACACCGGACGCATCCAGGCACACGTATCGGACGTCTCCGCTCGCCGCCGGTCGCGGCGGCCGGCGTGTGGGGCCGCCGCGATGGACAAGCGTACGCTTTGGCTCACCGCTGCCGCTGCAGCGACACCGTACGCACCGGCTTGCCTTTGAGCAGCTCCTTCAATCGCTTCTTGCTGGCCACACCGACGTGGCGGGCGGTTAGCTTGCCGTCCTCGAAGACGGCCAGATTGGGGATTGAGTTGACCTTGTATCGCGCCGCCAGCCGTGGGTTTCGGTCGACGTTGACCTTGACGATCCTGGCATCGGGGCACTCCTTGGCCAGATCGTCCAACGTAGGCGACATCGCCCGGCATGGGCCGCACCAGTCGGCGTAGAAATCGACCAATACCACCGTGTCGGAATTCAAGACGCGCCGCTCGAACGTCGCCTCGTCGGCCTGTTCGACCTTGCCGAGCGTTTTGGAGAGTCGCTCGGCATCCGTCGGCGTTTGCAGCCGGGCGTCCGCTTCCGGTCGAGTGGCCACGGCAACCGCAATGACCACGGCAATCCCCGCCGCCGCAACGCCCGTCTTACGAATCATGCTCTTGGACATTTCGTTCTCCTTTCTAACGATGACTCAGTGGCTCACGCGATCGCGTGTTCCCGTCGTGTGTTCGCCAGGAAGGACGGACGAGTCGCCGAATCCTTACGCTGGAATGTCGGAATTGACAGAAAAAGACGGCACATTATGCGCCGCATGGCTGGAAGTGCCGATGGCGTGGGACCGGCTGCGCAAGATGGGTATGCCGTAGGGTGCGTGAAACGCACCGAGACCGAACGACGCTAACTCACGTGCTGCGAAGGAGAGAGAAGGGGAGAGCAGTGCCTTGTGGAAGGCGAAAGCGGGCGGTCGATGCGTCGCACGCATCCTAAGAGATCAGCCGTCCTGACTCTGAAGCGCTTTCTGGATACGCAACCGGGCCTCGGCCGATAGCGTCACTTCGGCGTCGGCCGTGCCCTCTTCAAGTTGCATTGCGTGACGCCGGGCCGCCTCGCGAAGCTGCACAAGCTCGGCCGAAAAACCCCGGCACATGCGGCACATGGCCAGATGAAACTTCAGCAGCATACGCTCCCACAGCGAGAGTTTGCGTTCCATCGATTCGGACAGCAGTCGGGCGGCTTTGCAGCAACTTGGCATCATCTCATCGCCCTCCCTCGGCCTGCCAGCGGGTTTTCATGCAATCGGCCAGCCGCAGCCGAGCACGATACAACAGCACCCAGAGGTTGGACGAAGAAACGTGCAATTCCTTACAGATTTCTTCGCCGGCGCGTCCGTCCATCTCGCGCAGCGTGAAGGCGTCGGCCTGACGCTGCGGGAGGCCTTCGAGGCATCCGCGGAAGATCTCCCAAAATTCCTCCCGCTCGATCGGCTCCGCCGGATCGGAGCCGAAAATGCGTGGATCGCTCTTCCAGAAGCCGCGGCGAGTAAACAGCACCTCGGTGGGGTCGCCCCCGTCGTCCGTACCCAATGAGGCGGTTCGATTCCGCTGCCGCACCAGATCGACGATCTTCCGCTTGAGGATCCCCAGCAACCAGGCCCGTTCTTCCCCTCGGCCGGAATACTGCTCGACATTCCGCAGCGCCGCGACGAACGTCTCCTGAACCACCTCCTCCGAGGATTCCGGATCGCGCAGGCGGGAAAGCGCGTAGCGATAGAGATAATCGCCGTACTGGTCCACCCAAGCTGAGGGGTTGAGGGACGGTCCTTGCTCGATGGTCTTCTCGTCCATGGCTCCCGTCGACGGGGTGTCGCTGACCGGCCACGCCTGTCTGTCAAGTATTGTAGGGCGTCGGGCAACCTGCTGGGGAGTTTGTGACCGGGATCTGATCGAGACGCGACTCCACACGACGACGCCAGCTTGACACCGCCTCGGCGGCCCGCTACGGTGAAATACTCCAGGAGGACCTCTACATGCCCACCCGAAAACTATTTGCCCGCGTTCTGGCCGTTTTGCTCGTCTGTTGCACGACGGCGTCGGCGGCCGACAAGGTCCTGCTCCACAAGAAGTCGGCGTTTAACACGATCGTGGTGACGGAGGATGAGAAGGGGCTGCGGACGCTCTGGTTCGAGGTCGACGGGGCGCGGCAGAGCGTGGTCAAGCCGGGCGACCCGGACTATATCGAACTGCAATACGCCCGCGCAATGCCGGTGGGGCTGGCGTGTATGAAACAGCCGCGGCGGGTGTTGATGGTCGGGCTGGGCGGCGGTACAATCCCCAGTTTTCTTCACCGCCACTTCCCACAGCTTCAGATCGACGTGGTCGACATCGACCCCGAGGTCGTCGCGGTGGCCAAGCAGTTCTTCGGGTTCCGCGAAACGCAGATGTTGCGGGCGTACGTCGACGACGGGCGGCGGTTCATCGCCCGAAACCCCGGCCGCTACGACATCATTTTCCTCGACGCCTTCAGTTCCGACAACATCCCTTATCACCTGGCCACGCAGGAGTTCCTGCAATCGGTCCGGCGGGGGCTGAGGCCGAACGGGATCGTGGTGGCCAACGTCTGGGGGCGTTACTCCAACCCACTTTACGACTCCATGGTGCGGACCTACCAGGACGTGTTCGACGAGCTCTACGTGCTCGACGTTCGCCTGGCCGACAACAAGATCCTCTTCGGTTCGGTGGGCAAAAAGAACCTCACTCGCGACGCGGTGGCCCTTCGAGCCAGCGAAATCTCACGCGTCCATCGCTTCCGATTCGACATGGGCCGGGTGGTTTCCTACGGCTTTGGCTCGGCGGAACGGGAAGCCGTCGGAGGGCGCGTGCTGACGGACGCTAACCGGCCGCGACCTGCCGAAGAGAAGGAATCCGCCGCGGCCGGCACGCTTCCGCGATAGCTGCCGCTTCGTGCCGCAGCCATCGCAAACGTCGGCCTTCTGCGACGCGCCGATCCTAGTTGGCGTCGGTCATAAACGTGGAGTTGTCGGCCACGTCGAACATCGGCCGATAGGGGCTGCGCAGCGCAGATTGGGCAGGCTGGCCGAGGTACCAGACCAGGCGGATACTCAGGGCCCAAGATTCCTGCTGATACCCGCCGTCGCCGTGGCCTTCGCTGGGGATGAGGTAGTTGATGCGGTTTTCGATGGCCCAACTCTTGCCGAGCGGGGCGCGGAGGTCGGCCCCCAGCAGACCGTCGCCGGCGCCGCTGAACCCGGCCCAGAGACGGCCGTCGCCGCCGTTGCAGAAGTTGCGGCGATAGAAGAAGGCGAACATGTCGGTCGGCTCGAGGCCGATGTTGTCGCGATCGAGCAGGATCAGGTCGTCGCCACCGCTGCCGTAGGCACCAAAATAGCCGATCTCTCGCCGTCCGTCGGCGGATACGAAGCCGGTTTCGGTGCGGATCTGTTTCAGATCGGCCACGCCGTAATAGCTGTCGTGCATCAGGTCGAAGGCCACGCCCCATTGCCACCCGCCGCACGGAGCACGGCGGAACAGCCCGGCGGTGAGAAAGATCTGATCGCGTTCGTCGTCCAGTTCGGCGGCGCCGCCGGCCGTCTGATAGCCCGAGAAATTACTGTGTACGGCGGTGAAGCCGAATTGGTAGCCCAACGCCGGCGCCACGCCCACCGGTGCGCCAAAGTTGACGCCTTCGTGGATGCCGAAGTTGCCCAGATCGGTCGGTCCCTTGAAACCGTGGACTCCCAAGAAGATGGAAAAGTCGCGTGCCCACCATGCCGACGGCAAGGTCCCCAACAGCCCGCCAAGCGGCTGGCAGCCTCCGCAGTATCCGGCATGGCCACAAGTCGCGCAATCATACGGACCGCAAGCGCCGCCACAGTCGCATCCACCGCACTCGCCGCCGCCACAATCGGCGCATCCTTCGATGCCGCCCACCGTGTCGAGCAGCCCCAGGTCCTCGTACTCGCCAGCTTCGTAGATTCTCACGCCCTCCAAGTCGTATCCGTCATCCGCCTCGGTCTCACCTGGGATTTGGCCCGGGGGGGTGCGGATGTCTTCCGGCTCCGGCTCATCGACCGCGGCAACGGTCCGCATTGAAGGCGGCTGCGTCGCTTCGGTTGGGATGCGCGACGCCCGGTTCTGGGACCTTGCCCGGGGAGCGCCCTTGGGAACGCGCGAAGCCGCACGGGGGGACGAGGCCGGGGTATCCCGTCGGCCGCGATTGTCTTCGATCACGGCCGGCGTCTCGGTCGCGCCGATCAGCCTTGGACCCGCCTGCGGCCGTTGCGAAGTGCGGTACCACAGCTCCGGATGGGCAGCCGCGGTGGATGTGCCTTTGGGCACCCACTCGCCCTGGGCTGGTAGCACCCTCTGCGAAGTGCTCTCCTGAGCAATCACGTCATCGGCCAAGGCCGTCAATGCAATACCGCCCACGAATATCCCCAGGATCGTCATCAGACTGATTTGCTTCATTTGAATCACCTTCAACAGGGGGGCTTCGCCGACAGACCTTCCGCGTGGTGGTCCGGACGAGAGAAGGTATCGGGTCTACCCAGGCAGAACTTCCGGAAAAGTCGTGATAATCCGGAAATCCTGCCTATTCTTCGCATATCACTCTGGCACATCGCCGGTGGTCGAGCGGCGCGAGCGTTTGGCATTCGTTCGCCGCACAGTGCTGGATGTAGACGCAAAAGGAGCGGCGTAGACACCCCCTATGTCCCCCATTCTGTCTTGACGACGTGCGGGATTCGGCGAATAATTCGCCGCTTATTTCCCGGCACGTGTGTGCCGATATAGATAGCGTCTTTAACGCCCAAAGGAATGGAATCATGTCAGGCAAATGGCTTTCGGCCGGTTGGATGGCTCTGTTGGTTGTCGTTACGATGGGGTGTAAGTCGCCCTACCATTCAGATCGCGGAGCCTTGTTCGGCGGGTTGATCGGTGCCGGGGCTGGGGCGATCGTGGGGGACCAGCTCGGCAACGCCGGGGCGGGAACGGCGATCGGGGCCGGGATCGGAGCGCTCAGCGGGGCGGTCGTCGGCAACGAGATGGACAAGGCGGAAGCCCGCAATCGGGCGTTGATCGCCCAGCAGCTCGGGCGTACCGTGCCGGCCGGGGCCGTACGCGTCGACGACGTGGTGACGATGAGCCGGTCGGGCGTGGCCGACGAGTTGATCATCAATCACATCCGCGCCCACGGCATGGCGGCACCGCTGCAGGTGTCGGACTATACCTATCTCAAAGATCAGCAGGTCAGCACGCCAGTCGTCAAGGCGATGCAGGAGCCACCCAAGCCGTCACCGCAGCCGGTCGTGATTCGGGAGCCCGCGCCGCGGCCGATCATCGTCAAGGAACACCATTACAGCCCGCCGGTGATCTGGGGCCATTCCTGCGAACCCCACTATTACCACCACCGGCCGCATCACCGGCATCACTCGGGCGTGAGCTTCTCCTTCCACAATTAGACTCCGCAGCACGCCGCAGGCCATCGCTTCGGCCCCTGGAAAACCGGCGGTCAATGCGGTACCATCGGGACTCGCTAGCCCAATAGCCTGTGGTGTGGAGTCCCCAGCGTGCCCGATTTCGAGAACTTCAAGAAGGCGGTCTTCTGCCAAGGCGAGCCGCGGCGCGTGCCGCAGTTCGACGGCACGGTGGCCGAGGACATCAAGAGCCGCTTTCTTGGCCGCCCGATGGCCGAACTGCAGGACGAAGTCGATTTCTGCATGCAGGCCGGCTACGACTTCGTCCCGCTGACGGTTGGCTTCCGCCAGACGATCCGCGGCGAGCGGCACGGCATCATGGGATCTGCCCAGCTCGAAAGCACGGTGCTCAAGCCGGCCGAGGCCCGGTACAACCCGTTTCGCCAGGGCAAGAACAAGCGGATGTGGGCCGAAGAGGGCGAAGGGGCGATCCACGACGAAGCCTCGTTCGACGATTTCGACTGGCCCGACCCCGACACGGCCTATAGCTACAAGACGCTCGAACAACTCGGCAATCTGTTGCCCGACGGGGCCAAGCTCGTGGTCAACGTGGGCTACATCTTCATGGCCCCCTGGATGTTGATGGGGCTGGAGCGATTCTGTCTGGCGCTGGCCGCCGGCGAGCCGCTGGTCGAGCGGGTGATCGAACGCGTGGGACGGACGCAACAACGGGTCGTCGAGATCCTGCTGCAATACGACGCCGTCGGCGCGATCCGTATGCCCGACGACCTGGGCCACACGGGCGGGACCATCGTGGCTCCCAAGTTCCTCCGCAAGCACATCTTCCCCTGGCACAAGCAGATCGGCGAGCCGGTGCGAGCCAAGGGGCTGCCATACTTGTACCACAGCGACGGCCGGCTGTACGATGTGTTGGACGACCTGGTCGAGTGCGGCTACCACGCCCTGCACCCCTGCGAGCCATCCAGTATGGATATCGACGAACTGAAGCGGCGCTACGGCGGCCGGCTCTGTCTCTGCGGCAACATCAACCTCGACTCCACGCTCACCCTGGGCACGCCGGCCGAAGTCGACGCCGAGGTCCGGCACCGCATCCGCACCATCGCCCCCGGCGGCGGCTACTGCTGCGGCTCGTCCAATTCGATCCCCGAATACGTCCCCTACGACAACTACATCGCCATGATCGGGGCGATTCAGAAGTATGGTGAGTATCCGATCGATTCGTGATTCGTGAACGCTGATTTGTGATTGGGCGTTTTGGGGCGCGACCACCGGTCGCGGCTTTATGACAACGTAGTGAATCACCCACTGCCTACTGCATACCGCCTACTGCCTACCACATACTCCCCCCATGCCCGACTTCCCCAACCTCCGCCGTGCCTTCCTCCGCCAAGATGAACCACTGCGCGTGCCGGCGCTGGAATATTCGGTTGACGCAAGCATCAAGGCCCAGTTCCTCGGCCGGCCGGCGGCGACGATCGAGGACGAGGCCGAGTTCTTCTTGTCGGCCGGATACGACTGCGTGCCGGTGCTCTTCGGCATGAAGCTGACGATGAGCGAGTTGGCTGCGGCCGCCAAGGGCGATGCGCCGATGCGCGTGGCGGAGGGGCACTACGCGGCCGATCGTTCGCAGACCAGCGTGCGGCTCTGGGCCGAGGAGGGCGAGGGGCCGATTCGCGACGACGCTTCGTTCGACGACTTCCCTTGGCCCGATCCTGATGCGTACGCGTACGCCAACCTAACGCGGTTGGGCGAGATCTTGCCCAGCGAAGCCAAGGTCGTCCCCTTGGTCGGCTACATCTTCGCGGCGGCTTGGATGCTGATGGGCTTCGAGCGGTTCTGCTACGACCTGGCCGACGGGGCCCCGCTGGCCACGAAGGTCGTCCGCCGCTTGGGCGAGTTGCACCAACGCGTGGTCGAGAACCTGCTACAGTTTGACTGCGTCGGTGCGATTTGCATGCCCGACGACATGGCCTACACCACGTCGTTGATGGTCCGGCCGGAGTTCCTTCGCGAGCACGTCTTCCCGTGGCACAAGCGGATCGGCGACGCAGTTCGCTCAAAGGATCTTCCGTATCTCTTCCACAGCGACGGCCGCTATCTGCCGGTGATCGACGACCTGGTCGAGTGTGGCTACAACGCGATCCATCCCTGCGAGCCGTCCAGTATGGACATCGTCGAACTGAAGCGGCGCTACGGCGATCGGCTCTGTCTGTGCGGGAACATCAACCTCGATTCGACGCTCACCCGCGGCACGCCCGAGGAAGTCGAAGAGGAGGTGAAGCTTCGCATTCGTACGGTCGGGCCCGGCGGCGGATACTGCTGCGGCTCGTCCAATTCGGTGACCGAGTACGTGCCGTATGAGAACTATCTGGCAATGCTTAGGGCGACGGAGCAATACGGGAAGTACCCGCTCGGGTAAGCCGACGATCGGGCAAGCCGGAAGGATAGGGCATGCTGAAGTTTCTCCACGCCGCCGACGTCCATCTCGACAGCCCGCTGAAGGGTCTCGAACGCTATGAAGGCGCCCCGGCCGACGAGATCCGTCGGGCGTGCCGCCGGGCACTGGAGAACCTGGTCCGCCTGGCCGTGGAGGAGTCGGTCGCGTTTGTGCTGATTGCCGGCGATCTCTACGACGGCGACCGGCCCGACCAGCGGACCGGGCTGTACTTCGTCTCGCAGATGACGGAACTCCGCGCGGCAAACATCCCGGTCTATCTGGTCGCCGGCAACCACGACGCGGCCAACAAGGTCTCCCGCACGCTGGCCATGCCGGAGAACGTGCATCGCTTCACCCATCGCCGGCCGGAGACGATGCGGCTGGCGGACCTTGGCGTGGCCATCCACGGCCAGAGCTTCGCCAAGGCGGCGGTCACCGACGACCTGGCGGCCGCCTACCCGGCCGCCGTGCCGGGGATGTTCAACATCGGGCTGCTTCACACGGCTGCCACCGGACGCGAAGGCCACGAGCGGTACGCCCCTTGCACGATCGACGGCCTGCGGTCGAAGCAATACGACTACTGGGCGTTGGGACACGTCCACCAACGCGAGGTCCTTTGCAACGACCCGCCGATCGTCTTCCCGGGAAACCTCCAGGGGCGTCACATCCGCGAGACCGGGCCCAAGGGCTGCATGTTGGTCTCGGTCGACGATCGGCACGAGATCGACGTCCAGCCGCGGCAGTTCGACGTGTTTCGCTGGGAAGTCTGCCGGGTCGATGCAACCGGCGCCGAGACACGGCAAGACGTGCTCGACCGATTTCGCCGGGCGCTGGGCGAGGTAATCACCGCCGCCGACGGGCTGCCGCTGGCCGTTCGTGTGGAAATCGTCGGACCGTGCGCCGCCCATCGCCAAATCGCCGCCGAACCCCGCACGTGGACCGACGAGATCCGTTCCGCTGCGCTCGACACAGGCGACGGGAGCGTTTGGATCGAGAAGGTCAAGACGCGGACCTCGATGCCGGTCGACCTGCAGCAAGCGGCTGCCGTGGAAGGACCCTTGGGAGAACTGGTGCGACTGGTTGGCGAACTCAGAGTCGATCCGCAGCGGCTCGGCGAATTGCTCGGCGAGCGGCTCGACGCGCTCAAGGCGAAGTTGCCGGCCGAACTGGTCGAGGGCCCCGACGCGATCGGCTTCGACGACTCGGCCACCGTGCGCGACACGCTCGACCAGGTCGAACAGATGCTCGCCGGGCGGCTGCTCGGCAGGACGTCGACGGACGAGGAGGACGACGCATGAAGATCCTCCGTCTCGACCTGCAAGCTTTCGGCCCCTTCACCGACGTCTCGCTCGACCTCTCTGCCGGCGATCCCGGTTTGCACGTGATCTACGGCCCCAACGAGGCGGGCAAGAGTTCCGCGCTGCGGGCGTTGCGGCAGTTGTTCTACGGGATTCCGGTCAACTCGACCGACAACTTCGTCCACCCGTTTCCGAAGCTTCGCATCGGGGCCGAGTTGCTGCGCAGCGATGGCGGGCGTTTGGAGATCCTCCGCCGCAAGGGAGCCAAGAACACGTTGCTGCGGGCCGACGGCGAGACGCCGCTCGACGAGGCCGAGTTGAAGGCGCTGCTCGGCGGCGTCGGGCACGACCAGTTCGGTACGATGTTCGGCATCGGTCACGACTCGCTGGTGGCCGGCGGGAAAGAGATCGTTCGCGGCGGCGGCGAAATCGGCCAGACGCTCTTCGCCGCCGGGGCGGGTATTGCCGATGTCCGCACGATTCGCGAGCGGCTCGACAAGGAGGCCGACGCGCTATTCGTCCCCCGCGGTTCGAAGCCGGCGATCAACCGCGGTTTGTCGGCGCTGCGCGATGCCCGCAAGCAAGTGCGTGATGCCCAACTACGGCCGACCGAATGGGAGAAGCACAAGCGCGAACTTGGCGAGGCGGAACGGCGGCTGAAGGAGGTCGAAGAGAAGCTCAAGGCGGCGTCGCGGCAGCAGAGCCTCTTCGAGCGAATTCAACAAGCCCTGCCCGTGATGGCCAAACGCGAGGACCTGCGGCGAGAATTGGCCGAATTGGGCGACGTGCGGGTCCTGGCCGACGATTTCTCCGAAACGCGACGCGACGTGAGCACGCAACTGAGTATGGCGACGAAGACCGAGCAGACCGCCCGCGAGGCCGCCGAGCAACTCGCCGGCCGGATCGAGTCGCTCGACGTGCCCGAGCGGTTGATCGCCCAGGCCGACGCCGTCGAGGCGATCCGCAACGCGCTGAGCGTCTACCGCAAGGCCCAAGGGGATCTGCCGGGGCTGGAGGCCGAACGCGGCCAGTTGCAGAAGAACGCCGCCGCGATCCTTCGCGAACTGCGTCCCGACTTGACCCTCGGCGCCGCCGACAGCCTTCGTCTGCCCCAGTCGCAAAGGGACGAGATCCTCCGCCTGGGCAACCGCCAAGAGGCGCTGACGAAGCAGTTCCAACTCGCGCGGGCGGAGATCGACGACCTGCAACGTCAACGGGAACAATGCCGTGAACAAGTCGCCGCGTTGGAGGTGCCGCGCGACGGACGGCCGCTCAAAGACGCCGTACGCCGTACGCAGAGCCGCGGCGACCTCGACGGACAACTGGCCGCCGCCGTGGCCGAACTGCAAGCAGCCGAGCAACAGACCGCCGTCGACTTGCAGAAGCTCGCCTTGTGGTCCGGATCGCTGGAGGATCTCGAAACGCTCTGCGTGCCGGCCGCCGAGACGGTCGACCGTTTCGAGCAAACTCTGGCCGATGCCCGCCGCCGGGCCGACCACCTGGATGAACAACTCGAGAAGGCGCAGGCCGAAGCACGGGAGACCGAACAGGCGATCGAACGATTGCAGCGCGACGGCGAGGTGCCCACCGAGGAAGAGTTGGCCGAGGCCCGGCGGATTCGCGACCTCGGTTGGCGGCTGGTGCAAGACGCTTGGCAGAAACGCACGGCCGACCCTGCCAACGAGGACGAATTCCGCCGCTTCTTCGATCCGAGCCTCGGGCTGGCCGAGGCCTTCGAGCAGGCCATACGCCGGGTGGACGATTTGGCGGACCGCTTGTTTCGGGAGGCCAATCGCGTGGCCACATTGCGCGGTCTGGAAGCCGATCGCGACTCCCACCAGCGGCAGGCCGCCCAATTGGCCGAGCAGTCGACGCTCGCCCGCCACGCGCATCGGGAGATCGAGAAGAAGTGGGAAGACGCATGGCGCCCGGCGGGTTTTCTGCCGCTGCCGCCGCGCGAGATGCGCGGGTGGCTGACGCGGCAACAGAAGCTCATCGAACGGGCCCAGGCGATTCGCACCGGCCGTACCGGCGTGCAGGAACTCGAAGACGCGATGGCGGCCTGTCGCGACGAACTTCGCCGGAACTTGTCCGACGTGGGCGAGACCGTCGACAACGCCGAGGAGTCCTTGGCAGCGTTGGTCGCGCGCTGTGAGGCGACCGTCGAGCAGATCGACACAGACGCCGCTACTCGCCGCCAGTTGGAGAGCGACCTGTCGAGCACGACGCAACGGCTGGCCGACGCCGAGGCTGCCGCCGAGAAGGCCGAAGCGGAACTGGCCGCGTGGCACGGGCAGTGGGTCGCCGCCGTCGAGCCGTTGGGGCTGACCGGCGACGCCGCACCGGAGACCGCTCAGAAGATCGTGACCGGAACCGACAAGCTGCTGGGCCAATTGCAGCAAGCCGAGAATGTCACTCAGCGGATCGAGGCCATCGGCCGCGACAACGGGCGCTTCGAGGAGGACGTGCGGCGTGTGGTCGGCCGCGTCGATCCCGAGTTGGCATCGCTGCCACCGGAAGAGGCCGCCGACGAGCTCATCGCCCGGCTCGACAGGGCCACGCGCGACCGCGACCGTCAAGAGGACGGGGCGGCCGATTTGAAGCGGCATCGAGAAACCCAGCAACAGGCCCGGCAGACGATCGACGAGATGACCAGCCGCCTGGAGGTCCTTTGCGCAGACGCCGGCTGCGCCGATCCGGACGATCTGCCCGAAGTAGAGCGAATATCCGCCAAGGCCACTGAACTCGACAAGTCGCTGGCCGATTGCGACGAGCGGCTCCGGCTGCTCAGCGGCGGCATCGCCGTCGACGCGTTCATCGCCGACGTGGAAACGGCCAACACCGACGAACTGCCCGGGCAGCTCGAAGCGCTGGGCGAGCAGATCGAGCACCTCGAGGCAGAAAAGGGTGAGTTGCGCGAGCGGGTTGGCCGCGAGAAGACCGAATTGGAGAAGATGGACACCACCGCCGCGGCCGCCGACGCCGCGGAAGAGGCCGAGGAACTCGTCGCCCGCATCGAGTCCGACTCGCAGCAGTACGCCCGATTGCGGCTGGCCACGGCGCTGCTGGGCGAGGCCGTCGAACGCTATCGGGCCAAGAGCCAAGGGCCGGTGGTCGATCGGGCGGCGGCGTTGCTTCGGTTGCTCACTCTGGGGTCGTTCGCCGACCTGCGCGTCGATACCGACGATCGAGGCGAGAACGTGTTGGCGGGCGTTCGGCCCGACGGGACCGTCGTCGCACCGGCCGCCATGAGCGAGGGCACCGGCGACCAACTCTACCTGGCCTTGCGACTGGCGAGCCTGGAAGTCTGGCTGAAGCAGAACGAGCCAATTCCGCTGATCCTCGACGACGTGCTGATCAGCTTCGACGACGATCGGGCCGCCGCGGCGTTAGGCGTGTTGGCCGAATTGTCGCAACAAACGCAGATCATCTTCTTCTCGCACCACCGCCATCTGGTCGATTTGGCCGAGCGGAACGCCGCCGACGGCCTGTTGTTCGTGCACGACCTGTAGCGAGCGTCTCCCTACCGGTCGTGCCGGCGTACTTTTCCAGTCCCGGCCGTGTTTTCGCGTGAACGTCGCGGCTGCATATGATATCCTACCGAGGTCGTGGACTGCCGCCAGCCGGCGCTCGATCGCCGGCGATTTCCCATCTTTCACAGGAGAAACGACATGAGAGAAATCAATCGGATTACGCTGGGATTGATGCTGATCCTGACGGTGATGCTCGCCGCGCCGAATCCTCTGCCGGCCGAAGAGGAATCGGAAGACGGTTGGACCGCCCTGTTCAACGGCAAGGACTTCGACGGCTGGAAGTTCCACTTGGGCAACAAAGGGGCAGACAACAACGAAGGGGCGGACAACAAAGGGACGTACACGATTCAGCAGGGCGTGCTGATCTGCAGCGGCAAGCCGTCGGGCTACATCTACACGGAGAAGTCGTACGGCAACTACACGATCGAGTTCGAACTCGCCTTCAAACGGCCCGAGGATCTCACCGACGACGCGCAATTCCGCGGCAACAGCGGCTGCCTGATCCACATCCAGGAGAAGAACGCCCTGGGAGTATGGCCGCGTAGCATCGAGGTCCAGGGAGCGCACCGGCAAATGGGCCTGATCCTGCCGATTCCCCGCGACGTCAAATGCACGCGAACGCTCGACCGCGAAGCCCTGGCCAAGGTGCTCAAGCCGGTCGGCCAGTTCAACACGATGCAGATCGACGTCGACGGCGGCGACATGGTGATCCGGCTCAACGGTACCGCTGTCTCGACGGTCGGCGATTGCGAACTCACCGAAGGCCCCATCGGCTTCCAGAGCGAAGGCGCCGAGACCCATTGGAGGAACATTCGGATTCGGGAGAAGTAGCGGAAGCGGTCCCGATTCGGACGGCGAAGGCGTCGCAAACGTGGTTCGGCGCCGCGGCCTCCTTGCCCGAACCGCGTGGCGTATCCCGCGCCGGGTCAGAGACTCCTCAGCTTCTCTGCGGCAGCCTCGACCGCGGCCGTCGTCTGGCTGTCGTCCTCCCAGCGAGCGAACATCTCCTGCGTGATCTTCATTTCCTTTGCCGCGTCACCGAACATCATGTACGCCCCGCCGATCTCGCACTCCTGGTGGCGGCCGCACTTGAAACATGGGGGGACCTTCGATGCAAACCTGACCGTATCGATCACGTCGACCGAGAAGTGGCCCACCGCCTTGTGGAGTTGGCCGACCGCGGAGTCGAGCATCAGCGCACCGCTAACCACGAGCACGAACGGCTTGCCTGCAATCGGGATGTCGACGTGGCGATAGCCGAAGAACCGCTCGATGAAGGCCCATGCCATGGCGGTTATCGTATCGAAGTAGACCGGCGTGCCGATCACCACGGCGTCGGCCTGCTTGACCTTCTCGTAGTACGGTTGCGCGTCATCCTGCAGCCGGCAGACCTGCGGCTTGGCACACAACGCAACGCACCCTTTGCACCCGGAGTAGTTCAGGTCGGCAAGCTTCACGAATTCTGCCTGGTGGCCGCTCTTATCGAGAAGGGCCTTGACCATTCGGTCGACGTTCCCCTCCCGGCCCGCGCTGCCGGCACTGATTCCAATCACCTTCATAAGACAGTCCTCGCTGGTTGCCTTGAACTCGATCACTGTGGCCGCATGGACCGGATTCTCGCACGCGACAGTTCGATACACTTGACGGCCGAGGTGACGGGGCTCTCCGGTACCCAACGGCGGTCCCAACTTCTGTCGTCGCCAACCTCCAACATCGTAAGTTACGCCAATCTGGAGAAACGAACAAGCTCGGGCGGGAGTTGCCGGCGACTCTCCGTTGTTGGGAGACGACATTCCGCACGGCTTCTCACAGCAATTCATCGTTGAGCGCGGCTTCGCGATATTACTTGCCGGGCCCATCCTCTCCATGTAGGCTATGGCCATAGTGGCCTAGAGATGGCCCACTACGTTGACGACAAACGCAAGGCCGAAACCCAATTGGGGCCCTGAGGTTTTGGCCGCCGAAAACAAGCGGCCTTTGACCGGACACTGGAGCACTGCCATGCACGAGCACGTAGACATCGCCGTCGAGACGCCTCCGGTCTACAAGAGGAGTCTCTTTACTTCCATTGTGTGCTCTCTGGTTCTGGTTGCCACGGCGGCCGCAAGCGCGACGGCCCAGCCGCGGGGGTTGATCGTGCAATTGGGTGGGAAGTGTCCGGCTCCGGGCAAGGGACGGGTGATTCACTACCTGCTCACGGACCAGGCGGCCGTCGATGCGGCAAGAGAGGCCCTTCGCGGCCGGGACTCGGTGCGCGTCGATTTCTTCAGTGGCACGCGGCTGCCCCACGCCGAAAACACCGTCCGCCGGCTGGTCTGCGAGATCCCCGGGGCGTTGCCGCGCGTAGAGGTCCTAAGGATGCTCAAGCCGCTGGGCACGGCGCGACTGAAGACCGAGCAAGGCTTCAGCCAGCTCACCAAGCCGTGGCCGGACGACATCGACGAATGGACCCACTGGCTGCATGGCCCGGGCGGCAACCCCGTGGCCGCTGACCGGCGGGTGGGGCTTCCGCGGCAACTGCTGTGGACGGCCCGCCCGCGCCGCTGCCGTTCGCACGAAAAGAGCCCCTCGCTGATCGGCATGGTCTCTGCCCGGGGCCGGGTCTTCTACATCAGCGATGAGGGGCCGCTCAGCGCCGGCGGCCGCTTGCCCGACAAATGGCGGCTGGTTGCCCGCGACGCCTTCAGCGGTGCATTGCTCTGGAAACGGCCGGTGCCCGACTGGGGCTGGGAGGCCTGGTCACCCAAAGAGCCGATGAACCTGCGCTGGGGCAATCCCCGCTTCATCCACCGCCGGTTGGTGGCCGTCGGCGATGAAGTCTACGTGACGTTGGGCTACTCGGCTGCGGTGAGCGTTCTCGATGCCGAAACCGGCCAACTCGTCCGCACACTAAAAAGGACGGAGAACACCTGCGAGATCCTCCATCACGGCGGGCTGCTGGTGCTTTCGGTTGCGACGGAAGACAAGACCGCGACGACTTCATCCCCACCGCTCTCCGTGGTGGTCGTCGATCCGGCGACCGGAGCGATCCGCTGGCGATCCGATCCGCTGGCGTCGTTGGCCGACCTGAGCGAACGCGGCAAGTCGAACGTGTTGAAACAGGGCCGCTTGATGATCGCGGCCGAGCAGAACCGAGTGGTCGCGGTCACCAGCCAGGAAGTCGTTGCCTACGAGCTTCGCTCCGGAAAAGAAACGTGGCGAGTTGCCCGTCCCGGATTGCCGGGCAAGGGAGCCGAAACGAAACGCCCGTTGCCGGGCGTCGGCAGCCATCACCTGGGCATGCTCGTGGTAGACAGCGGCCGGGTCTATTTCGGGCAACCGCACAAGGCCGGGAAGATGAGCGACGTCAACAGCATGACGCTGCTCTGCCTCGGCGCCGAAACCGGCAAGGAACTCTGGCGGGGCGTCTACGGTGACTGGACCTACACGACCAGCTTCAACGTCTACGCCGTGGACGACCGATTGTTCGTCAACGCCTCGAAGGGACCGACCCTGGCCGTGCTGGATGCCGCCACCGGCCGGGTGATCGAGACGCACGACATCGGTGCCGTCAGTTCACATCACCATCATCGCTGCTATCGGAACAAGGCGACGGAAAAGTACCTGCTGATGGGCAAGGAGGGCGTGGAGTACGTCGACCTCGAAAGCGGCGAGGTGGTCGTAAACCGCTGGATTCGCGGTGCCTGTCTCTACGGGATCATGCCGGCCAACGGTCTGCTCTACACGACGCCGTCGGCATGTGCCTGCAACCAGATGAACCGGCTCGACGGGTTCAACGCCCTGGCCCCGGCCGCAGCGTCACCAGGCGAACCGGCCCCGTCCGCCACGTCGCAAACTCGGCTCGTCAAGGGCCCGGCTCATGGCGCTGTCGGCGAGCAACTCGCCGCCGACGCCTGGCCGCAGTATCGCCGCGACGCGCTCCGTTCGGGGCTCGCCGATGTCGCGCCGATGCCCAGCAAACCGTGGCACGTCACCTTAGGCGGAAAACTGACCGCCCCGGTGAGCGACGGGCGGGCCGTTTATCTTGGGCGCGGCGACGAGGTCCTCGCGCTCCGCTGCACCGACGGCCGCGTGCTCTGGACCGCCCCGGGCCGAATCGACTCACCCCCGACGTTATACCGAGGGCTCATGCTGTTCGGCACCCGCGACGGCTGGGTCCACTGCCTGCGGGCCGCCGATGGCGAACTCTCCTGGCGTTTTCGGGCGGCACCGCGCCAGCGGCTGATTCTCGATGACGACCGGCTCGAATCGGTCTGGCCGCTGCACGGCTCGCTGATGCTCTTCGAGGGGCGGATCTATGCTACGGCCGGGCGGAGTTCGTTCATCGACGGCGGAATCCGCATCTATGCCTTGAACCCGGAAACCGGAGAAGTGGTGGCCGCCACGACGTTCTTCACCGAACAGACCAAACAGTCGGACTACTACGAAGGCGTCAGCAACGATCTGCTGGTCAGCGACGGCAAGTCGCTGTTCTTGAAACACATGAAGATCGATCCAAAGACGTTGGCCGTCAGCCGTCTGAACTGGTGGGAGTTTTCCGGGCCCGACGGCAAGTTGAAGGCCTATGCCAAGGACCCCGTCGTGCTGCCCGTCGAACGGGAGCGTACGCCCGTTCTTTGTTCCGCCTCCGGGTTCCTCGACGACGAACTTTTCGGCCGGGCACACGTACAACTCGATGGGGCCGAGTTCTGCAACCGTCTCTGCTTCGACGCCGGTCGTACTTACGGCGTTCGCCACAGCCGGGGGCCCGGGCATTTTCAATTCCACATCGCCGGCGAGGACGGCTTCCCCGTGCTTTGTTTCGACCGCCTTGCGGATAAGGAGACTCCCGCGAAGGACCGCGCCGGGCACAACTTCCGCGGGAATGGGAGTGTGCCGGCCGATCACCGCATCGTGTGGAAGCACCACATTCCGGTTCGGCCCAGCGCGATCCTGGTTGCGGGAGAGCAACTCCTGATTGGCGGCGGTCCGGATGCGGTCGATCCGGAAGACCCGTTGGCCGCGTTCGAGTGGCGTGCCGGCGGACGGCTGCACGTGCTCCGCTGTGCCGACGGCGAGACGATCTCGCGACGCGAACTGCCCGCCCCGCCCGTCCACGAGGGACTGATCGCCGTAGGGGCCGGGATCTTTGTCTGTCTAAAGGACGGTAGCGTAATGCGGCTGTAGAGTGTATTGCGACCTATCCGATCGTCTCAGATCGATGGCCGTTTCCGTCGACCCGCGGCCTCTCCGCCGGCCAACGATCGCGGGCGCTTTCTTCGGCAAGCACGAGCCGCTGTCTGCGCAGCCGCCGGACCTTGGCGTGCGAAGAGAACGCCGACGCTGCCGCGACGACGGTAACCGCGGGGAGAATTACGGCCTTGCCGACGACCAACACCGCATCGAAGCCTTCGACGGCGATATTGCCACGCCGCCACTGGAGAACTACGTAGGCGACTCCGACGGTGCTGGCCGCCATGAACAAGGTGACCGCAACCATCACCAACGCCATGCGCGTTGCGCGGTTCTGAAGCGTATGCAGAACGCGCTCCGGCCGGTCCGGCTCGACGGGGACCAATTCCTCCCCCTTGGCGTCGACGACTACCGCCGAACGGCACAACTGCATCAGTAGTCGGAAGCAGTAGTCGACGTCGCGGGGCGAGAGAACCACCCGGACGAGGCGCTTGCCGGAGCGGATCTTGATCCAGCATCCCTTGTCTTCCGGGCCGGGCACGAGGACTTCGTCGATCTCGTCGAAGGGCAGCTCGCACTTGGTCCACCCGCGACCGACTTCGAGATGCCCCGGCCGAAACACGAGGCAGAATCGCAGGCGATAGACGACCGACCTCCAGACCGCCCGCAGCGCGAGGAACACGACCGCCAAGTAGCCACCCACGAGGTGCGCGGTAGGAACGCCCGCATCGGCGGCCAGAAGGGCAAGGCCCAGCGGCAAGAACAAGGCCAGCAAGCCGCCCGCCGCCAGAAAAACGGCGGCCAACAGCGTATCGCCGATCCGTACGGCGCGGCTACTGAAGAACGCAACGCGAGGTTCGCCGCCGATATCGCTCATGCCGATCTCCTCCGTAAGCCGCTGGTGGCAACGGCCCGACGCTGGAAGCCGTACGGAGATTATCGGGGATCTGCCGAGCAGAACAAGAGTTGCACACGATCTGTGCCACGCGGATTTCTACACTCCGCCGACACTCCAAGCCGTCGGATGGGCCGAGAGGGCTTCTTCGCAGAGGGCCTCGAACTCGGGAGTTGTTTGGGTTGCCTTCTGGCGGAGCGTCATCAGGAACGCCTTCTCGCGGTCGCGGATTACGCGGTCCGAGTAGATCAGCTTCAGCAGGTAGAACTGCTCGCTGAGTTGGATCTCGCCGTCGGCCAGGATGACCTCTTCGAGCACGGAGAAGAAGAGATCCTCGAACGCCGGGCAATACTCGGTCGCCCGACAGTAGAGTTCTACCAACAGCTTGACGTCTTCCATGTCGAGGCGCCCGTCGGCGTAAAGGCACTCTCGGATCTGCGGCACCTCGGCGTCGTCGATTTTGTGGTCGGAAAGCGTGGCGGCGATGAACTCGTTGAATTGGCTCACGGGGCGTTCTCCATAGCGAGGACGGCGGACATAAGGACGCTCTGCGCAAAGATAGCATGCCGGCCCCTGTGGTAGCCGTCCGCCCCGGCGAGGTGTAGAATGCGGCACTCATAACCGCTATGACCCGCAGACGTGAACGCCCGTGAACCTATTGAAAAAGATCCTGGCCCACGAGGTCTATCCGGCCCTCGGCTGCACCGAGCCGATCTCTTGTGCGTTGGCGGCTGCCACGGCCGCGGCCCAGCTCGGCGAGCCGGCCCAGCGGCTGAGCCTGAAAACCGATCCGGGCACGTACAAGAACGGGGCTGCGGTCACCGTGCCAAACAGCGGCGGGGCCAAGGGCAATCTGATTGCCGCCGCCTTGGGCGCCGTGCTGGCGCGGCCAGAGGGCAAACTGCAATTGCTCGACGGCGTTACGCCCGAAATCCTCGCCGCTGCGCAAGCGTTGCTCGAGGCCGGCGGGTCTCGAAACGATTGCCTCGATCACGAGACCGACTTCCGCGTCGAGGTGGAAGTCTTCGGCGCGACGCACACGGCTCGTTGCGTGTTGGCCGGCGGACACACGAACATCGAGCGGATCGAGAAGGACGGCCGTGTGATCGTGCGTGCCGAAGCCGGCGGGGAGACCGCGACCCTCGCCTATCGCGGGCAGCTCGCTCAAACGGACCTGCGGACGTTGTTGGCCGCGGCAGGCGGGCTCGACGACGACGATCGGACCTACTTGCAGCAAGGCGTCGAAATGAACCTGGCGATGGCCGGCCGAGGATTCGAGGTTGGGCGAACGGCTGCGCAGCTCCGGCGAATGCACGAGGACGGCTTTCTTGCCGACGACCTGTTCTACCGTACCAAGCTCCAAGTGGCTTCGGCCGTCGACGCCCGCATGGCCGGAATCAACCAGCCGGTGATGACCTCCGGCGGCTCGGGCAACCAGGGGATCGTGGCCATTCTTACGCCGTACAACGTGGGGCAAGAGGGGCAGGTCGAGCACTCGCAGATCATCCGCAGCATCGCCGTGGCCCATCTGGTCAACGCCTACGTGAAGTGCTTCGTCGGCGAACTGTCGGTGATTTGCGGCTGCGCCATGGCGGCCGGCGTGGCGGCGGCCGTGGCGATTGTTTACCAACGGGCCGGCGTCGATCTGCCGAAGATTGACCTGGCCGTGGCCAACGTGATCGGCGACCTTGGCGGCTTGATCTGCGACGGTGCCAAGCCCGGCTGTGCCATGAAGACGGTTACCGCGGTCGACGCCGCACTGCGTTCCGGCCTGATGGCCTTGAAGGGCTACGGCCTCAGCGCCGACGACGGCGTGGTCGGCCACTCGGCCGGAGATTCAATCCGCAACCTTAGCCGAATCACGCTGGAGGGGATGTTCCAGGTCGACCCGACGGTGTTGAAGATTCTGCAGGAGAAGGGGCGTCATAGTAGACGTCTCGCTCCGCGAGACGCAGGTCCATCTCGCGGAGCGAGATGACTACTCTAAGAGGTGCAGGTCCATCTCGCGGAGCGAGATGGCTACTCTAAGAGACGCAGGTCCATCTCGCGGAGCGAGATGGCTACTCTAAGTCGTGGACGTAGATGTTGGCGAAGTCGATCGGGCCGCCGGGGACGATGCGGATTGGGCCGTTCGCAGAAACGCCGTCAAGCGGCCGATCCCGAAACAGCTCGTGACCGTTTAGCCGCAGCGTGAGCCGGCTGCCTTCGAGCCGGCCCTCGAAGCGGTTCCAGCGGCCGGGTTTCGCCAGGTGTTCGCCGATGGTCGGATCGTCCGGATCGATCGCGATGGCCGCCTTGTCCGAGCCGCGCAGCAGCACGCGGGTAACATGCGAGCCCTCCTTGCAGCGGACGTCGAAGATGAACCCAAAGCCGCCGAATGCGGCGTCGCTGGTAATCGCCCCGTCATCGCCTGCCGGCTTGTTGCCGTGCGACAGCACCCAGTTGTTCGACCGCCAGCCGCTCCGCTCGCCCTCGGCGGTCTTCCAGCCGGATAGATCGACGCCCGTGTAGAGGCAGCGGTATCCCCGGTCGGCGATGGCCACGTGTTGCGGGTCGACCGGCGTATCGGGCAGTTCCTTGATCCGCAGGCCGCGATAGTGGACGATCCCGCCTTCCGATTCCAGGCAGATGTATCCCTTGCGAGGGCTGGCCTCTTTGCCGCGGGTGACGATCTTGCCGTTGACGGCCAGCGAAATCGTGCCGTCCTGGCAGACGATGCGATAGTGGTTCCACTGCGGACTCGGCAGCGAGCGGTTTTCGGTAGGGAACGCCCGGCTACCGCCGCGGCCGTTGATCGGCACCATGTTGGCACCGTGGATGGGAAAGATGTCGCCGTGCGTGGTATGCCCGCGGCTGTTGCCGTAGGCGTTCTCCAGCACTTGCACCTCGACGGCCCGGTGAAACGGTTGCCCCGGCGCGGTGATGTCGTCGGCCCAGACGAACACGCCCGCGTTTCCACGGGGCTTCATGTGCCGCCACTCGAGTTCGAGGATGAAGTTCTGGTACATCCGCTCCGTGCGGATCTCGCCGATGGGCTGGCCCGAGCAGACGATCATGCCGTCGGCCACCGACCAGGTCGACGGAGCCGTGTTGACGGGGACCCAGCCGGAAAGGTCCTTGCCGTTGAACAGCGGCCGGAAGCCGTCGTCCTCGGCGCTGGCCGTGGCATTGGTCGCGGCTGCTTGCTCCCGATAGCATACGACCTGGCCGTCGACGGTGGTGAAGTAGAGGCCGTTTCCGGCGACCGCGAAGCTGTCGAAGACCGGCACGGCGTTCAACTCGTACTCCGCCAGCTTACTGCCGTCGTCCACCGACACGGCCCATAACGACACGGACCCCTCGGGTTTCTCGCGCTGCAAGTCGCCGACCTCGGCCGGGCCGGCAATGAAGAGCGTTCTGCCAGCCAATACCATCGCGCGAACCAAGAAAGGCATCGGCTGCGACCAGCCGTATTCCCATTTCGGGGCCGGCTTGCCGCGGCGTGCGTCTCTCGGGGCCTGGGGCGCTGCGGCGGTGTCGACGTTTGCGGCGTACAAGTGGTATTCCGACTGCATTCCCAGATGGCTGCCGGTGATCGCGTAGTCCTTTCGGCCGAAGCCGAACACGCGATTGCCGTCCTTGACCAGAATACGCCCGGAGATGCTCCGCTTGCCGGCCGACGTCCATCCGCCGTAGCCGCCGCCCATCGCGCGGCCGAGTTGCCAGTAGGAACGATGCCACCAGGAGTCGTCGACAAACCCGGCCGACGTGAACAGGTGGTCGACGTCTTCCGGCAGCGACTCACCCTGGAAATCGAGCCGCGTATGCCGCATGAAGAGGGACTCGCCGTCGGTTGAAAGGACATCGGGCATGGTGCCGGGCATGTGCGTACCGCGAACCGTGTCTTGCGGCTGGAGCCCCGTTTCGGGATCGCGGTGTGAAATGCGGCGGTTGACCAGCAAATCGCCCGTGACCGCATCCACACCGCAGAGGAACAGCCCGCCATCGACGTACGACGTCCTACCGGCCACGGCATACGCTACGCCACTCTTCGATCGCTGCGGATCCTCGCAAACCAACACGTTGCCGTGTAGCGGCCAAACGGACTCCAACTGGCCGTAGGCGACGATCTGCCGCGGCTCGGGCGCCACGCGGAACCGCCACGCCAAAGCCCCGTCCTCCGCCCGCAGGCAATACATGTGGCCGTCGGCCGAGCCGAAGTAGACCCGGCCGGAGAGGACCGTCGGCGGCGAATCGATCCGTCCGGCAGCGGTGAACTGCCATCGCGGGGAGCCGTCGTCGGCGTCCAGCGCGTGCAGCGTGTGGGCCTCGCGTTGGGCCACGTAGAGTGTGCCGTCGGACACCACGACCGCCGTGAGCGGGCCGGGCAGGGCGTGCTGCCAGCGCGGGCCGAGATGGGGCGACAGCGGCGCCGGAGTGGCACCGCTGCGGGCGGCGTCGCGGCGGTAGGTGGGCCAGTCGAGGTCACTTGTGGCCGGGGAAACGTGCGTCTGGCCAGTTGACTCTTGGGTACCCTCACCCCGGCCCTCTCCCGGAGGGAGAGGGAGAAGACGTTGCAGACGGTTGGGCGTTTCGCTCAACTGGGTGGCGCGTTGGCCGGATAGTGCGTTGAAGCCGTTGAGCTTGGCATAGACGTAGCACGCGCAGGAGTGCGACGGAGCGTAGACCAAACCGTTGGCCGGGAGGATGCCGTATTGGCAGGCACCGCGGACCCAGTGGTCGGCCACGGCCCGGTCCTCCGCCACGTCGAGGAACTCCACGCCGGAGCGGCCGTGGATCAGGTATTTCGTGGTGGCCTTATTGCGATAGCAGCGATGGTGCCCGAAGCCGAGCGTGTACTTGTCCTGGTCCGGTGTCCGCGTGGCGACTACCTCACCGGTCTTCAAATCGAGCACCCTCGTCAAGCCAGGCAGGCGTCCCCAGGCCATCTCGCCGCTGAAGACCTTGCCGTCGACGACGAACACCTCGACCGGGAAGTTGAACCCCTCGTGGCACGGGGCCGACCAGAGACGCTTGCCCGTGTCGGCAGAGAAGGCGATCATCTCTCCGCCGGTGAGCAGGTGGTTTGACGAGACGCGCCATTCGAGATCGCTTGGATCCCCGCCTTCGATTTCCACCGGCTGGTCGTGTCCGCGGTCGGCCGAGATCAGCACGCCGTCGCTGACGACGACCGTGGGAACCGACCAGGCGTAGCGGTGGCGGGCGATCGGCCGCTCGGCCCGCCAGAGCACGTCGCCGGTGGCGGGATCCATCGCCACGATCTGCTTGTCGTTCTCGAAGAAAACCCGGCTCTCGGCCACCGTCAGCGTCAGCGGCAGCAGGTGCGTCGTCTCTAGGTCGTCCTGCTTCCAGAGCAGTTTGCCGCTGGCGGCGTCGATCGCACGGAGGTGCTTCGGTGCGAGCTGAACGATGTACTCGTCGTAAGCCCCTCGCCAAAGCTCGAGCCGCCGGATCTCCTTGGCCGTGGCGTCTTCCGGGCCGCCGTGCGGTTGGCTAACGACCGCGTAGAGCGTGCCGTCGGCCAGCAGGATCTCGTGCGTGTTGTCGGTGCCGTCGTAGGTCTTGACGATCTCGCCGGACGCAGCATCCAAGGCGGTCACCGGCTTGCCGTAGCCGAGCGTGACGTAGACGCGATCACCAACTGCCACCAATCGCCGCGGCAATTCGGCCGGGCCGCTACGGAAGGGCCGCAGTTGGTTCTCCCAGGGTCCGATCGGCCGATTCCAGAGCAGCACGCCGCTGAAGGCGTCGCGCGCGACCAGCACCCATTTCGGTGGGGCCTTGACCGAAGCGACGGAACCTTCGTCGGCGATGTAGAATATCCGCCCGGTGGCCGTTACCGCGGCGCTGATGCTGGAGAGATGGTCGTGGCTGCGAGCCCAACGCGGCTCGGCCACCCACTGCATGTGGCGCGGCGGGGCCACCCGGGTGTCGGCGGCCACCGCGTTGTTGCTGGGATTGTGCAGGAAATGCGTCCACTCGTCGATCTCCTCCGGCCACGGCTTCTGCTGCCGCCGCCATCGGTCGTCGGCCCTGACGTAGATCACGCCCAAGGGAGCCAGCACCCGGTCGATCTCGGCGCGGGGCACATCGGCGGGCGATTCGACAATCAGCAGGTTCACCACGCCATCGGCGTAGGGCAGCCGCTTGCCGTCGAAGCGAAGCACGCTGACGGGGCCCAACAGCTTGCGGCGGCCCAACATTGCCCTGGCGTCGTCGAACTGCGTTGCGTCTCGCACAAGGCCCTGCACCACGTAACGGTCGTTGGTTCTCACGCCGGCGGTGAACTCTGCGTCGCCGCCGACGTGGACGATCAGCCCGCCCTTGACGCCCGACTCCTCGACCAACCGTGCGGCGGAATCCTCGGCAGCCGTGCAGACGGCGACGCATGAGACGACCGCCGCAAAGAACACGAAGAACGCGAGAAATGAGAACCGGCGGCATCTGGGGAGGGATTTGATCATTGGAGGCACCTTGGATGTTGGGGTGAGTCAGCGACCTATCGCGTAGAGCCGTCCGTAGGCGTGCAGGTAGAGAACGCCGTCGCCGATCGCAGGCGTAGCGTAGAAGATCCCCGGCAGTTGGTTGGCGGCCAGGGCCGTGCCCTGTGGGCCGGCCTCGATCACGGTGCAGAGACCCTCGCGCTGCACGAAGTAGACCTTGCCGTCGCCGGCGACCAGCGAGGCCCGGTACGTCCCACCGCTGAGACGTTTGCGCCAATGGACCTTGCCGGTCTTCAAGTCGAGGCACGACGCCACGCCGTCGTCGCGGACGATGTAGACGTTGCCCCGGTAGCAGACGGGCGTAGAGGCGTCGGGGTTGTACGGCTGATACCGCCAGAGGCGATGCGTCTCGGTCACGTCGCCCTTACCGCCGGAGCGAAGCGCAACGACGTGGGCCGTGGTGCTGCCCGGCGGACTGGCCGAGGAGACGACCACTACCTCGTCCGCCGTGGCCGGCGAAGCGATCACCCGGCCGTAAGGGCTGTCGATCTTCAGCCCGCCGGCGTACCAGAGTTGTTCGCCGGACGACGGGTCGTACGCGTTGACGTGGTCGCGCCCGGCCACCAGCAGGGCGTTGCGGTCTTTGGTTTGCAGCACCACGGGGGACGAGTAAGCGTCGGGGCCGTCGTCTTCGGCGGGGAAGACTCGGTCCTTCTTCCAGATGGTCTTGCCGGTCGACTTGTCCATCGCCACGACGTACGACGGCCCGCGGGTCATGCAGGCCACGAAAAGCCGATCGCCCCACAGCCGCGGCGACGAGGCCATGCCGAAGCGAATCTTGTACGCCCCGTAGTCCTCGACCAGATCGCGCTGCCAAATGAGCTTGCCCGAGCGATCCAGACAGACCAGCAATCCGGTTCCGAAGAAGGCCCACACGTGCTTTTCGTCGGCCACCGGCGACGGCGTGGCGGGGTTGTGGCGATGGGCATAGAGACTCTTCGGCCCCTCGGCCACCAACGCCCCGCTGCCGACCTTCTGCTGCCAGAGAATTCGGCCGTCTTGGCGAGAGATCGCAAGCACCCAAAGCAATTGGTCTTCGGTTTGCGAGGTCAGGTAGATCCGGTCCTTAGTGACCGCCGGCGAGGCGTTCGAGCGGCCGGGAAGTTCGATCTGCCAGGCGAGGTTCTGCTCCGCCGACCAGCGGACGGGCAAGTTCGTCTCGTCCGACACGCCGCTGCCGGTCGGCCCTCGCCACGCGGGCCAAGTCTCGGCACCGGCCGGCGGGCTTGCTGCCAGCGCCAAGGACAGGAAGACTCCGACGGCAATGACGGTTCGTATGGCGGTCATAGTGTCCTCCGATGATTGCGGTTTCCGGCGTGAGGTGCCGCCGATCCATGCCCGGCCGCCACCCCAGACAACAATACCTGGGCGGGCCGGCGTGTGCAACCCGAGGGCGAAAGGAGACTGGCCGAACTGGCATCGGGGCCTCCGGGCCACTACACTGGGAAATGCCAAACGCCCGCATTCCACGTTGCGGACTGGCCGTTTAGCAGCCACCGGCACGGCGGCTTCGGTGGCCAAATATGTCGCAACGTCAAGCCGCCGTGCCGGCGGCTGCTAAACGCGGGAAAGGGCAACACAACGGAGATCATGCGATGCGACATCAACTTACGCTGCTTTGCGTGTCCACGGCGATCGGCCTGTCGGCGGCTGCCCGGCTCAACGCCGAACGGACGACGCTCACCCTCGATCTGCACACACGCCATCCCGAAACCAGCCGACGGCAGATGACGCATACAAAGATCGATCCGTCGCGAACCGGCGTGGTGGTCATCGATCCCTGGAACTTCCACTGGTGTATGACCGCTTGCCAGCGGGTCGACGCGATGGTGCCGCGTTGGAATCGGGCGCTCGAGTGTGCTCGAAAGCTCGACATGACCGTCATCTGGTGTCCGACCGACGTGGCCAGCCAGTACGTCGGCACCCGGCCGCGCGAGCGGGCGTTGGCCGTGACGTATCTCGACGTGCCGAAGACCCGCGATCTGACCTGCCGCTTCACTGCTGCTGTTGGGCCTTGCATGTGTGGGCCCGGCATCCCCTGCGTGGTCAACTACGGCTGGGACGGCATCCACCCCGGCCTGGTGATCGCCGAACACGACTACATCGCCTCGGGCTTGTCGGAGATCTACTCGTTGTGTAAGCAGCATGGTCTCACGCATCTGATCTACACCGGGTTGCACACGAACATGTGTTTGTTCGGCAAGCCGCCGGCACTGCGGAACATGCACGCCGCCGGCTTCACGTGCTACGTGGCCAGAGACCTCAACGACGCCTTTACACACTACGACGCGACGGCCGGCTTTACGCCCGACGACGGCACGGCCCAGATCGACGACGATCTGGAGCGGGCCGGCGTCCCCACGCTCAACATGGTCGAGGAAATGCGCAAGGCCGGCGTGTGGAACGATGCGTGGATGGTCGAAACGGTTCGAATCGTGCCGTGGGGAACGACGTTGCGGCCGTACCAGTTTGCCGAGTCTGTCGCCGTGACGTTGACGACGCCCTGGCTGGAGGACGTCGATTTGCGTTACACGCTCGACGGCACCGAGCCGACTACCGACGCCGAACGATACGAGAAGCCTCTGCTGCTTCGCCAAACGACTTCCCTGCGCACGGCCGCATTTTGCGACGGCAAGCGCATCACGCCCGTCGGTGAAGGCTACTTCTGCCGCCTAGGACCGTTTCCGCCGGAGCCGGACGCCTCGCTCGACGAACTCACGCCGATGCCGCGTCAATACGGCCACGGAGCCTGGTTCTGGCATCCGGTGGCCAACCGGTCGCACGAAGGCAAGCCGTTGCGGATCCGCCGAGAGACGTACGAGAAGGGGCTGGGGATGAGGGCGCCGGGAAATCTGCGTTACGAGTTGAAGCCGGAGTTCGAACGATTCGTGGCGTTGGTCGGCGTGGACGATCATCTGTTGGACGAGCACAACGGGCGTCTTCTCGCCATGCACGCCAGCGTGCGGTTCCACGTCTTCATCGACGGCAAGACCGCCGCCGAGAGCCCCGTGATGCGGATCTCGCAGGTCCCTTGGCGGTTCGACGTCAAGATCCCCAAGGGCGCTCGCAGGATTGATCTGGTCACCACCGACGCCGGCAGCCGCAACGCGTGCGATTTGGGCAATTGGGTCGACGCGGGGTTCGTGCTCACACCTGTAAAGTAGTCATCTCGCTCCGCGAGATGTCATGGCGTCTCGCGGAGCGAGACGCCTACTATGCAACAATCCTACTGCTGCGGCGGATCGGCCTCCTGCACCGCAGCGCCGTTCTCTTCGCTGAGCACCAACAGTGAGAACTTCTCGACGTAGTCCAACTCGTTGGTGTTCAACGACGTGTAGTCGAACCGTCCGCGGAGATCGGTGTAGCCGTCCTTGTAGAACTTGACGGAGCCGTCCTGCATGCGAGCGTAGACCTTCACGTAGACCTTCGAGAGCGCCTCGCCGCCGTCGGCTCGGGTGACGTGAACCTGTCCGTAGTTCTCGGTCACCTGCACGGCCATCGAATTGGAGTAGTAGGCCTGCGATTTCGTCTGTCCGGCGGCGACGATTTCCACCAGCACGTTGCGGTTGTGCAGCGTTTCGGGCAGCGGCACGCTGAACGCCGTTTCGCTCTCGGGCAGCCTGATCGTGTCGGACGCGTTCGGACGGATGTGGGAGAACTGGCCGGAGACCTTCTGCACGAACGGGTTCTGGCTGAAGAGCAACTCGACGTCCATCAAGTAGTAATTCACGCGAACCGCCGAGAGGTTCTGGTACGTCAGCGCGATCTCTTTCGCCTCGACCTTCAACTCGAACGACGGCTCCGTAGCGGCCGCCCGGGTTTGAAGCTGCGTGCGATCCTCCGCGTCGGTGATCTGGGCCTCGTCGCCGTCGATCTCGTCGAGTTGCGCGATCATCTGTCCGAACGCGTTGCGCCAGCGGTCGACCGGGTGCTCGGCGTGCCTCTCGGCGATTTTGCGCGCCGCCGCCGTCTCTTCCCGATAGAACGCCAGATAGGCCGCAAAATAGTCGTGCTGCAATTGTGTGGCGAGCTTCCTCGGATCGACACGATCGAAGAACTCGATCGCTTCTTCGACCCGATCCTGCAACAGTAGGTAATAGGTCGCCGCCATCAGATCGTCGTCGTCCAGCGACGAGCGATAACTGAGAATCTTCAGCAGGCGGTGATACTGGGCCAGAAACCGCTCGTTGACGATCTGCCGCTTTCGGCCGAGTTGGTGCGCCCGGGCGTTGACCAGCGGGCTGTACTCCATGTGTTGATAGGCCCGGCGGGCGACCGGATCGATCGACAGCAGCGGGCTTTCGATGAACTGCCCACACCGGCCCACGAAACCGTCGGCGTGTTGCAGATACTCGCGCACCGCGGGCGCCACGTCGTGCTTGATGCCGTACGACCAGAGCGTGCCGTGGTAGACGTGTCGCGTGGTCAGCAAGTCGACGACCTGTTTGAAGAAGACAGCGTCGGCCATACGGAAAGCGATCTTCTCGAGATTTGACCGATGCAGGTTGTGCTCCCTGAGATACTCCAACACCTGTTCGTCGGTGCCGAATTGTGAGACGTAGTCCCACGACTCGCGGTCGATCTTGCTCGGCTCGTCAACCACGTTGAAGGTGATCGAGCCGGCGTGGGCGATCAGCCGTTCGTCCTTGGCCACCTGCACCGGGTAGTGGGCGTATTGGCCGACCCGCGGGAAATAGAAGTAGTATTCGGCCGTTTGCGTGTGATAGGGCTGCAAGTCGACGTGCAGCGTGCGCGTGAACTTGCCCTTCCTTACCGGGATCGACCCGACCGGGACCTGCAACAACACGCTCAGCTTCTGCCGCGAGGAAGTCGGATTGGTGATCACCACCTGGCAGCCGTAGACCACGTGGGTGAGGAATTCGTCGGTGATGAACTTGTCGGTCTTCTCGTTGCCTTCGTGGCGATAGCGGTCGCCGTGCCGGAAGAAGTTCTGGCTCACCAGGATCGGCGTCTGCGCGGCGGTCGGCTCGGCCCGCTTGATCTCCTGGTGGAAGACGACCATCGGCCCGCCGGCGGTGAGGATCATCTTGGCGGCGTCGAACTCCGTTTCGTGCTCCGGCGATTCCACGGGAAGGTCCAACAGAGCCAGCACGAACATCATCTCGGGGAAGTTACCCGACGCTTCGGCCAGGTGGGTCGAGAAGAACGGCTGCTGCGGGTCTGCCTCGGCGTAGTCGCGCCAAAAGGCGTTGACCGTGATCAACGAGGCGTTCTGCTGCTCGATCGGCAGTTCGTAGTAGTTGTTTTCCACCCATTCCTGCGTCTTGTCGAGCTTGCGGTAGAGTTGCCGCAGCCCGCTTCGCTTGTCGGTGTCCTTGGCGAAATACGCGGAATCGCTGCCACGCAGCCTACGATCTGCGCTTTCGACCACGGCAAGCTCTTCGAGGACCATTTCGGGTTCCGGCTCCGCCATGGGGGCTTCGCCAGGGGCGGCGTCGGCGGTGGCGGGAGCCGTCGGCGGCGGCGGTGGCGGCATCGCCGGATCGGCCGGCCTTGCGATGGACATCGACTTGTATTTCTCGGAGGTGACCTTCGCCGCGTGCTCGACCAATCCAAACTCGTCGTCGGTATCCAGCGCGCTGCTCTTCACGGCCGTGTCGAAGAGCCGATTGAACCGCGCCACGTCCGGCGGGATCAAGTCGCACAGGTCGCCCACGTGCCGCGACGTCTGCGAGCCCTCGCCGGCAATCCGTTGGGCCAACAGGATTTGCTCGACCGCGTTCAGTCGGGCATGCGCCCACGGCTGCATGAATGCCGACAAGTCGTCTTCCAAGAGCCAATGATCCAGGAAGGTCTTCTCCTTCTTGTTCCGCAGATACGGCTGCACGTTCTGCTTGAAGAACTCCGGGTCCTTCTGCGCAACGAAGAAACTCAACTCGTGGCAGGCATACTTCGAGTACTTGGTCTGCTTCTCCTCGTCGGTCATCTTGTGCCACCCGAGGACAAAGCCGAACTCGGTCAGCTTCGAATCGTTGCTGAGCGTCGAGAAGAGCCCGTAGACTTTGGTCAGGCTGTCGTAGGCCTCGAACTTCGACGCCGCCGCGTCGGCCAACTCGAACGTGTCGCCGCCGCCGACCACGCTGATCTGTTTCTGCTGGGTGAAATGGGTCGACGGGTCGAGCCCGGCCGCCAGCCGCAAATCCAACGGAGTACGGGAGTCTTCCGGCAGCGAAACGCTGCGGTAGACCGTCGAACGGGGGTCGACCGCCACCAGATGCACGTGTTGATGTGGGCCGAGGTCCTTGCGGTCGATCTTCACCAGCCCGTCCTCGTCGGGGGCGAGGTTCAACAAGACGGCGGAACCATCGGCAAGGAAATCGAGATTGGCGAAGTCCGCCCGGCGGTCGGCCCCTTTCTTCTTGGACGCGGCCCGCCCTCCGTAGCCCCCCTTGCCCGTCCCGCGGCCGACCAAGGCCTCGCCCTTCTCGGCGTCCTGCTTTCCGGCGTCGGTCTTGCGAATGGCCCAGGGGTTCAGCAGCAGACTCGGCCGCTTGAGCATGTTGCCTGGGAACTTCGTGGCATACTTGCGGTCGATGATGTAGCGATACTCGTCGCCGATGTTCCGGCCGGCCAGATAGACCGACTCGGCGCCTACGGGCAGGACCTCGTAGGGCTCACAATCCCCGATGCTTCGCAGATGATCGAACGCCGAATAGGCCGGCTGGAAGCGCGTGGCAAAGACGTGCAGCCGGGTGAAACCCGAGGCGTGCTGCAGCCGCACGGTAATTGCCTCGTCGTCTGCATCGACGGCGGCGATTTGCAGCGGCCGGTCGCCGCGGACCTCGAGTTGGCGGTCCTTGCCCAGCACGTAGCCGTCGCGGCGTGGTCCGTCGGTGAGCTTCACGCGGACGCGCGTGCCGGTGCGTTTGAACAGCAGATCGTAATCGCCGGCCGGCAGATCGCCCAAGCACAGCAGACCGTCGCCGATCGAAAGCGCCTCGAAGCGGTCGGCCACGAAGGTACTGCCGCGTAGCTCCAGCAACGACAATTCGCCGCGGGCCGGTGTGTCTTGCCTGCCCATGTACGGCACTTCAACCGGTTGGCCGGCCTGGCCGTGCAGCGATTGGCGATAGGCCGCCGCGTCGGTGAGCAAGTTCCACGTGTGCGAAGTCCCCTCCGGACCGGTCGCTTTGATCCAGGCGATCTCTTCCAGCGGCCCCAAGGCGATCCGGCCGTCGGCATCCGTTTGCAGCGAGACGTCGATCGGATGCCGGAAATCGCGGTGCTTGACGCTAAGCTGTACCGGCCGATCCGGCTTCGGCTCGCCGGTGCGGCCCAGCAGATCGATCGCGTAGGAGCCGTCGATGGCGGCGAAGTGCAGGTCCTCGATCTTCTCCGAGCGGTCGATCTCGTTCAGCGAGAAAGACTCGCCGGCCGAGAGATCGACCTTCTCGTTACGGCTGAGGTTCTGCACCTTCGCCCGCAACGCAAAGCCGATCGTCGCCAGCCGGGCGGGTACCTGGAATTCGTAAGCCGACTCGCGAACTTCAGACAGCTCGAAATCGGCCACTTCCTTGGTGGTCGCTACGCCGTCGAGATCGGTCGACGTGAGCACGAGCCGGACGTCTTCGAGCACGGAGAGGGTCACCGGCGTGCCGTTGACGTAGAGCCCGGGGCGTACGACCAGTTTCGCCTTCTTCCGCTTCAGCAGTGCCTCGCGGTCAACGTAGAAACCGGCCCGTAGCGAGTACTCCTCCGAGCGATGATAGAACTCCGCCAGCGAGCAGATCCCGCCGCCGCTGAGCACGATCGTTTCACGGTCGGGGTCGGTGCTGAACGGCACGGTAATCGTGCCGTCCTTGGCGGCGGTGTATTCATGGCCGGCAAGATAGAGGGTCGCGTCGGACTGCTTGCGGTTCTCCTCATCGAGCACCGTGAAGACGTGTCCGGCCGTTCCGATCCGCATCAGGTGGTGCAACCTTCCTTTGCGGATCAGGGCCCGGCTGCTGCGGCCGTTGCCGATAAAATCGACCACGTAGACGCCCGGCTTGGCCAACGCGTCGAAGGTGAACGTCCGCCGAACGCGTCGTAGCGGCGGTTCGGTGTAGTCGAACGTCTGCTCTTCGTTGGCCACCAGTCCCTCGAGGTTGACGTCGGTGTCGACCTCCCGCAACTGCTGGCGGTAGAAGTTGCGCGTGTTGATCTCGAACACCTTGACGATCAGCGTGCTGACGTTCTTCACGTCCAGATCGAGCGTCACCGCTTCATCGGCGGCAAAGCGCTCCTGGTTGGTGTGGGCGAAGTCGATGTCGATCCGATCTTTCAGGGCCTTCAACTCCGCGGCCGGCAACAGGGCGTACCACTGCTGGGGCTCGCCGATGCCGTTGACGATCTTCACTTCGGCGAAATTGTGTTTCAGATACAGATCGTTGACGTATGGGGCGAACGCCTTGGTGTCGTCGTCTTCGACGAAGAAATGGTGCAAGTAGCTGCGCACGAGCGGTTCGTCGTTGCCCACCGGCGGCAACATGGTGGCCTGCGTGAACTTGGCACCCAGATTGGCCGGATACCGCCGGCTGTCGTCGAGCTTCATGAATTCCGCGTTGATGTAGCTGACGTTTCGCGGCAAAGCCAGGTACACTAGGAAACGCTGCCTGTCGTAGACTCCCTGAGATCGGTCGAGTACCAGGCGGTGGTAGAGCACGTGGGCCTTCAGCGAGTTGTGGACGGGCGCCAGCCGGGCGACAAATGCCCACAGTCGATCGAGATACGCTTGGCGCTCCTGAGGATCGGCCTGCCAGTCGACGTCGTCTTTCGGGCGGAGCTTGCTCAGATAGGCGCTGACAAAGTTCGTCTGATTCAGCAGATCCGGCTTCCGCCGCAGACATTCCTCCAACTGCGACAGCAAGAGTTGCTCGTGGATCGGCAGGCTGCCGAATCCGCGGCTGTCTTTGTAGTTCAGGTCGTCGACCACCAGCCGGGCCAAATGAGGGCAGTCGGGCCGCTGCAAGCGCGACAGCAAGTGCCGCCGCGGTTCGGCACTGAACTGCTCATCGACGAGCCAATCCAGCGCGGCGTCTTCAAAACCGTCCAGATTCCGATAACGCAACATCGCCCGCTTCGCAAGTGCCGCTCGGCCGATCAGCTTCTGATCCAGCGCCGTCGGCAGGTCGGGCTTTTCGCCGAGCGTCTCCCGCTGGTGGTTGAACTGAATGCCCAACTGCTGGCGAATGTACTCCAGCGACGCCTTGGGATCCTCCGCGTATCTCAACAGGGCCTGGCGGTTGAGGATCTCGCGGACCCGGGCCGTGTGGCCGTGCTCTTTGATCCAGGGGGTCAACAACTCCTCGACCTCGTCGAATTCCCCGTTGTTCTGCCGGTGCAATGCGTGGTAGTAGAAGTAGTCTTCCGTGCCGGGAATCAACTGTCCCAGCGGGACCGTGCGGTCTGCGGCCAGGGAGAAGTCTTCGAGGTAATCGATCTCGCCTGCGGGCGTCGCCGCGGCGGTTGCCAGGGCGATCAGGAGGCTAGCCAGACGTTTCATGGGTTAGTTCCTTTGCTCGAACAAGGACTTGGATCTTGGAGCTTCTCGGTCTCGTACGCCGCCGACGGCGATAGCCGCTCGATCGGCACACAAATGCCGCCGGTTGGACGGTTTCCGCCGTCGACAAGTTCCCCCGGAAGCGATCGGTGGCCTCTGAATCGGCTTTCACAAGGATAGCTTCCCGAGGTGGACTCCGACGGCGAGTCACACAATCCGACTTATTCGACAGTTCGTGCCGAAGGCCGCCGATTATTGCCTTCATCGGCCCCTGTCGAGGGCCGTGTCAAGGGGACCCGCCGGCGCGTCGAAAGACTGCCAGACCGATCACGACGGCCACCGCCAACAGACCGGCGCCGATGCCCACGCCCCACAAGGACCACGTCCCGCCGCCCGCCGATCCCGCCGATCCCGGCGACGAGAGCTGCACGTCCGGCCACGCGGCCGACGCCGGCTCACCGGGCAGCACGTCGTACGGCACGGCGTCCGGATCGGTGTAGTACGGAAACAGCCACAGGTCGTCCGACCAGTTGCGGACGTCGTCCGGCTGGAGCCCTCGTGCCTGGATGTTCGTCAGGTAGTATCGCTCGCCCGGATGCAGCTTCTGAAACAACTTCGCAACCGTCGCCAGCCGCCTCGCGTAGCCCTGCAGGAAGACGTCGCCCTCCGGAGTGGAATACGTCTTGCCGGCGTTTCTCTCGCAATCTGGGCTGTCCCAATCGCGGTATTTCAGCCGAAAGCCGCGATGGACGTAGCCGAACTTCGAGACGTCGTCGTTGACCCATTTGTTGTAGAAGACGTAGAGATTCACGTCGAACGGCTGGCTCTGCAGCCCGGTGAGCTTCATCGGAAAGAACATCCCGTCGCGGCCGCCGGTCTTGAAGGAGAATCGCAAAGGGTGCAGATCGGCCGGCTCGTCCTTCTTCAACTCGGCGTCGCTGACCTTGACGCAGGCGTAAATGTAGCCCTTCTCGCGATAGAACGCCAGCACCTCGTCGGCGTCGTCGCCGGTGAGCGTCTGATAGCCTTCCTGCTCGAGCCACTCGTTCAGCGCCCCCGCTTCGTTCTCCTTGACCACCGCGGTCTGGTAACTGCCGACGACCTTCTGCTGCAACACGGTGACGCCCGGCGGCTCGCGATCTTCGGCCTCGCCCGTCACGGCGGCGGTCTTGTTGCCGTGCGCCTTTCTCTGCGAAGCTTGCCGAGCGGCCACGTAGTCGAACAACTCACGAAACAGCCGCGACTCCTCCTTGGCGATCGTCGGCTCGGCGGGAAAGGGGATTACCCAGGCGAATTCGTCGGCCTCCCCCTCGACTTCGATCCTCAGGATCAGGTCCTCCGTGGCCCCGCCCGGCTCGCCGGAGCCGTGGAAGATCAGGATCGCCTCTTGGGCGCGTTCCTCCAGCGAACCCTGATATTCGGCCGGCGGCATGACTTTGCCGTCGGCGGCGACCGTAGACGGAGCCAGGAGCACGGAGACTACCGCCAGCAAGCCGAGCCCCGCCGCACCCCAATCGCCTTCTCGCATTCGCCGATCATTGTCACACATCGTCGCACCTCCATGACAGCAGAGACGGCCAACCGATTGTCGCCCGTCGGTTGTTTACCCGGGGACTCTAGCGTATTGTATTGTGCAGGCAGGGCCGCGGCAAGGAAGGCGCGGCCGAGGCGGAATTGGCCGAATCGATTCACAGACGGGATTACTGGATGGACGGGATGATGCGAAGGAAAGGTAAGCACGGAGGACCGCGGGCCATGGGCGTCACGGCGTGGTTTTGGCTGGCGGGGCTTGCGATGGCCGCGCCCGGTGACGAAGCCAATACGCTCTGGTATCGCCGGCCGGCCGAGACCTGGACGGAGGCCCTGCCGCTGGGCAACGGGCGGCTCGGCGCGATGGTCTACGGCGGCGTCGACGCGGAGCGGCTGGCACTGAACGAAGACACCCTTTACGCCGGCGAGCCGGGGCCGTCGGGCGTGGTACCGATCCATCGATACGTCGATCGGGTCTTCGAGTTGATCGGCCTGGGCAAGTACGAAGAAGCCAACCGGCTGGCCGACCGCCACATGCTCGGACGCAATCATCAGACCTACACTACCTTGGGCGAACTGCGGCTCGACTTCTTGCACGGCGGCGAAACAGATCAACAACCTCGCACGATCCGGAACTATCGGCGCGAGTTGGACCTTGCCAGAGCGGTGGTTCGCGTCACCTATCAGATCGGCGGCGCACGATTCACCCGCGAAACGTTCGCCACCGCAGCCGACAACCTGATCGTGATCCGCATCTGCTGCGATCGCCCGGGGCGCGTCTCGTTGGACGCCTCGCTGAGCACGCCACACAAGTTCGCGCGACGGACGGCCGTCGGCCAGCGCGACGTCGCCTTGTCGGCTAAGCTTCCCATGCACGGCTGCAACCGAAGCATTCAACAGATCCGCCAACTCGGCGACACGCACAAGTATCCCGCCCTCTTCGACGCCGACGGCCGATTGAAGGTCGAGGCCGGCGAGGACGATCGGGTCGTCTACGCTCGTGACGAGAACGGGCCGGGCATGACCTTCCAGGCCCGAGTGCGGGCGGTTGCCGCGGGAGGTCGCGTGACGGCCGACGAAGCGGGCGTACACGTTCGCAACGCCGATTCGCTCGCGCTGCTGCTGGCCGCCGACAGCAGTTTCAACGGCTTCGACCGCTCGCCTAGCCGCCAGGGCGTCGATCCTGCCGTGCAGTGTGCGAAGGACCTTGACGCGGTCGCGGGCGAGTCGTGCGCACAACTGCAAGACCGACACATTGCCTCGCACCGCCGGCTGTTCGACCGCGTGGCCCTCGACCTCGGCCGGGGAACCACCGCCGGCTTGCCCACCGACGAGCGGATCGCCCGGTTTGCCGAAACGCAAGACCCGCAGTTCGCCGCGCTGGCCTTCCAGTTCGCCCGATACCTGATGATCGCCTCCAGCCGCCCGGGTACGCAACCGGCCAACTTGCAGGGCATCTGGAGCGACCAGGTGCACGCGGCCTGGAACGGCGGATACACCACCAACATCAACACCGAGATGAACTACTGGCCGGCGGAGATCACCAATCTGGCCGAGTGTCACGAGCCGCTATTTCGACTGATCGAAGAGTGTGCCGTCAACGGCCGCATCACGGCGCGGGAGAGCTACAAATGCCGCGGCTGGGTGGTCCATCACAACGTGTCGATCTGGCGGGTGACCGATCCCGTGGACAACCAGTCGCGGTTCTCCTTCTGGCCGATGGCCGGCGGCTGGCTCTGCCGGCATCTTTGGGAACATTTCGAGTTCGGCGGCGACCGCGAGTTCCTCGCCCGGCGGGCCTATCCGCTGATGAAGGGTGCCGCCGAATTCTACCTCGATTGGCTGCGGGAAGACGATCGCGGACGTCTGGTCACGCCGGTGGCCACTTCTCCCGAATTGGGATTTACCACGCCCGACGGGCAGAAGGCGTGCGTCAGCATGGGGTCGACGATGGACATGGCGATCATCCGCGACCTGTTCACCAATTGTCTTTCCGCCGCCGAGTTGCTCGACGTCGACCCCGAGTTTCGTGCCGAGCTGCGAGCGAAGCTGCCGCGGCTGCTGCCGTTTCAAGTCGGACAACACGGCCAACTCCAGGAATGGTCTCTCGACTTCGACAGTCCCACCGAACACCATCGCCACCTTTCGCACACCTACGGGCTCTATCCGGCCGAACAGATCACGCCGCTTAGCACGCCCGATTTGGCGGCCGCCGTACGCAAGTCGCTCGAGATCCGCGGCCGCGGCAACGTGGCCTGGAGCAAGGCTTGGATGATCAACCTCTTCGCACGCCTTGGCGAGTGCGACCGCGCCTACGAGCGGCTGGCCAGCCAGATCGCCGCGAACTCAAACTCCAACCTCTTCGCCCAATGCTACGCCGGCCGTCCGCTGCCGTTCGACATCGACCCCAACTTCGGCGCCGCCGCCGGCATCGCGGAAATGCTCCTGCAAAGCCACGGCGGGGAGCTTCACCTGTTGCCCGCGTTGCCCAAGGCCTGGCCCAACGGCTCGATCACCGGCCTGCGTGCCCGCGGTGGTTTCGAGGTCGATCTGCAATGGCGCGACGGCAAACCGGCCGAAGCCACGATCCGGTCTCGACTCGGCAAGCCATGCCAAGTACGTGTGAACGGAGAAGGAGCATTCGTGGTCACGTCTAACGAGCAATCCGTCGCATGCGAACATCCGCAACGGGCCGTCGTCCGTTTCGCCACACGAAGTGGCGAAGTCTATTCACTTCGTCCATCCATGTAGCCAGGGCGTCGCGGCGGTGCAATGTGCATGGACCCTCTCGAAACGATGACCGAGTGCCTGGATCAGGCAATCGCCGAATCGCTCGTCACTGCCCCGGCTGCGATCGTGAGGTGCTAGCTTCAGTCGATGGGTCGGGCAGCCGCGTCACGTCGATGCCGGGTGGATCGGCCGAACGCAACGGGGCCTGCCATTGGATGATACGGCTGGCCGAGGACGTGGACTCTGCTTCTCCCGCAAAGCCGAGTTGGCTGCGGATGAGGCCGGAGATGGCGACCGAGGCGTCGTCGAGCACGTCTTGCCGGCCGTCGGGGCGCTGCCAAACGGCGATCGGAGACGTAGCGTCAACCAACGAGCCTTGCCCCGTCCAGCGGATGCTCGCCAGCAGCCGCTCGGGCGGAGTCGAGCCGCCCAGCAGGATCAGCGGTTGACCGTGACGGGGCGCGAACACGGCCGCGTCCGATCGGATCGCGATCTGACCGGCCGCCGGCGTGTCTTCCGCTGAAGCAAATTCGCAGTGTAGCACCGTGCCCGCCTCGCGAAGCGTCACGTGGTCCAGCACGATCGCGATCGGTTCGTCGGGCTTCGGATAACGGCTCAACCGTACCAGCGGCCCACCGCCGACGTGCAGTGTGTTGTGAAACTCGACGGCCAACGCGGCGGCCGTGTGGCAATCGACGGCCGCGGCGACGTCTCGCAGCACGCAATCGACCAGCCGCACGCGCCCGCTGGGCAACGAGAGCAACGCATCGGCCGTCGACATCGGGTGTGTCCAGCGGACGGCCGCCGGCAGCAACGGAGCGCCTCGAACCGATCGAAAGCAGCAGCCACGAAACTCGGCGCCTGCGGCACGCAGTTCGACGATGGCCGGCGCCGCCTCGGCCACTGCGAGCGGTTCGCCCGAGGCATCCCAGACGAAGTCCACGTCCTGGAATCGAACGTCCTCGACGCCCACCACCAAACCGCCACGCGGCACGATCACGGTCGCCCGTTTGCCCGTTGGGCCCCGCACGCACTGACCGGCTCGTAGCGTAGACGCGTCGATCGTCGTCGGCCCGTCGGCGTCGAGCACCAAGTCCGCCGACGCCGGCGATGCGCCCACGGACGGGCCCAACTCTTGATAGGACGTCGGAATCACGGCCGCATCGACGGGCCCGGTCGGGATACCTTCAGGTGGGTACGGCGGTGGATCGACGGAAGGCGTCGTGCCGTTATCGCGAGACACTTCGGCCACAGCGGCCAGTCCGTTGGAAGTGCCACTCTCCCCGCTCGTACCGGCGTCGCCTTCCGCAACGTGTGACGCCACAGTCTGTCCGCCGTTCTTGTCCCAGAACGGCCACAACACAACGGCCGCGGCCAACAACCCGCAGACAACCGCCGCGAAGCGCCAGTACGGCGTTGCCGAGTTGCGCCGCCACTGTCCCGGTATGATGGGAAACGAGGCGGGGCGCGTCGAGTACGCCAGACATCGAGCCAGCGTCCGCCTTCCACTGCGGGTCGGCGGTCCCAATCTCGCGGCCAACTCGGCCATCGATTGAGGCCGTTTCTCCGGTTGCCGGTTGACGCAAGCCGCGATCGTCTCGGCCAACGCGTCGGGAGTCTCCGGGGCCAACCGCCGCACATCCATGACGTCGGCCGCCGCCGCGGCACGGAGTTTCGCCAACGCATCGCCACCGGCCAGCGGAGGACGTCCGCAGAGCATATGCCACCAAACGCAGCCACAGGCGAACACATCGCTCAGAGTGTCCGGCGGCGTGCCGAGATCGACGCGCTCCGGGGCGAGGTAGTCGTAGGCTGCCGGCGGCAAATCGGCCTGCGCGTAGCCTTCGTGCGGACGGAAGATCGCCCGCAGCCCGGGCTGCGTGATGACCACCCTGCCGCGATCGGTGAGCACCAAACCGGCCACGCTCAAGTCACCGTGGCCCAGCCCGGCTTGCTCCAGGATGCCGAGGCCGGCGACCATCGATTGAGCTGCATAAAGCACCACGTCGTGGGGGAGTCGGCCGTTTCGGGCGATCCACGTGCCTATGCTGCACCCCTCCGCCTGAGGCGATGCGGCCCAGAGGCGGTCTCCGTCAACGCCTACCTCCTCGATCAAAGCAAGGTGCTCCGAGTCGAGTTGCCCGGAACGGTCGGCGAGCGACTCCAGCGAAGAAGCCGCCGACCCCACTCGATCGGGTGGAACGTATCCAGCCGTAAGATGCCATGTGCCTTTGTTCGCGACGTGGCGCGCTCGATAGGACCTGGTGAAATAGGGCCATTCGCAACTCCGCTGAATGACGTATGGCCCGACCCGCAACGACTCTCCCTGCCCGGCGTTGATCTCGGCTGCCTGCAACGGCGTGAGTACACGGGCTTGGGCCAACGCATCGACCCAAACGGTCTGGAAACGCGGCAGATCCTGGGCCAATCGCCGCACGCGGCCCGCGGCCCTGGCAACCTGGGCAGGCGTGGCCAACCCGGCCCGTTGCAGCATCGCGATCAACTCTGCCGGGGGTCGTTCCCGCATGGGTTCTTCCGTGAAGGCTCGCTGGCGAAGCGAAATGGTCTCATTCGGGCGACATTGTTGCCGCGTGGCGATGGTGCTGCAATAGAGAAAGGCCGGGCGGCAGGGTCGGCGGCGAGGTTTCGGGGCAGACGGACGCCGGGCAGTCGGCCCACTTGACGGGCCTGCCCGAGCGAGCCTAGGATGAATACTGGCTCTCACCCCCAACCACCCCGGGCAATGGTCGCCGATGTTACGACGCTCCGCTCTGCCCCGATTCCGTGCTCTGCGAGGTCAACGCGCGGGGCCACTGCGCGTCGGGCCTTGGGTCCTCGCCGCACTGTTGGCGATACCTTGTTTGCTCAGCCCGTCGGCTCGCTGCGTGGCCGACGAACCGCCGGTGGATTACTCCCTCGGCGTGTTGATCCGGTTTGAGGGCGTGATCGATCCCCGCTTGGAGCAGTATCTCTATCGCAAGCTGGAAGTCGCCAAGAACAAGGGCGCCGATCTGCTGATCATCGAGATCGACAGCCCGGGCGGATACTTGGAGTCGAGTCTGTCGATTGCCGACCGGCTGCGGAAGATCGAGTGGGCCCGCACGGTGGCGTTTGTGCCGGGCGAGCCGATCGTGGGCGAGGCGATCAGCGGCGCCGCGGTCGTGGCATTGGGGTGCGACGAGATCGTCATGGCGCCGGATACGCTGATCGGCGACGTCGGCGCGATCTACGAGGACGAACGCGGCCTGTTTCGCTACGCACCGGAGAAGATCGTCTCCTATTTAAGCGAGCAGATGCGTCTGTTGGCCGCGGCCAAGGGCCGTCCGCCGGCGCTGGCCGAGGCGATGGTGAACAAAGACCGAGAGGTCTTTCGCGTGCGGAACGTCGAAACGGATGAAGAGACGTTCATGTCGGACGCCGAGATCGAGGACGACGACGCCAACCGCTGGGAGAAGCTCGATCTGGTGACGGAGTCGGAGGAGGGGAGATTCCTCACCGTCAGCGGCGCCCGGGCCGTCGAACTGACGCTGGCCGACGGCAACGCGTCGAGCCGCGAAGAACTGCAGCAGCGGTATGCGCTCGAGAAAGACCTGGTCGTCATTGAGCCCAGCGGAGTCGATACGGCCGTTTTCATCCTCAACATGCCGTGGGTCACCGGGCTGTTGTTCTTCATCGGACTGGTCGCACTCTACATCGAGTTCAGCGCCCCAGGCACCGGTCTCGGCGGCGTCACGGCCGCACTCTGCTTCGCGATCTTCTTCTGGAGCCGCTTCCTGGGCGGAACGGCCGACTGGCTGGAACTGGTGCTGTTCCTTTCCGGGCTGTTATTCATTGGCGTCGAGATCCTCGTGCTGCCGGGCTTTGGGATCGCCGGCTTAACGGGCATTCTGCTGCTGGCGGCCAGCCTGTTGATGGCTTGCCTGACCTTCGGCATCCCGCAGACCCAATGGCAGTTGAACGAACTGACCTATTCGCTGTTGGCCGTGTTCGTTGCCGGCGGGGCATTCGTGATAACGGCCGTGGTGATCAACCGGCACCTGGGAACGATGCCGCTGTTCCGCCGGTTCGTGCTGCATCCGCCCGGAACGGCCACGGTAGCCGCGGACGCCGCGCAGATGCCCGACCCTGCCGCCGTGCCGCCGGAGCCGGCGCTCGGCCCGGGCGACGTCGGCACGGCCGATTCGCTGCTGCGGCCGGCGGGCAAGGCCCGCTTTGGCGCCCGTTACGTGGACGTGGTTGCCGAAGGCGACTTCATCGACAAGGGCGCGCGGATTCGCATCGCCGAGATTCGCGGAAATCGCATCCTGGTGGAGGAAGCCGGCGAGACCGACTGAGACGATATGCTGATGCGAACATGCCGGCGGCTTCTTCGCGGCTGGGTTTTGGCCGCTCTGTTGTTGTCCATTGCCCGGGGCGTTGTGGCCGGCGAAACTGCGGCGCCCGATCGCTCATCCGAACGGGCCGGCCCGGCGCTGCCGCTTTCCGATCCGCAGAACTCGGGCGATTGGCGGCCTTTTGAGCCGCTGAGCGATGAATTCGACGGCGACGAACTGGACGCCGAGAAATGGTGGCCGAACAATCCTCGCTGGAAAGGCCGTCAGCCGGGCTACTTCCACCCGGACAACGTGACCGTCGACGACGGCAAGCTGCATCTGACGATGCGCCGCCAAGAACCGCCGACGGCGATGAAAGAAGAAGGCTACCACACCTACACTTGCGCCGCCGTGCAGAGCAAGATCACCGTCCGCTACGGCTACTTCGAGGTCAAGGCGCGGCCGATGAAATCGGCCGGCTCGAGTTCATTCTGGTTCTACCACAACACCCCCCAGTGGTGGACCGAAATCGACGTGTTCGAGATCGGCGGCCGTGCGCCCGGCTTCGAGCAGAAGCTGAACATGAATCTACACGTCTTTCACACGCCCGAGCAGCGACGCCACTGGAGCCGGCCGGGAGTCTGGCGGTCGCCGTCCGATCTGGCCGACGACTACCACGTCTACGGTTTGCAGTGGGACGAGAAGACGATTCGATTCTACTTCGACGGCCGTCCGGTTCGCGAGGCGCCCAACACGCACTGGCATCAGCCGCTGACGCTGAACTTCGACAGCGAGACGATGCCCAACTGGTTCGGGCTTCCCAAGGACGAGGACCTTCCGTCGACGTACAGCATCGAATACGTGCGGGCGTGGAAGTCTGGGACGCGCTAGCCCCATTTTCCGCCCCCTGGTGTTCCCCTCGTTCCCAAACTCCAGTTTGGGAACGAGAACGCAGAAACGGGCCCAAGAAATGGCGTCGCCGCGAGACAGATCTGATGGGGTATCAGTCTTTTGACCCATTCGCTTCGGAAGCGTCACCGAAACCGATGTCGGCCAGATCGCCTTCGATGCCGCCCCACATTCCGCCGGATTGGGCTCCAACCGCACCGATCGCTCCGAGCACGACCACCAAGATCAAGGCCAATATCACGGCGTATTCGACGGCCGTAGCCGCCCGTTCTTCGCGCAGAAACCTCATTAGGGTTTGCATGGTGTCGAGCCTCCGTATGCGAGAAGTTCGCCCGACTGGAAACGATAAGGTTGGGAGGAGAGCCGGCGTCGGGAGCAACGGCCGGCATCTAAAGCCTACTGCGCCGGCGAGGATTGTCAAATCCGGCGGCAGAATAGCTTCGGGGCGGGCGAAAATCGTCTCAACCGTCTGCCGCGCCGGACTCCAACATCGCCTCGAATTGCCCTTCGCTGAGCACTTCGACGCCGAGCTTCTCGGCCTTCGCAAGCTTGCTGCCGGCCTTTTCGCCGGCAACGACGTAGTCGGTCTTCTTCGATACGCTCGACGCCGCCCGGCCGCCGTGTAGGGCAATCAGGTCCTTAATCGCGTCACGGGTGTATTTCTTCAGCGTGCCGGTGACCACCAGCGTTTTGCCTTCCAGCAGGCGGGGACCTTCGGTCTGTTCCGCTGCGGCCGATTCCATCTGTAGGCCTACCTGGCACAAATCGGCGATCGTCTGCGACCCGAACTCTCCGTGGAGATACTCGTGGACGCTCTCGGCAATGATCGGGCCGATCTCGTGGATCTCGCTGAGTTGTTCCACCGTGGCCTCTATCAGCGCGTCGATCGAGCGGAAGCTCCCCGCCAAGACCATGGCCACGCGAACGCCGACGTGACGAATCGACAGCGCCGCCAGCAAACGCGCCAGGCCGCGCTGCTTGCTCGCTTCGATGCCGTCGAGCAGGTTGTCGACCGACTTGCGGCCCATCCGTTCGAGGCTCAGCAGCCGGTCCTGCTTTTCTTCCAGCCGATAGAGATCGCCGTAGCCGGCCAACAGCCCCTCGCCGACGAGTTGCTCGACCAGCTTGTCGCCGAGCCCTTCGATATCCATCGCGTTTCGGCTGGCGAAGTGGCGGATCCGCTGCTTCACCTGGGCCGGACACTGGAGATTGGGGCAGCGGATGTAGACGCCGCCCTCGTCCTTCACCGCGCCGGTGCCACACTCGGGACACTCCGTGGGGAAGACGAACTTTCGCGGCGAACCCTGCCGTTCGTGTTTCTCCACGCGGACGATGTGCGGGATGATCTTGCCGGCCTTTTCGACCACCACCACGTCGCCAACGCGGACGTCTTTGCGCTCGATCTCGTCGGCGTTGTGCAGGCTGGCCCGGCTGACGGTGGTGCCGGCCAATTCGACCGGTTCGAGTTCGGCCACCGGCGTGATCGCGCCGGTCTTGCCGACCTGCACGCGGATCTCGTTCAGTTGCGTGGTGGCTTCATACTTCTCGAACTTGTAGGCGATCAGCCAGCGCGGGCTTTTCGCCGTACTGCCGAGCCGCTCGCGCTGCTCGAAGCGATTGACCTTCAGCACCAGCCCGTCGATCTCGAAGTCGAGTTCGTGCAGCCGCTCGATCAGCCGTTGGCAGTGTTCGACCGCTTCGTTGAAGGAGGCGAAGCTCTCGACGTGCGGCGTGGCGGGCAGGCTGTATCCGCGCAGCTCGTCGAGAAACTCCATATGCGTTTGCGCCTTCAGTCCCTCGACGTGGCCCACTCCGTGACAAAAGAGCCGCAAACGTCGCTGAGAACACAGCCGCGGGTCGAGCAACCGAATGCTGCCGGCGGTGACGTTGCGCGTATTGGCATACGGCTCCTCGTCGTCCGCACGCCGGGCCTCGTTGAGCGTGACCAGGTCGGAGTTGGCCATGTAGATCTCGCCGCGAACCTCCAACACGGGCGGGACCGCATCGCCGAGAAGCCGCAGCGGCAGGTCGATCACCGTGCGAACGTTGTGCGTGATGTCGTCGCCCACGCGGCCGTTACCCCGGGTGACGCCGCGGACGAGCACGCCATTCTCGTAGACCGCCGAAACGGCCACACCGTCGATCTTCAACTCGACGACCCACTCGATCGCCTCGCCCTCGAGCAACTTGGCGGTCCGCTGGCCGTAGGCTCTCAATTCTTCGAGGCTGTAGGTGTTGTCGATCGAGAGCATCGCCACGCGGTGCTCGACCTGTTCGAGCCCTTCGACCGGCCGATCGCCGATGCGTTGCGTGGGGCTGTCGGCTGTGACCAACTTGGGATGGGCCGCCTCGAGCTGCTTGAGCCGATCGATCAGCCGGTCGTACTCGAGGTCGGTGATCTCCGGGGCCGCTTCCACGTAGTACTTGCGGTCGTGGAAGCGGATTTGCTCGGACAGCCGGGTGATTTCGGCGGCCGGGTCGTCGGGCATCGTGGCACTCCGTTGTCCAAAGGCACTCCGTCGCTTGGGCGACTACTTACCCATCTCACGCAGGTTCTTCACGCATTGGCCCACCGCCTCCAGCGGCGTCACGTCGGCTGCATAGGCCTCGTGCTCGACGATGTACCACTCGGTGCCGCCGGTCGTCTCGCAGAGCTCGAAAACCTGCTTCCAGTCGACGTCGCCTTCGCCGATGGGGGCTCCACGCTTGCCGCCGTGTTCTTTCAGGTGGATCGTGGCCGAACGATTGGGATACTTCTTCAACAACGCGATCGGGTCGCCGCCGCCGCCGATGCAGTTGCCGATGTCCATTTGCATCACCACGTCCGGGCCGGCCGTGTCGAAGAGGACTTCCCAGGGCGTGGTGTCACCGATCTTGCGAAAGTCGCCGCCGTGGGCGTGGTAGCCGACCCGCATCCCGCGGTCCTTGACCTTGGCAGCCAACTCGGTAAACAGCTTGGCCGTCTCCTTGGTCGCCTCGACCGACTCCAGCCGAGCATGGGGCAGCCCGGGCACGATCAGGTAGGGGTTGCCCAGCGTCTTGTTCAACTCGACGGTGGCGTCCAGCGCGTCGCCCAGCAGTGTGTTCAGGCCGGTATGCGTACCACAGCACTTCAGGCCGTTGTCGTCGAGCAGCTTGCGCATCGCTTTGCCGTCGCGGCCGTAGTAGCCGGCAAACTCGACGCCGTCGTAGCCCATCTTGGCCACGGCCTCGAGCACGCCCGGCAGGTCCTTGCCGCAGTCGCGTCGCACGGAATAGAGCTGCAAGCCGATAGGGATCTTCTTAGCCGTTGCAGCAACGGACCGGAGTGGATTCTGACCGGTTGCCCACAAGGCAGCGGCGCCGGCGCCCAGCTTCAACATGCTTCGTCGCGAGATGTCCATGATTCCTCCGGATGTGTCTGGTTCAAATTCCCAAGAAGCTGCTCTTATGGTAGTCATCTCGCTGCGGCGAGATGTCAGTGCGTCTCATAGTAGTCATCTCGCTGTAGCGCGACGTGGGTGCGTCTTGCGGAGCAAGATGCCTACTATCCAATGGTTACCCTGAGTATTGTGATTGGCCGCCACCTGCAAGTCAAGGGCTGGCGGGCGTTGCGGCAAGCACCGTTTTGCACGATAATCGAGGGATGCAAACGCCTCGAAATGCTACGCTATTTCTGCTTCTAAACGCCGTTTGGGGTCTTTTCCCGGCCGGCACGGTCGTGGCGGTGGAGATCGAGTCGCCGGGCTACGCCGACCCGATGGGACCGTGTGCGCTGGTCGCCTCGAACGACGGCCGCACGCTATACGTCGCCTGTACCGACGCCCGGCAGTTGCTCGTGGTCGATCCGGCGGCAGGCAAGGTCGTTCGGCGGATTGGCATGCCGTCCGAACCGACCGACTTGGTCCTCAGCCCGGACGGCACCACACTCTACGTCACCTGTGCCGCCGCGAAGAGCACGGTCGTCGTGCTCGATGCCGCTACCGGCCGGCAACTCCGCACGCTTCGGGCCGGCCACACGGCCGGCGGCCCGGCGATCTCGCCGGATGGAACGCAACTCATCGTCTGCAACCGCTTCGATGGCGACGTATCGGTGATCGATATCGCCGGCGGCGACACGCGCCGGGTGCCCGTCGGCCGCGAACCGGTCGCTGCCGCGATTACACCGGACGGACGGCTGGCCGTGGTGGCCAATCAACTGCCGTCGGACCCGGCCGACGCGCTGCTGGTCGGGGCAATGCTCTCGGTGGTCGACCTGACGACGTTTCAATCGTCCACGATCCCCTTGCCCGACGGGGCCGTTGGCCTGCGCGACGTCTGCATTCTGCCGAAGGGAAGATACGCCCTGGTGACGCTGGTGCTGGCAAACCACCGCCGCGTCACCTCGCACCTCGAACAGGGATGGATGGAGACCAACTCGTTGTGCGTGGCCGATCTGGCCGAGCGGCGATTCCACAAGAACATCGTGCTGGACGACCTCGATACGGGAGCCGCCAATCCCTGGGGCGTGGCGCTGGCGGCCGATCGGCAGACGGTCTGCGTGACGCACGCGGGCACCCACGAACTGACTCTGCTCGACGTTGGACCGTTGTCGGAACCGGCCTACGGGGGCGGCGAGTCGCGCGGGCCGATGGGCGGACCGAGCGGCCCCGGCGAGTTCCGCCGCCGCATCCGACTGCCCGGCATGGGACCGCGAGGGTTGACCGTCGTCGGGTCGAAAGTCTACGTGGCCGAGTACTTCTCCGACACGCTCGCCGTGGTCGACCTTGCAGGGCCCCTGCCACCGCGGCCGACGGCGATCCGGCTGGGGCCCACGCCGCGGCCGTCCCGCCGCCGCCGCGGTCAAATGCTCTTCAACGACGCCACGATCTGCTATCAGCATTGGCAGAGTTGTGCCACGTGTCATCCCGAGGGCCGCGCCGACGCACTGAACTGGGACCTATTGAACGACGGCGCCGGCACGCCCAAGAACACCCGCAGCATGTTGCTGGCCCATCGCACGCCGCCGTCGATGTCGCTGGGCGTTCGTGCGACGGCAGAAGTGGCGGTCCGTGCCGGGGTCGAGCACATCCTCTTCACGCAACTGCCCGAGGGCGATGCTGCGGCGATCGACGTCTACCTGAAATCGTTGCGGCCGTTGCCCAGTCCGCGGCTGGAAGGCGGCCGCCTGAGCGAAGCGGCGCTGCGCGGCAAGCGGCTGTTCGAGAGCCGCCAGGTCGGTTGCTCGCGGTGTCATCCGGCGCCGCTGTATACCGATGGCCGCATGCACGACGTCGGCGCACCGACGGTCGACGGCATCCGCCGGCTCGATACGCCCACGCTAATCGAAGTCTGGCGGACCGCCCCCTATCTGCACGACGGGCGCTACGCGACCGTCGAGCGTTTGCTCATCGAAGGGCGCCACGGCAGCCGGGGCGATCGGCTGCCACTGGACCGGCGTGAGATCGGCGACCTGGTCGAGTTTGTGCTCTCGCTGTAGCGTTTCGCACCGGCGTTCCGCGTCGGCGTCTTGCGTCGCTTTCCTTTTCCGGGGATAATCGTTGTTATCGGCCCATCGATCAACGGAGCGTGCGCTTTGTCCACGCAGCAAGACCAACACGCAGCGGACGTCCTGCCGCCCACGCCGGCGGGTGGGCGTCCTACGGCGCCCTCCCCAAGTGGCCGCCCCGGTCGATGGCGTATCCTGCGGATCGTGCTCCTGTCGCTGCTGGCGGCGGTTGCACTCTTCGCGGTGGTGGCCGTCGTAACCTTCCTGATCTTCTGGTTCAAGCCGCGGGAAGACCCTCGCCCCCCGTTGGCTCCGGAAGCCAATATCGCCCCACTCTGGACGGGCGTGCCCTACGACCCGGAATCGACCGAGCCCGATCCGGACGCCCCGTCCCGGCTGGTCGATGAAATCCCCGGCATCCACTTTCAGGAGTGTCCGGTCGAATTCAGCCGACCACTGAGAGACCGCCTGGAGGAATTGCCGGAAGTGCCGGAGGAGATTCTCGGCCCGATGGAGCCGATCGAGGATGCGCTGATTGATGAGAAGACGGCCGGAAGTTGAGCGAGGGGCCTGTTAGAGGCGCCGCACGTCTCTACTCGTGCGCGACCCGCCGTACGTCTACAATGGTGGGTATGCCGAAAGACAGCCATAGCCACGACCCGGCCGGAGTACGTGTTGCTCGATTCGCGACCACACGTTGGAGCCTCGTGCTGGCGGCGGGGGATCGTTCGTCGCCGGACTCGAGGGAGGCATTGGAGTCGCTCTGTACCGTTTACTGGTATCCACTATACGCCTATGTCCGCCGGCGAATCTCAGACGTCAACGAGGCTCAGGATTTGACGCAAGCGTTCTTTGCCGAGTTGTTGGAGAAGAACTACGTTGGCTCGGCAACGCCTCAGCGAGGGCGGTTTCGTGCCTTTCTGCTGACCGCACTGAAGCACTTCTTGTCGAAGCAGCGCGACAAGGCCAAGGCCAAGAAGCGGGGAGGTGGGCGGGTACCTATTCGGCTGGATTTCGCATCGGGTGACTCCCGGTGCTCGGTCGAGCCCGCGGGAGGTCTGGCGCCTGAGGAAGTCTACCACCGGCGATGGGCGGCAACCTTGTTGGAGCTAGTGTTGGCGCGTTTGGAGCGTGAATTTGCGGAGGTCGGCAAGCAGGCGCAGTTCGAGCAACTCAAGCGGTTTGTCATAGGTCAACATGAGGGGGCGACCTATGCGGATGCCGGCCGGATACTCGGAACGACTGAGGCGGCCGCAAAAATGGCCGTCCACCGTATGAGGCGACGCTATCGCCGGTTGCTACGAGACGAGGTTGCCCAAACGGTGGCCGACCCGGGCGACGTGGACGACGAGATTCGAGAGCTCTTCGCTACCTTTTCGGGATGAAATCCGAGGATATCGCGTTACTCGGCCGGTCTTTTCCGTCAGAATCTAATAGGGGCGCAATTCTCGGGAGGTCACGGCGATGACGGATGCCAATACCTGTGCCAAATGCGGAGCCGAGCTGCGAGCCAGCGCGCCGGCGGGAATCTGTCCGAAGTGTCTGCTCGAAGCCGGGCTGGGCGGTTCAGAAGTCGACGCGTCGGGCCGGCCGGGGTCCGACGCGGCCTCGCCGACGCCCGGCTTTGTGCCACCGACGGCCGAAGAGCTAGCCCCCCACTTTCCGCAATTGGAGATCCTGGAGTTGTTGGGCAAAGGCGGCATGGGGGCGGTGTACAAGGCCCGGCAGCCAAGTTTGGATCGCCTGGTCGCCGTCAAGGTGCTTCCTCCGGAAATTGGTGCCGACGCTTCTTTTTCTGAGCGGTTCACCCGTGAGGCGCGTGCCCTGGCCAAACTGAATCACCAGAACATCGTTGCCGTATACGACTTCGGCCGGGCCGACGACCTGTACTTTTTCATCATGGAATACGTGGACGGCGCGACACTGCGGCAACTGGTTGATACGGGCGAACTGCAGCCGGCAGAAGCACTGTCCATCGTGCCTCAGATTTGCGACGCGCTGCAGTTTGCCCATGATGAAGGGGTCGTTCACCGTGACGTCAAGCCCGACAACATCCTCCTGGGCGGCAAGGGCCGAGTGAAGGTTGCCGACTTTGGCCTGGCGAAGCTGTTGGATCGAGAACGCGCCGACTCCGGCCTCACCGGCACGAATCAGGTCATGGGCACGCCGCACTACATGGCCCCGGAACAGATGCAGGGTTCCCGCGACGTCGACCACCGGGCCGACATCTACTCGCTCGGTGTGGTCTTCTACGAGATGCTCACCGGCCAGTTGCCGATCGGCCGATTCGAGCCACCCTCGAAGAACGTGCAGGTGGACGTCCGCCTCGACGACGTCGTGCTCCGTTCCCTGCAGTCCGAACCCAATCGGCGGTATCAGCACGTCAGCGAGATCGGCAGCGCCGTGAAATCGCTCGATGGACCGGGGGCCGCCTCTCTTTTCGAGGAACGGCCGAAGGGGCGCCCCGCAACGACGTGGTTTTGGGTTAACTTGTTGATCATGGGCACGATCATCCCGCTCGTATGGTATGCAATATGGTGGACCGGATCGGTATGGCCCGTGTTCGGATTCTGTTTCCCCTTGGTCTTTCTGGGGGCCGCGATGGCCGACGACGCCACGCCCCGGATCGTGGCCGCGGCAACCGTCTGTTTTCTGAGCATGGTCGGGATGATCGCGTATGCCG
>CAYYNP010000022.1:0-58260 GCA_964472545.1 uncultured Planctomycetaceae bacterium | reverse complement strand
GCTCGGAGCCAGTCCCCTTTTTCCACTCCCGCGAATCGACTTTGCAGTTCTCCTGGGAAGAACGCCAAGGCGCTTGATTCGGCGGCGATTAAACGGTAACATCGCTTGCCTCGTAGCCGAGACTCTGGTGCCGAACCATCGGTAATACGCGTGGTCCTTCAAGCGAATTGAGGACGACACATGGGATGGAGGACGGATTGGCTGTATGGCCTGATCTTCGCCGAGTTTCGCGCTGTCTGGGCGAAGGCGCAACGCGAAGGCCACGGCGACCATGGTCCAGCGCCCGCCGAGATGCTGATTTCGGAGTATCGTGAGACACGATGCAGCGAATCCGCCGTTCGGTGTTGCGGCGGTGTATTGCGCCACTGGCAATACCGAGGTGAGAGCTTCGAGGAGTTGGCCGAGCCTCTCGAAGAACCCGATTGCAATCCGGTTCGCGGGATGTTCTACGCACGGGCTTCTGGCGCTTTCAACGTATCGCCCGACAGGAAGACGGTCGTGTTGGAATACTGGTTCGGGCCGCGTTACGGACGCGGATTCGTGTACGATGTGCAAGGCCAAGGGACTTTCGGCAAGGGCCGAGGGCAATTGACCGACAAGCCGAATGTCCCGATGTGGGTCTCGTGACAAGGATCGAACGGCCTCGCCCCGCCAACGACACCGCTACCACCGATAATGCCCACCTTAGCGTAATGCGATAGGAGAGTCATGCAGCCCGATGCCATCGAAGACCTTCTCGAGCCCTCCACCGTCGAGGCCATTCGCGCGTCGACGTCGGGTACGTGTGAGTTGATCGATCCGTATTCATCGCTGCGGTGCCCCGTCTCGCTGACGCCCGCCCGCGACATGGAGCCGCCCATCGTTGCGCGAATCAAGGAGTTGTTGCTCGACCCGGCCTCTTGGTCGCTCGGCAGGAGACGATGCCTCCCGCGCCCTACGGCCGCGATCCGAATGTCGGGCCCCAAAGGTCGCGTCACCGTAGGAATCGGAATGCCCTGTTCGGACTGGACGGTCACGGGGCCTGAGCAGCGCTGCCGCCGTTCCTTCCATCCCGTCAGGAGCCGCGTTCGGGACCTGCTCAAGTCGGTGTTTCCGGAGTATGCCTCATCGAGTCGCGGCTCCATGTGGCGAGCCGGGATCATCACCAAGTTGCGACGCGAGGCTGCCGTCGATCGGAAGTCGGCCACCGCCGTGGCGGAGGTTGACGCTGCGGAGGTTGAGGCGGCGACCGTCGCGGCGTTGACCAAGGCACTCGAACACGACGATAAGATAATACGTCAACTGGCCACTTCGGCGCTGAAGAAGATCCGCGCGGGTGGCACCGGTTCTTGAACCGGTGGGACGAAGTCCCGGGAGGTTGTGTTCCACGCCGAGCATCGCCACAATGACCGCACGCCAACGCGCCCGCAGATCATCGATTGGTACAGCGGCCGACCGACTGGACGTGGAGTTCCGCGGGTGGCACGGACGATCTTGCGGAAAGGGCTTTGCTACTTCATTCGACTGATTCGCAGGATCGTCCGTGTTGCGAGGCAACAAGATGACTGCATTTGTCCAAAGTACCCAGTCCCATGGTGCGCCGACGTGTTTGTTCTGCTCGTAATATCGGTCCGGACTCGAATACCGTGGCCAGTGGCATGGCCATGTCGACATTATGCCCTCGGGCCGCCCGCGACACAATCATCCGGTTGCTTCGCATGCTGGTTAACGGCTCAATGTCCGCCCATCAACCCTGGCGGGCAGCACGGCCGCTCTTGGGGAGCAGACCTGACCGCCTTGTTCAACCCGATCCGCAGAATCGTCGGTGTGGCGAAACCGTGAGAGCACGTGCGCGTTCGCGGGCCGCGGTCTCGGGAAGCCCCGGCGAACCGGCGGCAAGCAGAATTAGGGTGTACACACTAACAATACTTGCCCCGAATGCCGCCGTCGCGGCTCGCTGATTGTTGATCGACACGCATCGGCGAGCGCAATTACATGAGAATTCCACTGCCGTCAACCCCTCGGGGACCGCAGTTACGACGATCTCTTTCGACCGCGCGGCACTCTAACCCGTTGGCGTCAAACCGGTTCGGGCGCGGCGCGGCGGCGAGCGGTTGACGTAACTCTCCGGTCGAATTGTTGACCGCCGCCGCAGCGGCGGCGTGGTGCCGTAAACCGTGTTCAGCGAACAGGTTACGTGAAGAGCAAAGGCGTTTCTTGATCACGGCCCTTCCGAGCGATGGGCCGGCGGAGACTGGCCCGTCAACGCAACCTCCTCAGTGGCAACGGGTTGCAGTTCGCGCCCAGGCGGCGAGCAACGCGAGCGTCGGCCGAGATCACGGCAACTTTTCCCCAGGGTGTGACCTCCGCCGCCGCCAACCCAGCAAGAGCCCGACCGCGCCCAACGCGGCCAACACGAGGCTGCCGGGCTCCGGGACGACGTGGATCGAGCCGCTTTGCACGGGGCCGCCGTAGGCGGTGATGTATTGCAGCGCAAACTGCCCAACGTCGGTGCCGGCGGGCGCGACTTGGCCCAGCGGGAGGTCGTCGTAAGTGAGGGTGCCCTGAAAGAGCCCTTCGCCGACGGTGTTCTCGTTGGCCGATACCAGGCCCAGTCCGCCGGTGTTTCGCAGTGCGTCTTCGGCGCCGCCAAGTTCACTGCCGAGTTCACTGCCGAGGAATTGGCCGTTGCTGTTGAGGCTCCAACTCAACACGCCCTCGACCGACACGGTAAACTGGCCGGTCGTCGGATCGTAGGCGGCCGAAGCCGAGCCGTCGCCGGGCGGGCCCGCGTCGCCGGTGAAGTGGGTGATCAGATCGGTGATGTCCTGACCGTCGACGAACCCGTCGCCGCGCCCGCTCACGCCGCCAGCCGTGTCGTTCTGCAGCCAGTTGCGATTGGCCGGGTCGCCGGGCCGTGAGAAGTTGGTAATCAGCGTCGTGATGTCTTGGCCGTCGATCCTCCCGTCGGCGTTGCCGTCGGCGGCCTTGGCGATGTAGAGATCGACGGCCACTTCGCTATGCTGCGGCGGATCGTCCGGCGGGTTGGTCTCGACGTAGTCTACGCCCAGGTTGAACACGCCCAGGCCGAGGTGGCCGACGGTGACGGGCTCTCCGTCGCCGGGCGACGGCGGCAGGGTGTCGAAAACGCCCACGATCGCACCGCCGCCGGTGGCCTCGACAATCTCCCGCCGCACGACGCTATCGATGTCGGCCGGATCGACGGCGGTCGGCTGAAGCAAGAGCGCGCCGCCAAGGTTGACGTTGCCGCCGGGGGTGATGATCCGCCCGGAGTCGGAGTTGCCCAGGCGGATAGCCGTACGGGAGTTCTCCGCCAGCGTCAGCCCGCCGCGCACGCTCAGCCGCGCCCCGCGATCGAGTTGCAGCGTCGTGCCGGGGCCGAACGTGGCGTCGCGGACGACGCTCAGCATTCGATCGGCGCCGACCGCCAGCGTGCCGCCTTCGACCGACAGACCGCGGATCTGCCGATCGGCGGCCACGGTCACGGTGTGGACGTTGTCTGCGGGAAGCACGGCGTTTGTGGTTTCGTCATTGGGTATTGCCGCGCCCGCGCTGCCGGCCGCATCAAGCCAATGGGATAGGCCTGTGATTCCGTTGACCTCGCCCCAGACGCCGTTGCCCGCAGCGTCCCAGCGCAACGTCGACAACGCGGCCGCAGGCGTTCCGGAAACGCGCAGATTGTCGAAGAAGACGTGTTCGCCTGCGGCGTCGACGGTCGCCCCGGCGATAATCTGCAACGTGGCCACGTCGTCCGGGATATAGCCCGGCGGCGTGGTGAAGGTGGAAAACGCGCCGTTGCCCAGTTCGTCGGCCGTGTTGAGCGCGTCGGTCGCGGCACCATCGAGTTGCAGGAAGAAGAACTCGTTGAAGGCCACGCCGTCGGTGCTGGTGGCGACGCGGAGGTCGATTTCGTCGTCGTTCTCGAACCCCGTGTCCTCGTCCCAAATCCGCAGATCGACCGACACCTGGACGTCGACGAATTCGCGTACGTCGATCAGTTCGGTTTGCAGTGCCACGTCGGCTTGATGGATATGGAATTGACGGCTGTTGGCGGGGTCGTTCGGGTCGTTGAAGCTGTTGTCGACCGCCGCCCATCCGTTCACGGCTCCGGCGCTGGTCCACTCGAGTTCGTCATCGCCGGCGGAACGGATGAACGTCTGCGAACCGGCCGCCGCCTGCTCGAAGCCGGTCAGCACTGCCGGCGTGACGGCGCCGAACGCGGGGGCGGACGAAAGCACGCGAAGGTAGAAGTCCTCGACTTGTGCCCAAAGTTCGCCGCTGGTGCCGGCCAACTGGGCCTCGAGTAGATACAGATCGGGTGAACTGTCGGCATTGACCTGCAGGTCGAAGTCGAGTTGTCCCGGGGTGGTGTGCGTGTTCGAAGCGTAGTAGGCTCCTCCGTCAAGAGGCTGCCATTCGAGCCCGGGCGTCACGGTGTAATCGAGCCGGGCCCCGTTGTCGAGCCCCGGGCGGTCCAGGCCGCTGAGGCCAACGGCGTAATCCTGGCTGCCGTCGAAGACGTCGAAGGAGATTCGGGCCGCTTGGCCGGGCGCCACCTCGTAGGTTTTCAGGCCGCCGGTCAGGCTGTGGTGGTCTCGCAGTTCCATTCCTCTGCGGAAGCCCCAATGACAGGAAACGCAGTCGCCGCCCATATCCGACGATGCCAACGCCGTCGCCTCCGTGCAGAGCAGCCCCGTGCCAAGCAGCAACGTGCCCACCGCGAGCGAACGTACGAGCCCTAGACGACAAGCCTGCATAAGCGAGATTCCTGTGCGTGGCCGACGAGGTTGGATGCGATGAGGCGGAGGCTCCGGCACAAACCTCCCAAACTACCAGTCTATCACGACCCCACCAAAGCCACAACGAAAACGTTCACCGCGTGGCCTTTCGAGCGTGGATATAGACGGTCGGTGTGGCCTCTCTCAGATGCCCTCCACTGAACTCACCCAACGTCGCGTGCCAATTATTCATACTATTCTGATATCTCCTGCCCTTTCTGGCCCCCCCGTTTACCCCAGTCTGTATCTCGGCAAGCGCGGATAGCCCCCCTGAAGAGTCAATCTGTAGCGATTTTCTTGAGTATTCCGGTCTTTGGGCCCCGGAAAAGCTTGACGTAGCCGTAGGGTGTGATAGATTCAGCGATACGGTTTCGATTTACGAATCTCAACCTAATCAGGCAGCAGCACACCCAGGCGATATCCCCCGATAGGGGACCTGGGTGTTTCTTCGTTTTGGCCCTCGTCGCGGGGGCCATTTCTATTGGCCAAATCGGCACCCTCCCCTCCGGCCGCGCTAAGGTATGCGCCCAGGTCGGGGTATTTGTGCCCGCGGCCGGGAAGATCAACCGCAAAGAGAATCCGTCCAAGACACCTGGGTCGAAGTCGTTGTTGCTCATGTCACACGTACTCCATGTAGAAAAGGGCTCGCAATGATAGAAAGAACCGGAGTAACCGCGTATGTGGCTGCCCTTGCGGTATTGGGGGCTCTGACCGTTCCGGCCGCGGCCGGCATCCTGCCGGCCCATCCGGACGCCTACGATGACGGCGTGGTCACCTGGAGCGGAGCGACGCCCTTTGTGTCGGGCGACCTGGCCGGCACGATCGAATGGGCCGTCTTCACCGAGGAGGCCTTTCCCTTCGACACGGGCGGTGCGTGGACGCCGACGCCGGACGAACTGGTCTACGTCTATCAGGTTTACAGCACGGGCGCCGACTACACGACCAGCGTGAACACGCCCACCATCCATCCGGCCGGCAACGCGGGGGCGTTCGAGGACGCCGTGGCGGGTATCGTGGGCATTGCGCCGAACGAAGCGACCGTTGAGGTCCCCGGCAGCGCCTATTTCGGCTTCCCGCAGGGAATCGTCCAGGGCGAGAACTCCCAAGCCCTGGTCTTCTCCAGCCCGAACGTGCCGATGGATCTGTATTCGATCGTGGTCAACGGCGGCTCGTTCGCCACGGCCTCGCCCATCCCCACGCCCAGCGCCGAACCGATACCCGAACCGACCACGCTAACATTGATGATCTTGGCAACCGCGACTTGCATCCTGGCAGGACTGGCCCGAAGAAGACGTGCGTAGTGGAGCCCGCAGGCACACGGCCGGGGAAATCCCGGAGAGCGGACAGGTACTACTTCTCACCGACGGAGCGTTAACCATGCATGCCGACTTGCCCAATCGTTCAAGACGCCTCTGCTGTATCTGTTCAGGTACGCTCGCCGTGGCCTTGTTGACGACCTGCCCGGCGGTGGCCGGGATGCTGGCGATCGACGGAAACGTGATGCCCGGCTGGCAAGGCACCGAGACGTTTACCTCCACGCCGCCGACGCCTCTGCCGCTGTTGGATTTCTTCGCCGAGGTCGACTACGCCGTTTTCGCCCCCGGCACGTTCGAGCTTTCCTTCCCCGGCGAGGACCCCAGCGCGGGCACCGAATTCGTCTACGCCTATCAGATCTTCAACACCGGCCCGCCGCAGAACGACTCCCTGCGGCAGCTCACCGTCGGGCTGGACGGCGACGAGTCGCTCAGCACGATTGCCGCGATCGGCAGCGGCATCGTGCCCACCTCGGTACGCTTTCAGGGCGCCGCGCCGTCCTTCACCTCGGCCGCCTTCAGTTTCGCCGACAACAAGATCCCGCCGGGCGATCCCGATCCAAGCAGCAACATCCTGATCTTCACCAGCCGAAACGGCCCGGAGTTCGACGCCGCTACGATCCTGGCCAACTTTTCCGCCGGTTCCGGCGAGTTGCCCAGCCCGGTTCCGGAGCCGGGAGCGATCGTGTTGCTGGTGGTTGGGGTGGCTGCGACGTTGCTGCGTCGGCGGATGGCCAGCCACTGAGAGTTCCCCCCGCACAGGAACATGCTGGCAGGCAATCGACGCCCGATTCGAGCGTCGCGGCTGCGACCTCACTGTGCAGATCGTGAGGCGGCATCCCCGGCAGACTTCCAACGTGGCCGCGTCGGCAGTCTTCGGCTAACTGCCGTACGTCTGGCTCGGATCGCTCGCCGTGGGTTGCGACACCTCCGCTGGGGTTCGTTCCTTCGCGAGTTGTTCGCCCGAGAAATCGAGCAACTGCAATTCCGTGAGGAAGTTCGTCTGGTTGTTCCTGGCCAACAACACGTCGGTTGCGTTGACGCGTTTGTCCCGGCTGTAATCGAAATCGGTGTCGATCGTGGCCGGATTGAGGAAGTTCCGAGGGTTGTTCCTGGCCAGCAACAGATCGGTCGTCGTCACGCGCGTGTTGGAAGCCGAATTGCCCGCCTCGCCGACGGCGTTGCCGAAATAGAAGACGTCGTCTGCGGCCAATCCCAAGCGTTCGGCCAGGACGGTCACCTGCAACCATTGCCGTCGAATGTTGTGGTCGGGCCAGGTGAGCGTGACGCGATCGGAACCGTCGACGCCGGCTCCCTCGCGAACGGCAAGTGTGACGGGAGTTGAAACGGTCTCCCATCCCGCCGGATCGCCGTCGTTGCCCACGCGGAACAGGAAGTCGGCCGCCGTCGGCGTAGCTGCGGAACTGGCTACGTCGACCATCACGCCGTTGATGCCCAGGCTGAAACTGGTGTAGTTATCGAAGCTGGCCGTGCCGCCCGGACGCAAGGCGGTCTTGTCGGCTGCAATGGCCGAATCGTCCGGCGAGCCGGGCGCGGGATCGTTGCCGTCGAACGCCGAGTTGTTGTAGAAGACGTGGCGTCCTACGACGGCTGCCTGGTCGTCGTCGTTGATCGTCGCCTCGCCCTGGCCGTCGTCGATGTTCGCGTTGGTCGCGGCCGAGAGGTTGACGAAGAAGGCCTCGTTGGTTTCGTCCGGCGTGTCGCCGATCACCGCAACGGTGATCGTCTGCGTCGTTTCGCCGGGCTGGAAGGTCAACGTGCCACTTTGAGCCTGATAATCCTCTCCGGCCACAGCCGAGCCATCCAACGTAGCGTAGTCGACCGTCACCGTCTGACTGCTGGCGGCCGACAGCGTCACCGGAAAGACGGCATCCACCGTGCCGGTGTTTCCTTCGGTGACCGCGACGTCACCGATCGAGACGTTCGGAGTTTCGGTGAAGTCGACGGTGAGTACCGGGCGAAACGCCACGTTCGAGTTCTCCTTGGTGTCGAATCGTTTGGCGCCGCCCACAACGGCCTCATTTCCAACGAGTATCCACCCGAAGTTGCTCGACGGTTCGTCGAGCCAGCCCTGCACGTCGGCGACCATATCGGCCGTCGATCCCCATTGGTAATGGGCGACGCCCGCCACGGACGCCGTGGCGCTGGACGTCGGCGCGAAGTCGCCGCCGGGCGTTGTCCATGTGGACGAGTTGGCGAAGCGGTGGATCCACGTCACGTCCCCTAAAGCGGCGGTCGTTCCTTTCCCTTCCTGTCCGGGAGCGTTCGAGGTGCCTTCGCCCCAATCGGCCGACACCGCGTGCAGACCGATCGTCTGCGCACCGGAGATCGTGCGCGACATATGGAGCGAGAGTTCCACGCTGTCGATCGTAGCCCCTTCGGGCACGCTTGCGGCAATGTCGAAGGAGAGGATTCCGCGCCGAATGGCGTTGCGGTCGGTCAGTCCGGCAAACAGATATGCACCGGCTCCGTTGCTGAGCGAACCACTGAAGCTCTCGAACAACGTATTGTCCCGATCGGCCCCCAGGCTCACGGTCGATAGAACGAGCCGCCGCTCCAAGCCCTCGAACGCTAGTTTTCGACCCCGGACCGGACTATGCGGCTGCCCGAACTTCTGCCGGCGACGTAACGCGCTGGGCCATTTCATCGTTGAGCCCTTTCGTGACAAGAGGCAGGATCCTCGGAGTTCTCGGCCCGACGCCAACTGGGGCCCGGGGCCAACGGGTCGTATCCAAACCGGACGCGGCGGTCCGCAGCCTCTAGAAGCGGACTCCGCACAAGATCACTCCGCACAGGATCGTTGTACCGGTACGGCGCGTCAACAAGGTCTCACGTCACGGGTGGTCTCGACAGTAGCAGATCCTGTACGAAGCCTTTACCAGATCGTGCGGCAACTCATCTGAATGGTTCGGCTCGCATGGCGCGAGTCAAGGCTGCCCGTTAAGGCCTATTGGGCAAGCGGTTGCCTGAATTCTGCCGCCAGGCGTTCGATCGGCCTAAGTCGTTCGTCTTCCCGGTTCTAAGGAGACTCCACGCCTCGATCTGATCGATCACCTCACAACTTACCTTGGCCGGCCGAACCACGGCGCCGCGGTTCGACACCTAGCCGCCGCGTTAGAACGCCCCCACCCAACGAACGCCGAGCACGTCGACGTTGCGCAGCGGCCCCGGCACGTCCCAATGCTCGTGATTGATGATCAGCGTGCTGCCGCCGGCCAACGCAACGTTGATACCCCAGGTAATGCGGTCGACGGTGAAGTCCCCGGTCGGAATGCGGCTGCCCGGCACGGCTATCGGGCTGCTGCGGCTCTGTTCGTCGTAGCGCACGACCAAGGCGATCCGCGGACGATCCCAAACCTTGAGTTCGCCCTCTAAGAGCAGGCCCTGAAGGTCCTCCTCGACCACGTCGATACTCAACAGGTCGCTGGTGCGCTGCGCGTATTCCACGTGGACGCGTAGACGATCCTCCCATCGTGCCGTGAGATCCGCGCCGTAGATCTTGTAGTGCAACCCGTCGGCGGCCGGGCCGAAGCTGCCGTCGGCGCTGAATTGGCCGCTCATGATCGAAACGCCGCCGCGGACCCGCTTGGTCCCCAGCGTCAACCGGCCGCCGACTGCCGGCTGCGAGTTGTTGTCGACGTAGTCGCGGCTGAAGAAGAAGTTTACGCTGCTGCCGCCTTGCAGACCGTTGACCACATAAGCGTCGGCCGTGGCGGTCAACTCTTCGCACACAATGGGAGCACGGGCCGTGACCCGGAAGCCTTCGTCCGCATAGGGCATCGGCAGGATCGGTGGGCCAAGATCGTCGCGGTGGACGTTTTGCCCCATGTTGTACATCAGCGGCCGGGTCGCCGTGCGAAACGCCGCCGGATGGCTCTTTGCCGCGAAGGCACCGAAGGGCACAATGAACCGGCCCCCGTCGACCGAGAGTTCCTTGCCGCCGTGCTCTTCGCTGCCATCGGGGCGGTGGAGAACGTCGTAGCGGACGAAGCCCTCGGCCAACTCGATACGGCTTCCACCGCCGGCGCCCTCCGAGTGGCAGGTCACACAGGCGTTGACCCGCGCGCTGACCGACGACGATCGGGGGCGCCACTCAGCACCGACCCAAACTTCCGGAAAGAAGCCCGGGTTTTCCAGCACTTCCTTGGCACCGCTGAGGTGTACCGCCGATACGGTCCCGTACAGATCGAACTCCGGTTCCGACGCCGACGCGGCGGCCGCCGTTTGAGCGCCTGCTCCGGTGGCTTCGGCGGCGGCCGGATTCAAGGACGCCAGATAGGTCGCGATCGGCACAACGTCGCCGGGCGCGACGTTGGCGTCCTCTTTCCGCGCCATTCGCCTGACCGTCGACAGCCAGCCGGTGAGGTCTTTTCGCTTCTGCAGCGACCTGTCGGCGTCGTGGCAGTCGACGCAACTGGTGCCGAACGCCGCTCTGCCGGCAGTCACGACCCTCGGGTCAAAGCCGGGGCGTTGTGGCATGCTGGGCGGCGGCTCCGGCTCGATGGCGGCCGGATTCAGCGACGTCAGATAGGTCGCGATCGGCACGAGGTCCTCCGGCGGAATGTCGGCGTCCTCTTGAGTGGCCATCCTGACGGCCGTGGCCAGCCAGTTGTGGAAGTCCTTCCGTTTGTCGAGCGCCATCTCCGCCTTGTGACACTGCGTGCAGCTTTCCTCGAACGCGGCTTTTCCAGCAGCCACAACCGACGGATCGAGATCGGATGCTCGCAGCAAACGAGACGGCGGTGCAGCGAAGCTCACGTTTCGGTTTGCCTGGCCGTTCTCCGGCAAACGAGCGGGTTCGGCGGCGTACGCAAAGCCGACTTGCTCGGCGCGGGTCGTCCAGATCTCCCGGCCGACCGAACCGGGTAGTGCCCGCGACGACCTAGCTTGCTCAAACTGACCGGCCGAACCGAACGCCGCATGGTCCGGGCCGAACTGCTTCGCATAGAGCGGGCCGGGAGCCCAAAGAGAAAGCCCAGCGGCCACAACGAAAACCAGCCTTCGGCAGTCGAGCATGCCAGGAAGATCCCAATCGGCCCAGAGGTGGTGTCTCCTCCACTTCCCACCCACCAAACACCCCGCGAAGCGGATCGCCGGGCGACCGTCCAACACCGGGCCCGGGTGATCGGTGGCCGCCAAATCTGAGAGAATGGTCCGCTCTACGTATCGGCGGCAGAATAGGCAAACGTTAACGATTTTGCCGAATGTGACGATTGCGGCGGGGTCTGGATCGGTGGCCCGCCTGGCGATCGGCCCCCTGCTACAACGTCACGGCTGCGATTCGATCGTGCGGATCACGTATTGCCTCCCTTTCACAACCGCCAGGTTCAACGTTCCATCGTCGTTCCGGGTCACGTCCAGCGACACGTCCCGCTGCTTGTCGTCGAGGCGATAGACCTCGATCAACTCGTGTCCGGGAGGGAGACGGAGACGATGTTCTCCGTCGCGGTCGACGGCCAGTATCGTGGATGTCTGATCGAGCTCCCATCCGATTCTTACTTCGATCTTCCCACGGGCTCGCAGCCCGTCGATATTCCCCCTCTTCCAGGCGCTCGGCAACGCCGGCAAGATGGCGACTTCGCCGCCCTGGCTTTGCAGCAGCATCTCGCAGATCCCCGAGGTACCGCCGAAGTTGCCGTCGATCTGGAACGGCGGGTGGGTGTCGAACATGTTCGGCATCGTGCTGCTGGAGATCAGGCCGTCGAGCATCAGGTAGGCATGGTCGCCGTCGAGCAGCCGGGCCCAGAAGTTGACCTTCCAGGCCTTGCTCCAGCCGGTGCCGCCGTCGCCGCGCTGGGTGAGCGACGTTTTGACTGCCTGGAACAACTCGGGCGTCTGGCGGGTGATTTCGCATCCGGGGTGAAGCCCCCAAAGGTGCGAAACGTGACGGTGATGGTTGTTCGGGCTGTCTTTGTCTTCGAGCCACTCTTGAAGCTGGCCGTGTTGCCCGATCTGGTTCGGGGCGATGCGTCCTCGCATTTCCGCAAGCTTCGCGCGCAGCTCGGCGTCGACGCCCAGAATCTCGGAGGCCTCGATCACGTTGCCGAAGAGGTTGCGGATGATCTGGTGGTCCATGGTGGGCCCCATCACCAGCCCGCCGTTCTCCGGTGAGTTCGACGGGCCACAGATCAACCAGCCGTCGTCGTTGCGGGGGTCTTCGACCAACACGTCGACGAAGAACAACGCCGCATCCTTCATGATCGGATACGCCCGCTCGGCGAGGAATTGCTTGTCGCCACCAAACTGGTAGTGCCACCAGAGATGTTGACAGAGCCACGCGCCGCCGGTGGGCCAGATGCCGTGGTTCGAGGCGTTGATCGGGGCCGTGCCGCGCCAGAGGTCGAAGTTGTGGTGCAGCACCCAGCCGCGGGCGTTGTAGTGCGTCTTGGCCACCTTGGCCCCGGAGATTCGCAATTCCTCCAGGGCGTCGAACAGCGGCAGATGGCACTCGGCCAGATTGCACGGCTCGGCCGGCCAGTAGTTCATCTCGGTGTTGATATTGACCGTGTACTTACCCTCCCACGGCGGGTTGAGGCTCTCGTTCCACAGCCCCTGAAGGTTCATCGGCTGGCTGCCCGGCCTCGAGCCGGCGATCATCAAGTAGCGGCCGAACTGGAAGTAGAGCGCCGCAAGCTGCGGGTCATCGCCGGCGCCAAAGTCCTTGATCCGCCGATCGGTGGGAACGTTGATCTTCTCCGTCGTACCCAGGTCGAGTTCCACACGGCGAAAGAGCGACCGATGGTCGGCCACGTGGGCGTCGCGCAACTGCTCGAACGTCTTGCCGGCCGCAGCTTTCAGCGTAGCCACGCACCGCTTGGCCGGATCGCCGCTGACGTCCTCGTAGCGGACGTAGTTGGTCGCCGCTGCCAGCACCAGCACGGCCGAGTTCGCCTGCTGCACGTCGATACCTTCTTCGGTCACCTTCAGCGTGCCGCCGTCGGTCGTGACTTGCACGTGGGCCTCGAACCGCAACGGGTTCTCGATGGTCCTGCCGCGACGCCCACCCGTGTTGCGTACCCGGCCGCGCAGCGCCAGTTGCCGCGGGCCGGCCGGCACGAGCGACTTCTCTTCGTGCAGCGTGTCCATCGTGGCGGTGAAGCTCAGCATGCCCGGTTTGTCGGCCGAAATGCGGTGGACGATCACGTCGTCGACGGCGCTGGCGAACGTCTCGCGGGTGTAGGTCACGTCGCCCACCCGGTAGCTCACCGTGGCGATGGCCCGATCGATGTCCAATTCGCGGCGATAGTCGGCCACATCGGCATGGTCGGGAAACTCCAGCAGCAGGTCGCCGCAGGGTTGATAGGGCGTCTGCCTCAGCGGCACGCTCATGAAGTGTTGGCCGGCCAACTGCTCCGCGTCGCGTTGCTTGCCCTCGAAGAGCAGCTTGCGAATTTGCGGCAGGTATTCCGCCGCCCCCTCGTGCGAGTAGTCGTGCGGCTCGCCGAACCAGAGCGTGTCGTCGTTGAATTGGACCCGCGCCTTTTCCGTGCCGCCGAAGATCATCGCCCCCAGGCGTCCGTTGCCGATCGGGTTGGCCTCGGTCCACGGTCCGGCCGGCTTCTCGTACCAAAGCACCATCGGGCCGGGATCGGCCAGTACCGTGGCGGCGGATAGGGCAAGAAGTAGAGTAAAGGCGAAAGGCAGTCTGCCGAGCATGAGAGTCTCTCCGTAAGAAAATGGCGTCTATGTTCCAAGGTCTTTCCTGGTATCTACGTTTGCGCCGAGCAACGTCAAGGGGAGGCGTTCTTAGGAGATGCCCGGCCGTGGGTACGTTCGATCCACTTGGCGACCGGCCAGCAGTTGCGAGCCAGTGCCGAAGCCGAGAACTTCCTTCCGTCGGCTGCCTCGATGACGATTCCACAGGCATCGCGGCGCATGGTTGCCATCTCCGACCAGGGAATGGGACGATCGGGGTGACGCCCCGCCACAATACCGTCTTGGCATACGACGAACCCGCCACGTGCGGCACGGCGTCCGACGTGGATCCAAGAATCGCCGACCGATAACAACTGGCGGCCAATTCGGAATCCACGCCCCGAAAGGCATAGTAGGCCTGCGAAGACCATTATGCAAGCGCCCAGCGGGATCAGCGATAGAGATTTCAGGCGGCTCTCTCTGAGCGAGATTGTCTCTTCGGCTGCAAGTCGATCGGGGATTCGGCGGGCCAGGTCGGAGACGAGTGTCAGTTCAAACGGGGCATGAACCTGCGAGAACGGCGCGATTTCCTGCGACAACCACACCTTCTCGCCACCGGTCAGCTGCAAAACGCAGACCATGTCCGCCCGCACCCGAACCAGCCGAACCGTATGCACAGAATCGAAAGGGATTTCCCGTTGGTCCCGGCCGAGAGATAGCTCGATCCGGTCACGATGCACAACGACTTCCGTCAACGCCCGACGCCGATAATCTCTGATCGCCCAAGCACAGACCGCCAAGAGAATCATAGGGAAGAGCGCGAAGGCGAGGATGCCCGCAGAGGCTTCCGGCCAACGGGCCCACTGCACAAGCAGCGTCGCAGGCAGCATGCTGAGGAGCGTGAGGACAATTGCCACAATCGGCGCTACGATCACGTAGACCACAAGTCCCACGGCCTGACTGCCTGTCTCGCGACGGAATCTCGCCGGTATCATGAGTCCCTCAGTGATGCCCGATATCGAATTCGCCCAGTGTAACCCCAAGGCGTTGCCTTCACCAGCGCCGTGGCGGACTTGTGGCCACTCGGCGACGCCACTAGACTGAGAAGCCCGATTGGCCCAGACGATCCTCCGGCCGAGGCGCTGCCGTGGCATCGACCCCCTTTCGCTTCGAGTTGCTCAATACCGACGCCGACTCTGCTGCGCGCCGCAGTCGATTCCACACGCCGCACGGGCCGGTCGAGATGCCGGCCTTCATGCCGGTCGGCACGTTGGGGACCGTCAAGGGGCTCGAAGTCGAGCAGATTCAATCCACCGGTGCGCAGATGGTGCTGGGCAACACCTATCACCTCTCGTTGCGGCCGGGTGAGAAGGTGGTCGAGTCGCTCGGCGGGCTGCACCGCTTCATGGGCTGGCCGGGGCCGATCCTGACCGACAGCGGCGGCTTTCAACTCTTCAGCCTGGCACAGCGCACGAAGGTCACCGAACAACAGGCCGAGTTTCGCTCCCACATCGACGGCCGGCTGGTGCAACTCTCGCCCGAGCGGGCCGTCGAGATCCAACAAGCACTCGGCAGCGACGTGGCCATGGTGCTCGACCACGTCGTGTCGCTGCCGAACGAGCCGGAAGTAATCCGCGACGCCACCGAGCGGACGGTGCGCTGGGCTCAGCGGTGTCGTCGGGCGGCTACGCGTGAGGATCAAGCCCTGTTCGCCATCGTTCAAGGCGGCCTCAACGACGCGTTGCGCCGCGATTGCGCCGGGCAGCTCGCGGAAATGGACTTTCCCGGCTATGCGGTTGGGGGACTAAGCGTGGGCGAGCCCCCACCTCAGATGTATCGCGTCGTGGAGCTGACGACCGCCGTGCTTCCGCCGGAGAAACCCCGCTACCTAATGGGGGTTGGCCGTCCGGAAGACATACTCGAGGCAGTCCGCCGTGGGATCGACCTGTTCGACTGCGTCATGCCTACGCGAAACGGCCGCAATGCCATGGCATTCACCGACAAAAGGCCAATCCGACTGAGAAACCTCCAATATGAGCAGGACGAATCCCCACTTCAAGAAGGGTGCCCCTGCCTAGCCTGTCGTCGCAGCCGTGGGTATATCCGCCATCTTTTCATGGCCTCTGAGATGCTCGGACCGATACTTCTCTCGATCCACAATCTGACGTACTACCAACGTCTGCTGGCCGATTGCCGCGCGGCAATCGAGGCGGGCCGCTTTGCCACCTTCGCTGAAGAGAAGCTGCGTGGATGGGGAAAGCTGGAGAACCAGTGCCCCGACGATTGCGAGGGAGAGTAGGCATCTCGCTACGGGAGATGAAGCTTGCTGTTAGGTAGCACCCGCTGACCGAAAAGCCGGTTTCGCGCGGCGCGGGGGCTACTATCTTTCGTGGCAGATGCTCCCCTTGTGGGCTGGGATGCAAGCGTTTAACATACAGGGCTACGATTACACGGCCCGGTCCCGATATTCGGTGACGGTTGGGTCACCCACGGTGTGGTCAGGCCACCCGCGCAAGACCGTTTTGCGTCCAATCGTGGTTCTTTTCCTTGGAAAGAACCACCGACGCCGAACAGAACTGGGGATGAACTGTGCAGCCCGCTTTCTGGAATCAACCGCTTCTTTTCGCCCAAGAAGGGGGCGGCCCCGGTGCGTGGGGCATGTTCCCCCTCTTTGCAATACTGGGTGTGCTGTTCTATGTCATGATCTTGCGGCCGCAGCGCGGCGAGCAGCGGCGGCGGCAGGAGATGTTGGCGGGCGTGAAGAAGAACGACAAAGTGGTCACCATCGGGGGAATCTACGGGGTTGTGACCAATGTCCGCGCCGAAGCGGACGAAATTACCATCAAGGTGGACGAGACGGCCAACGCCAAGCTGCGGATGACGCTCGGTTCGATTGCCCGCGTGTTGGGAGACGACGCTTCCGAGGAGAAGTCCTCCGCCAAGTAACCCAACGTCGAGCAACCGTCGGCGCGTCGGCCGACCGAAGTCCCAATCGAAAATAGTCCATGCCGAGGAGCTAAGTAGCATGCATATTCGTAGTAGTCACCCCCAGCGAAGGAGCCGTCGGCTGGCGGCCTTGCTCGTGGCGGCGGTGTGTGCCGTTCTGGTAGTCCCCACCGCCGGAGCCCTGGGCCAAGACGAAGAAGACAAAGAATTCGAGCCGGGCGAAATCAAGGAAACGACGGACACCTCGGTGGCGATCTACCGCACGTTTCCGCCCACTGCCGGTAAGACACTCCACGTGACGGTCTATTACGGGACCGAGCGCGGCGAGGGGGAGAACTGGCAGAAGAGCCACTACGTGCCGTGGCAAAGCGAGACACCGCAACGGCGAAAGATCACCCTGAGGGACCTCGATCCCGGCACACAGTATCTCTACCGGATTAAGACCAAGACCGAGGACGGCTCTGAGCGACAGTCGTCGCTGGGCAAGTTCGAGACGGAGAAGACCAGTCTGAAGTGGTATCTGACCCTGGCGATTGCGGCGGCGGCGTTGGCGTTGCTGTTGGGTCCGTTCTTCATCGGCGGGGCCATCGCCAGAAGGCTGCGGATGCCCGACCACGGCTGGAAGATCGGCGTGGTGCTGCTGGCGATTGCCAACGGGATCGTCTTGGTGAGCCTGGGAACGCCGAAGTACGGGATCGATCTCAGTGGCGGCGTGATCTTGGTTTACGAGGTCAAAGAAGACAGCAAGAGGGCTGGCAGGGCGCTGACCAAAGATGAGATGGGCCAATTGATCGGCGCGGTCACCCGGCGGGTCAACCCGGCCGGCCTGGAAGAAATCACCATCCGTCCCTACGGCGCCAACCAGATCGAGATCATCATCCCGGAGGTCAATCCCGAGCAGGCCGAACGGATCAAGAAGAACGTCGCCCGGGCGGGGACACTGGAGTTCCGCATTCTGGCCGACAGACTGCTGGTCGACGCATCGAATAGCGAAAGAGAGAGGGCTCGGCGCAAAGCCCTGATCGAGAATTCGAAGGGACCCTCCCGCGAAGTCTACGGCCCGACCCGCGCCGACGGCACCGCAGAACTGCTGGGTTGGTGGTTTCCCGTGCGCGAAGGTGAGGAGCGGAGTTTCAAGGGCGAGGGCTACAAGGGGGGAATCCTGAAGCGGACCCAAGTCGAGGGCGACTCGTTCGTTACCGAGGTCTTGGTGGCCAACGACCGCTACAACGTCAACGGCGGCCTGCTCAGCGGGGCCAGCCCTTCGCAGGACGATAACGCCAACCCCTGCGTGAGCTTCAACTTCGGTTCCCGGGGCGCAAAGCTCTTTGGAGGGCTCACCGGCAGCCACCTGAAGACCGACCAGGGCTACACCTACAAGCTGGGCGTGATTCTCGACGGCGAACTCTACTCGGCTCCCTCGATCCAGAGCACGATCTTCGATCGCGGCCAGATCACCGGGTCGTTCAGCCAGCAGGAGGTCGACGATCTGGTCGGTGTGCTCAACGCCGGAAGCCTGCCGACGACCTTGAAGAAGGACCCCATTAGCGAAGAGATCGTCGGCCCCACGCTGGGCCGCGACACGATCCGCAAGGGCAGTATCGCAATTGCGGCGTCGCTGGTCCTGGTGCTGTTGTTCATGCTCTATTACTACCGCTTCGCCGGCATCGTGGCCTGTGGGGCGTTGTTGATGAACCTGTTGTTGATCATGGCCATCATGATCACGATCAAGGCAGCCTTCACGCTGACGGGCCTGGCGGGCTTGGTGCTTACGGTCGGTATGGCGGTGGACGCCAACGTGCTGATCTTCGAACGGATTCGCGAGGAGTTGACCAGAGGAGCCGCCCTGCGGATGGCGATTCGCAACGGTTTCGCCAGGGCCACCACCACGATCGTCGACGCCAACCTGACCACGCTGATCACCGCCACCGTGCTCTACGCCATCGGCACCGACCAGGTCCGCGGCTTCGCCGTCACCCTCTGGTTGGGCGTGGTGTTGAGTATGTTTACGGCGATCTTTTGCTCCCGCGTGCTGTTCGACATCGCCGAGCGGCGGCGCTGGATCAGCAAGCTGACTATGATGCGGATCCTCCGCGGCACGAAGATCGACTTCCTCGGCAAGCGGCGGCCGGCAGCCGTGGTGTCGGCCTGTATTATCCTGATCGGCCTGGTGGGTGTCTCCTTCCGCGGCAAGGGGCTGCTCGATATCGACTTCACCGGCGGCGTTTCGGTGACCGTCGTCTTCGACGGCGCGGACAACGACGTCAGCGACGTCCGTAAGGCGCTGAGCGCCACGCGGCTGGAGGATCTTTCGATCAGCGACATGGAAGTGCAGGACACGCAGTGGAAGATGTATCGCGTCAACGCGCGCGAGCCCGAGCGGGATCAAGCCGTGCGACGCGCAGCGGCCGTCGCGGCGATCGAGAAGCAGCTCGGCGAAGTCCTCTCCGACGATGCACAACGCAAGAAAGTGGCAGACACGGTCAACGGCCAGATCGACGAGATCTTCGATGCGGAATCGGCGCAAGAGCGTTTCGCGGCCGTCGATACGGCCCTCCAGCAAGTCTCACGGATCGTTCCCGACGACTTGGCTGCCGAACAACGCGATGCGCTGCTGGCCTGCGTGGCCGAGCAACTCAGCCAAGTCCATGAGACGGCCACCGACCTGGTCGAGAAGATCATCATCGAGACCTTCCCCGGCCAGTTGGCCACCAACACGATGACCATCGAGACGATCGTCCCGATCGGGCCCGAATCGCCACAGTCGCTGAACCTATGGCGGAACCGTTGGACCCTGGCGGGCATCCATCCGGCCGCGATGATGTTGGCCCAGCCGGCACCGGCCGAGGATCCCGCAGACGATCTGGCCGAGACTCCGGACGAAGGTGAACCCGAGGTCCCGGCCGATGACGCAGAGCCCACACCGCCCGAAGACGGGGAGCCTGCCACTCCGCCCGCCGATCCGCCCACCACTCCGGAAGACGGCGAACCTGCCGATCCGCCGGTTGATCCACCCACGACGCCGGGAGACGGCGAGCCCGCCGATCCGCCGGTTGATCCCCCCACGACGCCGGGAGACGGTGAGCCCGCCGATCCGCCGGTGACGTCGCCAGCCGATCCAAGCACACCGCCGCCGGCCGATCCCCCGGAAACTCCGGCAGTTGCCCCGACGGTGCCGGCCGATCCGTTCGCCGGCGGCACGCTGGCGACAGTGAGCTTCGCCCGGGCCGTAGATCGTGATACGCTGCTGGAGATGCTCAAGGCCCAATTGCGGCTGGACGGCATCGATCCGACCACGGTGAGGCTGCAACTGACCCAGTTGGGCGAGGCGGACGAGACGGCGGGCGAAGCCGAGTCGAACCGCTGGGAAATCCGGCTCGGGTTGGCCCAGCCGCAGGCCGACACGCTGCTCGGCGAGGTCAAGACGACGGTCGAATCGACTCCGTTCTTCCCCTCCTCGAACACCATCGGCGGCAAAGTGGCCGGCAACATGCAACGCCTGGCGATGGTCGCCCTGGTGGCCAGCCTGTTGTGTATCGTGGGCTATATCTGGATTCGCTTCCAGCGCGTGGTATTCGGGCTGGCGGCGGTCGTAGCGCTAGTACACGATGTGCTGATTACGTTGGGTGTGATCGCACTCAGCGCGTTCGTGGCCGACTATCTCGGCTTCCTGGCGATCGAGGAATTCAAGATCGGCTTGCCCGTGTTGGCGGCGTTTCTGACGATCATCGGATACTCGCTCAACGACACGATCGTGGTCTTCGACCGCATCCGCGAAGTCCGCGGCAGGGCCCCACGGCTGACCGAAGAGATGGTCAACACCAGCATCAATCAGACGCTCAGCCGTACGTTGCTGACGTCGTTGACCACGTTGTTGGTGGTGGGGATCCTCTACTTCTGGGGCGGCCAGGGGATCCACGCCTTTGCCTTTTCATTGGTCATCGGCGTGATCGTGGGTACCTACAGCTCTATCTTTGTGGCCTCACCCGCGCTGTTGTGGATGAGCCGCCAACCCCAGACGAAGTAGGGTCGCCGCACGGCGACCGTACAAGAAAGGGGACAGGTACATATTGCCGAAACGGCCCGAGAGGCGCTTCGCACAAAATGTACCTGTCCCCTTCTTCTTGCTTCGCTGCCACACTCCAAGCACGCTTTTTCGTCAGACCCGGCAGGGGCAAACCCCCCGCCTGGTGATCGTGCTATCTCTTTGCCGGTTGACTGCAACCGGCCGGCCGTCGATCCGATATTCTCCATAGGCAGGGCCGGCGTGGTTTGCTGTTGGGGGCGAGATACACTCTGGGGTGTTAGCCATGGATCGACGTTTGAAGGCCGCCGCCGCGAGTTGCGTTTTGCTGATCGGGGTGACGGCGGCGTTGCTGTTTCGCCACGAATCGCCACCCGCCGCACAACGCGGCGCACCGCCGGACGATCGGCTCCTGCTGCGCGAGGGTGCCTATCCGCCTGCCCAGATCGACCGTTCGGGCCGGCGAACCGACGCCTATGGACGGCCGCTGCCGGCAACGGCCGTCGCCGTCCGTCCGCCCACGGTGCTGACGCCCGGTGGACCCAGCCAGCCGCCGCCGGAGTTGGCAAAGGACTATCCCCACTTCGGCATTGAGGCCAGGCCACACTGGGGAACGTCGATCGGCCTGGGCCCCTCGCCGGGTACGGGCTTGCCGCAGGCCGAACCCCAGATCCACCGGGTGGTCGACGGCGACACGCTACAGACGCTGGCCGAACAGTACCTGGGCAGTCCGGATCGGGCCACCGAAATCTACGAAGCCAACCGCGACCGGCTGATCAGCCCGACAATCTTGCCGATCGGCGTGCGGTTGAAGATCCCTCCACCAGATGCCGGCACCAGGGGCAAGGAGTGAGAGGGGAGGGAGGAAGGAAGGATGAAGGATGAAGGAGGAAGGATGAAGTCCTGAACCGATTGTGTTACCTGTGTCCTGACAGCGCCCGGCTCCCCTTCATCCTTCATCCCCCATCCTTCTCCTCCCACCGATTCCGAGCTACAAGTACTTCTGATACGCCGCCACCGCCAGCGTGTCGCAGCGTTCGTTTTCCGGGTGTCCGGCATGGCCGCGGACGTGGGTGAAGCGGACCGAGTGGGTCTGCAGCAATTGGTCGAGCTCTCGCCAGAGGTCTTCGTTCTTAATCTCGACGTTCTTCTTGCCCGCGCGGCGGCGCCAACCGTTGGCTTTCCACTTCGGCAACCATTGTGTGATGCCCTTGCCGACGTAGACGCTGTCGGTGACTAGTTCGACGCGCGTGGGCCGATTGAGCTTCTGTAGGCCGCGGATCACGGCGGTCATTTCCATCCGGTTGTTGGTCGTCTCGCGCTCGGCCCCGAACGCTTCGAGTTCCTTGCCGGAGGCCGGATGCCGCAAGACGAAGGCCCAACCGCCGGGGCCCGGGTTGCCGCTGCATCCGCCGTCGGTGAAGAGCTGCACTTCGGTGGCGTGGTCGCTGTCGCTTTGAGGCATGGAAGTGTCCGGCATCGGTGGTTTACTGCTGTGCGGCGACGCCTTCGGCCTGCCCGCGGGGAAGATCGAGCTTCTGCTTGGAGAATTCTTCTAGGCCTTCGGCCAGCGACGAATCGAGCCGGGGTTGCTCTTCGAGGCTCCACGGCAGCCGCACGCTGAACGTGCTGCCTTTGCCTAACTCGCTCTGGACGGAGACGTCCCCGCCGAGCAGCCGGCAGAGTTCCCTGGCGATGGAGAGTCCCAGGCCGGTGCCGGAGTATTCGCGGGTCATGGCGTCGCCGTCGACCGCCCCGGCGCGGCCCTGGCGAAACTTCTCGAAGATCGTCTGCCGGTCCTCCTCGGCGATGCCCACGCCGGTGTCGATCACCTGCATCACCAGGTCGTCTTCGTCGCCGCGGCGGGCGTTGACGGTAATCCGGCCGCCCTCGGGCGTGAATTTGATGGCGTTCGAGAGCAGGTTGTTGAGGATCTGTTGGATGCGGGCCTGATCCTGGTGCATCGGCACCAGGCCGCGCTGCACGCGGACGATCAAGTCAATGTTCTTCTTCTCGCTCAACGGCCGGGCCATGTCGCACTGGGCCTCGACGACCTGCTCGAGATGGAAGTCGGTCAGCCGCGTTTCCACCTTGCCGCTTTCGATCTTGGCCAGATTGAGGATGTCGTTGATCATCTCCAGCAGGACCCGGCCGGAGGTCTGGATGTTCTCGACGTAACGCTGCTGCTTCTCGTCCAGCAAGTCGATCGATCCGAGCACCTCGCTGAAGCCGATGATGCTGTTCAGCGGCGTGCGCAACTCGTGGCTCATGGTGGCCAGGAAATCGCTCTTGACGGTGTTCATCTCGTAGAGCCGCATGTTGACCTGGGCCAATTCGTCGACCTTGCCGTCGAGATCGACGTTGACCTGGCGGAGTTCGTCTTGCGCCGCGACCAGGTGCCCCAACATCCGGTTGAAGGCCACGCCCAGCGACTCGAACTCGTCGCCGGTTTGGATGTCGGCCCGCTGGGAGACGTCGCCGTGGCTGATCGCGTCGCTGACGTCGCGCAGATGGCGCAGCGGCTTGACGATCACGTAGCGGATCGTCGCGTAGAAGGCCAGCATCGCCAGGAAGACCGTGATAATGGCAATCGCCAGCAGCATGGCCCGATTCCAACTCAACGCGGTTTGCGTCGGCCCGTTAGGCAACGTGACCTTGGCGATGGCAATCAGGTCGCCCTCGTAAATGCGAGTTTCCGGCGCCCCGAACGCCCAACACGTGGGGTTGGAGCCGTGGCAAGTGGCGCAGATATCCTCGGCGTAGACCGGCCGGTAATACTCGTACGTGTCCAGATCCGTTCGGATGCGTTCGCGAAACTCCGGCAGCTTGGGCTCCCCGGGCGATTGTCGACCGGGAGCGGCGTCCTCGGTGACGTGCGTCGTCGATGCGCCAGGCGACCCCGAATCGGGCGCTTCGATGCCCCCGCGATCTCTCGCTCCGGCTCGGACGTAAGGCGTCAGTATCTCCTGTTCAAAGGCGTTCGGGCTAGGCAGTTCGGTTGCGCCGGCCGAGTTGCTGGTCGCCGAAGACTTGTCAGACCGCCGCTCCGTACGCAACGGCTCGACGACCGGCAGCCCGTCGCGAGTTGCCTTGATGAAACTACCGCTGAATTCCTCCTTGCTCAAGTTCGCCGTGAACCACTTGGCGAACTCGGCTTCGTCGGCGCCCTCGGGAACGATGGCCGTTCTGCTGTTCCAATGCTCAATGAACAACATCCGGTCGACCAGCAGCCGCCCAGTATTGCGGTTCTCCTTGTAGACCAGCTTCTCGGTCAACATCGAGTAGAGCAGGAAGCTCCCGGCCACCAGCACCAGCAGGCTGAAGCCAAACAGCAGCAAGCACTTCAACTCGAGGTGCGTTTCGCCCAGGACGCGTTTGATCGACCGGTAGGACATGGAATCTCGGCTCGAGACGAGCGGTGTGGCACGACCCCCGTATTTTAGAGAAACCCGGCCGTCCACACCAGGGGAAACCCGAGACGCCCAAGCCGCCACGAATACCTCGTGCCAATCGCATTTGTGGGTGGCCGATTTGTGGGTGGCTGGGGCACCGGCGCGCTTTGCCCCAGCCACCCAACTGCGAGGGTCGCGTGTCGAAAGATGCCAGCCGGGGGCGGAAGCCCCCGGACGGCTTGCGCCATCGACACGGTCTAGAAAACCCACTTCAGAGCGAAGTACGGCGTGAACCCCGGCGAGAGCACACGCGTGGGCGGTGCCGCGAAGCCGGCCGGGCCGTCGAGCCGCAGATCGAGGTGCTCCTGGTAGTTCTTGTCGAAGACGTTGTCGATACCAGCCACCAGGCTGAAATTGTCGGTGCAATGATAGTAGGCCGCCAGGTCCCAGACGGTAAAGCCGGGGGTGCGCTCTTCAAGCACGGTGGGCGCCCCTTGCAGGCGGATGGCACCGAGCCGGTCCTGTTCGAGGACGATCCGCGCCGAACACTCGACCTGCCAACGCCGCGCCCGGCAGCGGTCGTGCAGCCGCAGTCCCACGCGCGAGTTCAGCGGCGGAATCGACGGCAGCGGCGCGCCGAGATCTTCATCCTGGCCTTCCACGTACGCCATCTGCCCGAAAGCCGCCAGCCGCGGCATCAGGTCGAACTCACCCGACAGCTCGAAGCCGCTGAGCGTGGCCAGCGAGGTGTTGGCGAATCGCAGCAGCCGGGCGGCGGCGAACTGCACGACCGTGTCGTCTTCATAGGTGATGTAGTCGTGGACCCAGGCGTGGAAGAAACCCGCCTTGCCTCGCCACCTTTCATAGTCGGCCCGCACGGCGACGTCGAGCTGGAAGTTTCGCTCCGGATTCAGCGTGGGGTCGCCGATCATGCGGCTGAACCCGCTCTGGACCAGACTGAGGAAGAGTCCGTCGGCATAGCGCTCGATCAACGTCGCCGGCCGCTGCGAGTGGCCGAAGTCGGCCAGCAACGTCCAGTGTTTGTTCAGCTTGAGCCGGTTGGTCAATGAGAAGGCATAGAGCGTTTCGTCTTGCGAGAGGGCCTCCTCGTCGCTGGGCAGGCTCGAACCGTCGCGCAGATCGGCCGCCCGGGCCCTGCTGCCGATCAGATCGGCCCGGCCGCCGAGCGAAACTCGCCAGGCCTCCGAAAGCGGCGTCAGCCATTCGGCGTAGAGCCCGGTGTCGGTCATCCAGGAGTCGGGCATATTGGTATACCAGGAGAGCGGCGTGGGTTGCTGGGGATCGGGGTCGGGCGTGAGCGTGTAGTCTTCGCGGATGTTCTGGTCGAGGTTGCGGAAATCGGTGCCGACGCGAAGATGGGAGCCGTCGAGATCGCCCAGCACCACGCCCACCCGGCCGCCGGCGGAACTGGTGGCGCCCTCGGTGGCGCCTTCGAGGCCGAACGTGCCGGCCGGTTCGGCAAACTCCTGGTCCAACGCGAAGTTCACCCGTTCGATGACCGGGAAGTCGGGATTCGCCTTGTTGCTGGTGTCGCCATCGAATCGCGTGCGGTTGTACCAGGCCTCGACGCTGAGTTGGGTCCACGGGGCACAAGGGTCGTCGTCGACGATCCGCAACTCGAAGGCGTTGGTCCACAGTGAGTTGACGTCGAAGAACTGCCCGGCGAAGTCCGTATCGGTCAGATCGATCCGCTGGTAGGCGAAGTCGATGCGTTGGTGGGGGTTCACGTCGTAGCTGAACTCGCCCAGCGCGTCGCGGCGATTGTAGCTCGACGGAATCCGCAGACCGCTTCCTGCCCGGTAATCGTTACCGGTGCGGTGTCCGTAACTGAGGCGAAAGCCCCAGTCTTTTCCGCCGCCGCTGAAGGTCTCGCGGCCGTAGAGCTGGCTGCCGTTGGTGCGCACGCTAGCCTGCGTGTCGAACTGCGTCTGAAAGCCGCCCTCGTGCCGCGGCGTGGACTCCCGCTCGATGGCGATGAACCCCAGGCCGGGGCCGTAGCGAAGCCCGTGCGGCCCGGCCGTAACGATGGCGTCGCGGATCAGGTGGGGATCGATCTTGTTGAGCATCGTGTCCAGGTCGCGCCGGGCGGGCATCCAATAAACGCCGTTGATCTGAGTATAGATCTGCCCGGCTTTGAAACCGCGCATGTTCGGCTCCAATGCCACCGGCGAGCGGCGTTGCACCTGCACGCTCTGCACGGTGTTCGACGCCTGCAGGAATCCGGCCGTGTCGCCTTCGTTGCCCGCAATCTGGGTTTCGGCTCCGCTGGCAATCTGCGTGGAACTGCTGGCCATGCTCTGCCGCTGCTGCTCCAACCGGTAGACGACGTCCCAGTAGTCGCCCGTGGCAAGTCCCCCGGTTTCCGGAAGCGGCTGATCCCTAAGCGGCTCGGCGTAGGCGGCCAGCCGCAACGCGTTACCGTCGGCCGGGCTGCGGCCGAGCGACGGAACAACGTCGTCGAAGAGCGAGAGCATCGTAAGGCTAATCGGATTGGCGACTCTCGGTTCCGGCTCGAAGCGGACCTCACCGACGTCGGGCGACGCTGCGACGCGTTGGTCGACGTCGGCTTCGTTGACGTCGACTTCCGCAGGTTCGAGGTCACTACGTTCTACGACGTACGACTCGGCCCACGATTGCTCTGCCTGCGCTGAAATGCCGGCAAGTGTCATCGCAGCCAACGCGATCGAAAACCGCATATCGAAAATAGCTCGCATAAGGGGTATCCCTTCCCAGTGCCCTGGCCGGCGCGAACGGTACGAACCATCCGACCGCGACCATCCGCATCTTCCAGATAGGCCGAGAAATCGCCACAATCGCTATACTCTTCGACACGCGTAAGCCTGGGCCTTTAGCACTAGCGGGCTATAAGGCCTCAGTCCAAAGGATGGGTAATATACGGGGACTTTGCGGCCTGCCACGCGCACTCGCCCGGGGTGGAGCCTTGCCTGGGAGCCTCCCACCTATTTGCGGGGACTGACTCGGTTTGGTATGATCGAGGATTGGGGCTGCCTGACTTGGTGACCGCCGAACCAGTGCCGACCGACCCGATGTTGGCCGACTATGCGTCGGGGGATTTCGCGAGACAAACCGATGGCCCACGCCAAGCGTCGCTACGGTGAAGGAGACACACCGGTGCCGGGCTACAAGCTGGTGGCGTGGCTCGGGCGGGGGCAGTTTGGCGAGGCGTGGAAGGCCGTCGGGCATGGAGGGCAGGAGTGCTGCCTGAAAATCATCGATCTGGGCGAGTACGGCGGCATTCGCGAATTTTCCGGCCTGCAAGAGGTCAAGGGCGTCCGGCATCCCAACCTGGTCCCGGTCTTTGCGCTGTGGGTGAAGACTCGCGACGGGCGAATCGTCGATGACGAAGAGGAAGTCTCGCAGATCATGGGGCAATGGTCGCAGCGCCGCGGTTCGAAGCGGATCGACAAAACCCCCACCTGGTCCGATACGTCCGACCTCTCGCCTCCGCAACCCGAAGAGTTGATCATCGCGATGGGACTGGGGACGAAGACCCTCTTCGAGCGGTGGGAAGAGTTCAACGACGGGATCCCCGAGGAACAGCGGCAGGGAATCTCCCGCAACGAACTGCTCCGCTACATGGAAGACTCGGCCAAGGGGATCGACTTTCTCAACGGCCTGGGCGACGACCCCTCGGCCAACCCGCGGCCGATCATCCACGGCGATATCAAGCCGCACAACCTGCTGATCGTGGGCAATTCGGTCCAGGTCTGCGATTTCGGGTTGGCGCGGGCCGTGGAGAATCTGCGGAAGACGTCCAAGGGCATGGGCACGTATGCGTACGCGGGGCCGGAACTGCTCTCGCGCAATCCCCGTCCGCATCCGCATAGCGATCAATACTGTCTGGCGGTCAGCTACGTCGAGCTGCGCACCGGTTATCTGCCGTTCGACGAAACGAGCCTCAGCGACATGCTCGACCGGAAGCGCGTGGGCGAGTTGGACCTCTCGAAGCTGAGCGAAGCGGAACGGGCGGTGATCGAACGGGCGACACTGCCGGATCCGAAGAAGCGATGGCCGTGTTGCCGCGACATGGTGCGTGCCCTGAGCCGGGTTTGCCGCGACGCGAACCGTCCTGCGGTGAGCGTGACGCCGCCGCCGGAGGTAAAACGCGGCACGATGGGACGCACGGCCGCCCTCTACGCCGACGATACGCAGCAGACCTCCGAATTCGTCATCTCTTCAGACACTCCGCCGGCCGACGAGACAACCTCGTTGCCGGGTGGCGTGGCCCCAGAGATGGACAGTCCGTTGTCGTCGGAAACGCCCCTGCCGTCCGACGCGTTGCAGGAGACGTTCGAGTCGCCGCCGGGGAAGCGGGAGATTCGCCAGACACCGGTCCACCGAGAAACGGTCCCGGTCGTGCAGGATGTCCCATCGCCGGCAGCGGGAGACGGACTTGACGCCGACGAAGCCGAGATTGCCGCACCATCGGACGACGCTGTTCCGGACGACGCTCTTCCGGACAACGCTGTTCCGGACGACGCGGCGCCGCCGGCACCGGAGGTTCCGCAGGCGGTGCGCGTCGACGACGCCCGCTCGACCCCGCCGGCCCCCTCTTGGGCGAGCGGCTCGAAGAAGGGGCCAACGTTTCCCTTGCGCACGAAGTGGCTGGCCCTGGCGGGGGCCGTCGTCGTGGGCGCCGCCTTAGCGGCCGTCTTCTTCACGGGCGACGGATCGTGGTGGAACAAGTTTCACCATCTCGTCGAGCAACACGAATTCGTCGACGCCGTGGCGCTGCTGAACAGCCCTCCGGACGATCTGGCCGAGCGTTGGGACACCGACGTAGGCGAGCGGCTGACCGCATGCCTGAAGGAAATCGCCGCTCAACAGGAACACCAGGGATACGGCCGCGCCGTACAAGCATTGAATAGTACGCCGTCGACGTTCGTCGACGCCGACGTCGAGCGGCGATGGGGTCAACTGCGTCAGACACTCTGGCAAGAACTCCGGGCAGAGTGGCGAAAACACCTGATCGCGACGGCCCATGCAAAGAGTTTCGCCGAAGCGTTTGCTGAATTCACGGCCGCAGCGGCGGAGTTGCAAGATGACGCAACCCGCACCGCGCTGCGCAACGCGTGGAACAACGCGTGGGGCCAGCGGCTCGACGACCACGACTTCTTCGGTGCCGCAAACCTGCTCGTCGGCGACGCCCTGCCACAACTGATCGCAGAGGACGCCGGAGGCGAGAAGGAGCTTGCGCTTCGCGCGCGTTGGGCAGAGCGGGTCGAGGAACTCGCCACGGCGAAGGCCCATACAGACGCGGTGGCCATGCTTCAACTAGACCTCCCCGTCGAGATTCCCGACGAGGAAACCGAGCGGCTTTGGGGCGTGCTTGCAGAGGCTTGGGACACGGATCTCGACAGCCGGCTCTGCAACGACGAGTTTCCCCAAGCCGCCGAGTTGGTGCGCGAGACGCCGGCCGTGTTGTTAGGCCGGTCGTCGAATGGCACGTCGCCGGCGGAACTCGAACAGTACGTCCGGCGGTTCTGGCTGGACCGGATCGAGACCGAGACCTGGCCCCACGCGGTCCGGCTGCACGAGTACGGCAACGTGCTCGGCGAGTGTGGAACGCTCTTGTCGGAGTTTCCGGAGTGCGACGAAGCCGAGTTGATTCGGGCCAGGGCCCGGCTGGCCGAGGAGGACTTCGCTTCGGCCGCCGACGGGCTGGCCGCTTTGGAGGCGTCGGAAGAGTTGCCTGCGGCGCTCGAGCGGCTTCACACCACACTCGATCTGCTCATCCGGTGGCATCCACGCGCGGCCGCCGACGTCTCCGAGGCCGATCCGACCGCGTCGGCTAAGCAACTGGTCGAGTTGGGCGAGTACGTCGCCCTGCGCGACCCGGCCGTCTTCGGCCACCTGACGGCCGGCGAGTCGCATCAGCTCTGTGCGTCGTGCAATCGGCTGCTCGAGACGCTTCGCGATCGGCTCAAGGCCCGCGCCGAAAGCGGCACGTTCGATCGGGTCGAAACGGAAGCGACGCTGGGGGCCGACGCGGCCGAGCTCGTTCTGCCGTTGCCGTCGGACAGCCAATCGGAGTTGCAAAAGCGTGCCGGGGAGTTCGCATTGTGGAGCGCGCTGAGTCGCACGATTACGGTGTGTTCCGGCTCGGGAGCCGACGCGGCCGCCGTGAAACAGGCTCTCTCGTCGTTGCTGCCGCTCTTGCCGGCCGACGAAGCGCAGCGGTTCTCGCGGCTGACGTTTCCCGTACGTCGGGCGTTGGCCGCCGCGCTGGCCAATACGGCCACAGTGCCCCAACCGTCGATCGAGAACCTCGATTCGGCGATCAACCTGCTGACCGCGTGCATCAAGTCGACCACGGAAGTGGAACTCCGCGAGCCGCTTACGCGTCTTTGGGAGACGATGATCGCGATTCGCATCAAGCGGGCCGAACTGCCGTCGCGCAAGGACTGGGACACGTTACACGTGCGGCTCGCCTTCGACAATACCGACAAGCGCGTCCGCATCCACAGCGACCTGGTCGACGCCTGGCGAGTAGAGTGTGCGATGGTCGTCGACGGCGTCGACCTGCCGGCCGGCACGCTGGCTGCAACGGAGCTGCCCACCTCGCCGCCGGCCTACTATCGTTACGTGCTGGCCGGCGATCTGTCCCGGCTGGGGCAAGTCGATCCCGCCCGGCGCAACGTCGGCCGGGAACTGAGCAATCTCACGGGGCTGTTTGAACAAGCCACGAACCCGCCCTCGTTTCTCGAAGTGCAGGGCCGTCTAGAAAAGGCCGCCGCGATGGCGGTGGCCGTCGCGGCTGCCTTTCGCACCAAGCAGGCCACGGCCGATCGGTTGCCCGACAATCCGTTTTCTCGCGGCGCCGCCGAACTCTGCTATCGGCTGCTGCGGCGCGTGCGTCAGCGTGGCAACGATCTGCTCGATGCGGACCAGCAGCGAGAATTGGCGATCACGCTGGCGTTGGCCGCCTGGCATCTGCCGGCAGAAGGCGGCACCGCGGCGGGCGTGAAACGGGACCCGCCCCTGGCCCGCGAATTGACCGAGAAGCTGTTGCGGGAGGCTTCCGACGACGAGTTGGCCGACGACGCACCGCCGGTGCTCTACACGGCCGTCCGCAGCCGGGTGGCCGCGGCCGGCGAATCGCTTTCGGAGGCGGAGCACAAGTTCGCCGTTGAGGCGTGTGCTCGATTGCTGAAATGGACGCACGACAACGGGTCGTACGCTGGCGGACGGGCGGGCACAATCTATACACAGGTCATCGTGCCGCTGGCGGCTGCCGCGTGGCGAGACGCCGCGGCCACCCAGCGCGGCGACCTAGACCTGGAACGCTATTTCGCCGGTGCCGCCCGGTTCTTGTGGAACCACCGATACGCCGAGCAGCGGCCGTGGGAAAACCAGGGCACACGTCACGTGTCGACCGGCGAGATGGTCGAGAGGTTCTTGTCTCAAGCGATCACGATCCACCCAAAACACCCCGACCGCCGGACCGACGAATTGGCCGACTACTGCCTACTGCGCGGGGCCGTACGACTCGATCGCCTCGCGCCGGACGAAGACGGGGCGAAGATCGACTGCATTCGGGCGCTGATCCTGATGGGGGCCTTCTCGAAGATCGACGTCGAGCGGGCGTTCGACGCCGCCTGGATCGAACGGCAGCAGGACACGATTTGGGCGAGCATCCTCGACGACCTCCAACCGGGGCCTGAGAACGTCACGTCCGACCTGCTGCGAGCCTACGGCCTGTTGTCCAAGGCCTACCTGGTCGAGGCCGACGGGCACGCCCGATTGGAAGATCGCCGCCGCGCGCTCGATGCGGCAATCAAGGTCGGCCAGCACGTTCGGCACTACGCCAAGGCTCAGCCGTCGACCGGCAGCGACTCGCGGATCCAAAACGCCTGGGTCTCGTACTACCTGGTGAACCTCAGCAACGCCAACCTGAAGCGGGCGCTGTGCACCGCGCTCGATCTGACCGACGCCGACGGCGATTTCTTCAAGCGTCAGAAGGCGTACTTGCAACAGGCCGTTGCGTGTGCGGAGCGGGCCAAGCTGTTCACGCAGTTCAACGACAACTATCCGTGGTTGGCCCGGGGCAATGCGCTGGAGGACTTGGCCTGGTGGGTCGAGTCCGATCCGGCAGCCAACTACGAGGCCGCAGCCGGAGAGTTCGCCGCAGCAGCGAGCAAGGGCTTTTCGCCGGCCGAAGCCTATACGAACCTGGCCCGTTGCTACTACAAGTCGGTCGTCGACACGGGCCTCGGCGACGCGGAGAACTGGAACGCCACGGAGAAGCTGCGGCAGAGCAAGCTGTCGCTGGAGAAGGCACTGACGGCCGAGTCGGGTTCGCCGAGCGTGGAAGGCCGACTCTTCTCCGGCCTGATCAGCCTCCACGAAGGCGATCTGGCGGCGGCCGATCTGGCGTTTGAGCGGGCGAAGGCCGCAGCCCGGGGCCAGCGGCGGGCACGTTGTGCGGCCCAGTGGGCCAAGTGGGCGTTGGCGGGCGTGGGCAACGACCTGCCGTATCCGGAGGAATCGAGACAACGGCGCATCGCGGCCGAACCGGGCGCCGGCTGGCAGCGGCTGGGAGATCGGGAGTGTTGGTACAAGGACGCCCAGCGCCGCATCGACGCGCTCGACGACGAGAGCTTCGCCGACGAAGCAGCGGCCATCCGTGGGCAACTCCATCTGAAGCGGCAGGAATTCGCCGAAGCCGTGGCCGCCTGCAACGCGGGCCTGCGGGGAACCGGCGGCGCACCGCTCTCGCCGTCCGAGACCGATTCCACCCACGCCCGGTTGCTGCTGATCCGAGCCGACGCGCGGCTGCGTCAGGGCCCGTCGTCTGCGGCAGACATAGAATCGATCATCGCAGACGCCAGCCGGGTGGCCGAGTTGGCGGTCTCCCGCGACACGGCGGCCGACGCCCTCTCGCTACGGGTGCTCGCGCGGCGCGGAGCCTATGTCCTCACGCCACAAGACGCGACCCTGACGCGCGGCATGGAAGATTGCCGGAGTTATCTGCGGCTGAAGGGGCGCCGACCAAGAGACGGGGCCGTGTTGCTCAGCGGAGCGTGGCTGGGCGGCGAGCACCTCAGCGAGAACGTGGCCACGGCGCAGAGCCCCTCGGCGGCCGATGCACGGCTTGCGGCGGAGGTGTTGTCGTGGTTGACGATCGTGCGCAAGGAGATCGAAAGCGGCGGCGGCAGCTTCGAGGAAAAGGAGAAACAGATCCTGATCGTCCGAGACGCGCGTGGCCGGATCGCGGGGACCTGTTTGAAGATCGTACGCAGCCGCGCGGCGGCGGCCGGCGACCCGGCGACCGTCGAGCCCGATCAAATGCCGACGCTGCTGGAGTGGCTGGAATTCGGGGTAGGCGTTGTGGCCGATATGCCCGAGGCAAACGCGGCGCCGCATCTGGCCGACGCCGTGACGTGGTGTGACAAGGCCGACGGTATCCTCCAGCGGCTGATCGCCGACGCCGCGGCGGGAGCCCCCCGCGACGCGCTGGACTCCAGACGCCAGCAAGTACAGGCACAGCGGCGAGTATTCGACGGCCGCCGCACGTGAAACGGCTCGGCTCACTCCGGCAATGCACTCGGCGGCCAGGGCATCGGCGCCCTCTTGCCCAGGGTGATCGTGTCGTGCGGCGAAACGCTCACCCGGCCCACGATCGGCACCCGGCTGACGTAGGTGCCGTTGCGGCTCTTGAGGTCTTCCAGTAGAAACCCCTGCGAAGTCTTCATCAGCCGGCAGTGCTGCTGCGAGACCATCGGGGCGTCGACCACCACGTCGCACTCCGGCGAGCGGCCGATCAGCCAGCTTCGCTCGATCGTCACTGTCGCGTTGCCCATTGCCGACGAGGCCGGTTTGTCCTCGGGCTCCTCCATTGGCCGACTTGCGCCACGAAGTTGCCGGTCGTAGGCGTCGCGCTTCGTGGGGTTCAACAGGCAGAGTTTGGCCGCGGCCACTTCGTTCAACAACTGCTGACACATCCGGCAGACTTCCGCGTAGTCGCTCACGGCGGCCCGGCGGAGATATTGGCTTCGTGCCGCCGCAGCGTTGGCGATCACGTCGCGGTTCGTCTCGAAGCGGGCTACGCCCAACAGTCGGTAGTGGTCCGGCGGCTGTTCGGCGGGCGGAATCCCCAACAACTCGTGATAGGCGTCGAAGCTTTCCGACATGGCAACGTGGCAGGAGCGAACGAAGGACGTCAAGGAATGAAGAAACGAAACCGCTGTTCCCCGAGCTGGAACCAACAGCCGTGGGTCAACTGCACTTGCCCCACCCGGGCCCAAACCCCGTTGAGCGAGTGGGCGTCTTCTAAGCACCAACGCCCGGCCGAATCGGGATAGAGCCGGGCGTGCTTCTGATCCAACAGCGGATCGTCCCAGAGGAATCGCGGGCAGACGAACGGGTCGCGCCCCAGCCAGCGCTCTTCGTCTTGCAGGAAGATACAACTGCCGCCGCTGCCGCTGGAGGTCAATTCCACCAGCGCTGCCCGGTTGCGCGATCCGCCGCCCTCTTCGGCGGCCGCCTGAAAGCGGAATCGCCGGCTGCCGATCAGCACCGTGTTGCCGTCCTTCAGACGAATTCGGTCGACGCGGACGAAGCTGCCGTTGGTGCTATCGAGATCGATCAGATACCAGCGGAAACCCTCGTGCTCGAGCTGCAAGCGGATCTCGGCGTGGCGGCCGGACATCTGCACCTCGTGGGGAATCACCACGTCGCCTTGCGTCCGTCCGATCGCGCAACTGCTGCCGCGAATCCGCACCCACTCGCCGGACGTCTGGCTGTCGTCGACGATGTTCAAGGCGGCCATCGGGGGGCGCGAGATCGGGCGGAAACGCCGGGCCTTGCCGCCGACCAACTCGCCCGGCGCGCGGCGAACCACCGACGCCACCGAGCCGGTCGAAGCCGTCGCAGCGTCGGAACCTTCGTCACTCGTCTCGACCGGCGCCTGTGTCGCCCGAATGTCGGAGATGATCCCCGACTCGTCCATCGTCATGCGGATATCGATCTTCCGCTGCCGGCCGCCGGGGCGGTCCGGGGCGTCGGTCGGCACGCTGGAATCCGGCGCATCGTCGTCATCGTCGCGGGCTTCCAGGGCGTCGAGCAAACCGGTCAAGCGTTCGTCGGCGGCCTGGTCGGCGGCGTCGTGAATCCGCTTCGCCTTGTGCAACTCTTGCTGCAAGTCGGGGGCCAGTTCCGGATGGCGGGCGACGATCGACTCTTCGGAAACGTCGTCGCCGTGGGAACGGTATCGGAAATACTCGCGCACGACCCGGTGCACCGTCTCGTTGCGATCGGCGGAGGCGTCGGCGTCTGGAGAAGGCGGACTCATGGCAAACCCGGGGATACGCTGGGGCAACGACGGGTGGCTGGGGCAAAGCGCAGCGGTGCCCCAGGTTCTCGATACACCAGGGCCCCCCGGGGGGGGGCCGCCGGGGCCCCCCCCCCCCGGGCGCCGGCGGGCGGGGTCCCCCCCCCCCCACCCAAGAGCGGTTGTCCGACTTGTGTAACGAAACACGTTCAACATGATACTAGGTATAGGCAGTGAGACGAACGAGGACATCGTGGAGCTTCTTGCGGGCGCGGTGGCTGAGGCCTCGGATCGCGTGGGTCGTACGCCCCATGGCCTCGGCCACCTCTTCCAGCGAGAGTTCCTGCAAGTAGCGGAGTTCGAGAACCTCGCGCTGGTCTTGAGGCAAGCTCTCCATGGCCAGCGGCAACACCCGCTTGATCTCCTCACGGATCGCGCCGCGCAACGGGGCCGTGTGCCGGCTGACGGCCTGTTCGACAATGGGGCGAGCCGAGTCCTCCTGCCGGCTTCCATCGGCCGAGACGGCCTGTACGCCGGCCAGTCGCTCGCGGCGGCGGCGCTTGACGTTGTCGGCCAACAACCGGTCGGCAATCGTGCAGATCCAGCCGTAGAAGGAATGCTCGCTGCGGGCCTGGAAGCGGTGAATCGCACGAAACACGCGCACGTACGTCTGCTGGAGCACGTCGTCGGCACAGACCAGTCCTTGCAGGTCGGCAGGCACGCGGCGGCCGATCCGGCGTCCCAGCCGGTCGTAGTACGACAGCAGAAGCTGCTGAAGCGCATCACGATCGCCCGCCAACGCCCGGTCGATCAGTTCGAGTTCTGTTTCGATGCGACACATCACCCCAGGGTGGACATGTGTAGTGCTAGCCCCCAAAGGGGGCGGGTTGTTCGCAAAAGACGGCCGAGAGTCGCTTACGGCGGTGCCACACGAGCCGTGGCAGCAGGCACTTCCGCGCTGCCGTCGCGCGTGCATTGGAAGTTGCGGACTGCTCGGCTCCGAGCGTTGTGAGTATAGCGGGGCGAATTTTCGCTGGCAACGAGCGGTCGGATGGGAATCCGAAAAAAACTCGCTCGGCGGCGCGCGCGGCCGGGCGGTTCGTCGTTGAACAATGCAGACAAGGAAACCACGGCGAACTTCGGAAACCACAAAACCACCAACCGAAACGCCGATCGAAGCGTCAACTTCTCACTCCTCTATCACAAGGAACTCGTCATGAACGCCCTCAAGAGCCTCCGCAAGGCCGTCAGCAACTTCCACAACGACGAGCGGGGCCTCGAAGCCCTGCAAGTCGTAATGATCCTGGCCATCGCCGCCATCTGCCTGCTCTTGGTCAAGAGCAAGTGGGGAGCCATCAAGACGTTCTTCACCACCAATGTCCAGGGAGTCATCGACTTCGATGCCGGTGCTGCGCCGGCCGGCGGAGGTGGCGGCGCGACCCAGTAGGTCCTCCGTGATCGTGTCGGGTGCCAACGGAGGCGGCCCATCGGGGTCGCCTCTGCCGCGGTATCCGCCCGATCGACATGCCTTCCTTCGGCCACGAATCCCCAACTTCCAGCGGAGCGAATCGATGTTTCCCAGCAGAACCACTTGTCGAGTCGACGGATCGGACGCCCTCGCCGTCACCCTGTCGGCAGACCCGAAGGTTGCACGTCGGCGTCTGGCGTGGTTCGCGGCGTTGGCGCTGCCGACGGCGTTGTTGCCGTTCTGGACGGCGTCGGCCGCCGGGGAAATCGGGATTGCCGTACCCCTGGCAAAGACCTTCACCGGTCTGTTGTTGTTGATGCTGGTCGGCACGGCCAGCCTGACCGACCTGGCATGGCGGAAGATCCCCAACTGGGCCACCTACTCCGCCGTGCTCTGGGGCATTGGCCTGAGCGTTTACGCCGCCGTTGCGGCCTCCGACGCGCTGACCAGCCAACTGGGAACGCCCGGACTGGCGGCGTCGCTCGGGGGTATGGGCGTGATGCTGGTGCTGATGTTCATCGTCTTCAGCTTCACCGGCGGCGGCGCCGGCGACGTGAAGCTGGTCGCCGCACTGGGGGCATTGCTGGGGCTCGATCGGGCCGTCGACGCCACGCTGTATTCGCTGCTGATCGCCGGCACCGTCGTCCTGGTGTGGGCGATTTGGGTCCACGGACCGATCAAGATCCTCGCCGCCTTCGGCCGGCAGCTTGGCAGCTTCCTGTTGCCCGGATCGATCGCCGGGCCTTCCGGCGAACACCGGCAGATGCTGCGGGCGCCGATTCGGCTGGGGCCGTTTTTCGCGGCCGGGACGCTGCTGGTGCTGGCCGAACTGCCGGTTGCCCAGTGGCTGGTGGTCAACGTCTGGTAGTGTGCGTCTGGTAGTCCTCGGCGGACTGCCCGGTGAGACTCGCTTCAGAAGACGTATCGTTCGACGCGGGAAGGACTCAGCCATGCGACGACCAGCCCATCGACGAACCGGAAGACGCACCGCCCGGCCGTCTCGACGGGCGAGTTTTCGGCCCAGCCGCCGGCCCCGCCGACGTAGGCTGAGCCTTCGCCGCGGGATGTCGACGCTGGAGGTCGTGCTGGTCACCGGCTTGATGTTTCCGGCGATCGCGTTGATCACGTTTCTGGGCATCCGCGTGTGCCGGGTCTTCTTTTCGGTCGTGGGCGTGATGACCGGATCGCCTTACATGTAGGAGTCGTCTGTCGGGTGCCATGCCCACGCTTGCTGCGTGGGCATGCACAGTAACTGCCTAGCCGTTCTTTCTCGTGCCCACGCAGGCGTGGGCATGCCACCCCGTACCCAACCAGCAACCACCTGCCGTCGGAGAAAGAGCAATGAACGACGCCTGCGAAATCTTCCGTTCCGTCGGCGACGTCTGGCTGGTCTGGATCGGAACTCTCGTGTTGCTCGCCTGCCTGCTCCGCCGGGCACTGAAGCGGATGCACTGGCGGCGGCTCGTGCGTTTTCTGGCCGACGAGCGAGGTGCATCGTACGCGTTGCCCTACGTGCTGACCTTTCCGATCTACCTGCTGCTGGTCTGTCTGATGATCCAGACCACGCTGATCCTGATGGTCAAGATGGGCACCATGTACGCCGCCCACGCCGCCGCTCGGGCGGCCATCGTTTGGCGCTCCGACGAACCCGAGGCCCAAACCGACGCCGGCGGACGGCTCAACGCCGAGGAACACGCCTTCAAGGCGGCCTATCTGGCGATGACGCCGTTTACCAGCAGCAGCCAGAAACACTACGACCATCCGGAATTCGTCAACCACAGCCCCAAGCTCGATCCGGTCATCCCGACCTATCACGCGACCTATCTGCGGAGGCAACAACGCAACGTCGACCGCGACGACGTGCAGCCGGCGCGGATCGTCAGCCACCCGGATCAGGCCGGAAGCCTCGCGTACATCGAGCACAAGATCCGGGTGGCGGCGGGCACGCTGCACGTCGACATGAACATGGAACCCAACGGCTTCAACCGGGACGTTACGGCGAAGGTCCGCTACAACATGCCGATGCACATCCCCGGCGCCGGACGGATCCTCGGCGTGGCAGGGCCCGACATGTTCTTCGCCCGAGAGATTTCGTCCGTCGTCACGTTGCCTTCGGAAACCCCCAAGAGCGCCAACAAGCGGTTGGGTATTTGCTATGACTCTCATCACTAAACTCCGCACGCTGGCCGCCGGTGAAGACGGGCTGGTGAGTTGGGCCACGCTGATTGCCGTGCTCTTCTTCACACTGCTCGGCGCGCTGGTCTTCAACGTCGGCAATACGGTCACCAAGAAGCTCGAGACCCAAAACGCTGCCGACTCGGTGGCCTATGCCGGGGCCCTGTGGCAAGCCCGAGGGCTCAACGCAGTGACGGCCGCCAACCACATGATGGGCGAACTGACGGCCCTTTACGTGTTGCACCACGCCGTCGGCGGCGAGTATCTCGACGTCGAGGAAGACTACTCGCGGAAGAACAACTCCGGGCCGATCCGCGGTGTGAACGAGAGGTTGAAGCTGGCCTGGCACTTCCCCATCCGCCTGGACCACTACGTCCGCGTGACAGGGCTCAAACCGCTGGAAGAACACTTCAAGACGGTCTCCGAGCAACCCTTCGCCGACGAAGAATCGACCGTCTATGAGGCCAAGCTGCGGCTGAAGGAACTGATGACGGCCGCCTATCTCCTCCATCGGGCCGGCCAGGCGGTCTACGACCTGGGCGAAGTCTATCCCTGGCTCAAGCCGGTGGGCATCGCCATGATGGCCGCGGCCCTGGCGGCGGAGTACATCATCTACAAGGAATACATGGTCCTAAACGCCTTCGAGCGGCTGGCCTTCGGTATCAAGAACGTCAAACGGCGGGTGATCCCGGCCGTGCTCAACGCCCTCTGGGCCTACCAGCACAGCGTCGTGCGCACAACGCCCGAGGTGGCCGCCGGGGCGGCCGAAGCCGTCGGATCGCTCAACCGCCGCAAGGGCACACTGGCGTACCACGAAATGCCCGTCGAGCACGAAACCACCGAGAGTGTGAAGCGTTCGCAATTGATGCGGGCGTCGTACCCCTGGGTACACTACTGGCGAAAACCGATCGTCGACTTCCTCGACAACCCGGTCGTCGGAGCCCCGCTTTCCAGAGCGCCCCGCTACTACATGAAATGGACCAACGAATACAGCTTTCGTATCGTCCGCTGGTTTACTGAAGAAGAGGGCCGCCACCTGGCCTGGGCCCCGAAGCGTTTCCGCGGCCAAACGGAAGAGGGTTGGGGCTTTCGACTGCACGTGCTGAAGGACCTCAACGTGCCGCAGATCGACAAGGGCCAGGAAGCGTGGACCCGGCAGGAGGGCAGCATTCGGGCCGACGACCTGTTCTGCGAGTTGGGCTTCGCCCAGATGGAAGAAGCGCCAACGGTCGCCGCCCGGCCGTTCTTCCGGCAGGAAAACCCTGACGGCGTGATCTGCTACGCCCAGGCAATGGCCTACAACGCCAACCCTCAAGAGCCCGGCACCGGCGGCAACCGGTTCCAGCCGCGCGTGGGCTGGGATACGCTCAACTGGGACCCGCGCTGCAAGGCGGTCGAGTATCCGTCCGACAGCCGCCACCCGCCGCGACCCGGGATCAAACTCAACTGGCAAGCAAAGCTCGTGCCTGTAACCGGCCGCAAGATCGACGTGGCCGGCGGCGGCGTCAGCACGGGCAGGGAATCGCGGATCCTCAATACGCACTAGCAAAGCCACGGACCGACGAGAGACACCATGAACGCCAATCGTAAAACGTCCGCCGGCCGCCGCTCGCCGAGTCGCCATTCGCCGAGTCGTCGCGGTGTGGCGACGCTCGAGTTCGTCTTGGCACTACCGTTTCTGATGTTCGTCTTCACGGGGATTCTCTCGGTGACGTGGGCCACGCTGTGGAAGACGCACGTTCATAGCGAAGTCCGCAACAAGGCCTGGAAGAAGCGATCGGCCTCGGCCGGCACCCAACCGTTGACCTTGCCCGCGCTGGCGAACCCGACCGCCGGAATCGTGGGCGCCGAGTCGGAGGACCGTTTCCGCGTCTACCGCTGGTTTGGCGGCGACAAGACCGCGAAGTCGAAGAACGCGGTCATGGCCGGCTCGTGGGACTACAGAGAAGTGCCAGAGTTTCAGGGCAGCCGGCCGCATTTTGGCGTGTTGCGGCGGATGGCCTCCGGCGGCGGGTTGCAGGGTGCCAATGTCTCGGGGTTGCGAGGAATGCTCCAACTGCTGAACATGGGCATCAACGTCGATTTTGCCGACGACGCCTCCGACGCCTCCGACGACGCACGGGACCGGGCAGAACAAAACCGAGACCGCGCCGAGCGCCAACTCGCCGGATTCCGGCGCGAACTGGCCGCCGAGCAGCGACGACTCGATGAACTGGAGTCGCGTCGCGAAGAACTGGAGGATAGACTGGACGACTTACAGGACCAACGCGATCCGCCGCCGGCGCCGGAAGGCTTGGAGGAGGATATCGCCGAGGTCGAAGACGATATCAACTCGGTGTCGAGCCAGATCAACGCCAGCCGCAACCGCATCCGGGAGATCCAACGCGCCCTGCGGCGTGCTGAGAACGGACTGCAACAGGCCGAAGAGATGCTCGATTCGTTGTCCTAGCCGGGGATAGTAGTCATCTTGCTCCGCAAGATGTCACGACATTTCGCAAAACCATGCCCTCATCCAACCGAACCGCCGATCCGAAACCTGCCGCCGACGCGTCGTCGGATAAATCGGGCATGCCGACCTGGTTTCGCGTGCTGCAAAACGGCGGGCGATTGGCACTGGCCGCCGTCATTGTCTGGATCGTGGTGACGACCGTCGGTCCGTTCGTGCTGCCAAGTCCGTCGCCGCCGTCCGGCGAAGCGGTCGAAGAGAACGTCGCGCCGCCCGTGCGGCAGGTCCTGCTTTCCGATTTCCTCGACGGCCATTGGACCTTCGGCGGCGTCGCGTGGCAGATTGGGATGACCCGGTCCGATCCGGAACAACTGGAGAGCGAGTTGCTCAAGCCCCCGCCACAAATCGAGCCGTCCGCGGCGGTCGAGTCGTTACAGCAAGACGTGATCGGGCTGCTCAAGTCGCTCGACGCAAGCCGGTCGGCCACTGAAGATTCGATAACCTACCGCCTCGAACATCCGAGTTTCCGTGTGATTGCGTTTGCCGCGCTGGACGGTGAGCACGAGAGTCTCGCGCTGGTCCGCATCGCCTGGCACAAAGGCGCCGAGGGCTGGATGTTGATCGAAGCCCGGCCGGCCGAAGACGCAACGCCCAAGGAAACTGTCGCCGACGGTCTGCTCCCCTTGCCGGAGAATTCACGGCGCCTCGCACAGCGCTGGGACAGCCAGGGGCGTCTGATCGGCGAAGTCGCGTCCTGCGACCGTGAGCTGGCCCAACTCGGCGAGCTTTGGCAACGCGAAGGGTGGACGCTCGAGCAAGTCGAAGGACTAGCGGCCGCCGGAAGCCATCTGGCTTGCGTGCGCGGCGAGGAGTTGCTCTACGTGTGGAGCCCGTCGCCAACAGACGGGCCGAGGGGATTGCTGTTTGTGATCCGTGCGCCGGGGGGATAGGGTACACTCGTGGGTGGCCCGGCCACTCTTGCGGAGAAGACGCAGCCAAACGATTGACCGTGTTCGCAAGAGTGTCCGGGTGGCGAAGCCACAAGAGGCATCCGATTGAGGACGGATCCTCTCGTGGCTTCGCCACCCCGACGCTTCTCCGGCTATGCGAGAGAAGTGGCAGTGACTAATGCGGAGAAGCGGCGGGGCCACCCAACGATGTGGTTTGCTTGCGTCGGAAGACGGGCCTATGCAGACCAGTCGGGATTGGGCGTTTCGCGCACTTCCGGCGTGCTGCTCTGCTGGATGGCGGCGACGGCTGCTTCGGCCTCAGCGACGGCGGCCGCATCGGCGTGGGCTTCGAGGGTAACGGTGATACGTCGTGTCTCGCCGGGGGCCAGCGTGGCCACGCGGCCCTGTTGCTTCTCGAACGATTTAACGTTGGGGAAGTTGATCGCCGGTTCTAGCCCGGTGACGTAGCCGTCGGCCTCGGCTTGGCGATTCTTCCAGAGGGTGAAGCAGGGCAACTCGTTCTTGCTGAACTTCAGGCTCACACCCCGGTCGCCGGCCGCGTTGCGCAGCAGGGTCTGCGTGTTGCCGTCGTAGTTGGCGGCCAGGTCGAAGAAGAAGACGGCCTCCGACGAACCGGGCGTCTCCGGGCCGTAGGTGTCCCACTCGGCCACGTTGCCCACCGCCACTGCGTCGCGCGGAGCCACTTTGACCACCGGCAACACGACTTTCGAGCCGGGGTCCAGCAGCGGGGTGCCAAAGTTGACGTGATAGAGTAACTCCAACTCGCTCGGCTGGGCCGAAATGTTCGTGATCTCGTCGCAAACGGTGATGCCCGGCTGGCCGACCGTGGTGCGGATCGTCGAGACCATCCGCAGCTTGTTGCCAAACAGCCGCGATTCGTCGACCGTGCCGCGAACGGCGATCTCGCCCGAGTCGTCGTCGATGGTCACCTCGACCTGATGGGCCGGGATATTGGCAATCTTGCCGTGCAGCGGATAGACCAGTTCGCCCTTCTCATCGAACTCCGGCGCCCCGTTGCTCTCCAAGCCGCAACGGACCAGCATCTCGTCGAAGCCGTCGAGCCAACCTATCCCGGAGGGCTCCCAAAGCTGCACCAGCCTCGGATGCACCGGTCCGGGCAGCGGCGACTTCCAGCCGAGCGAAAGATTGCCCAGTCCGGCCCGCCAAATCCCCATTCCCCGGGTAGGCAGCACCACGAAGCGGAAGGTGCCATTATCGACTTCAATGGCGTCGATCCCGTCGCGAAGCCCGCCTCGCAGCGTGCGTTTGGTGACCGAGTAATCACGCGTTTCGCCTCCGACGTTCTCCGGCGAAAGAGCGATCTGATCAACGTAGATGTCTTGTTGCTGGTCGGTCAGCGTCCAGGTCTTGGCGGCCATGGTCGGCGTCTCCAGAGTGAAGGGGCTTGTGTTTCCGGCGCACAATGTACGACGTGCCACCGAGACGATCCAGTGTCCCTTCAGGGAAAACCGCGCTGTAGCCACTGGCGGGCGATGCTGGCCTTCCGTTTCAGGCCTCCCACACCACCTAGTCTTCCTGTTTTCGCTCGCGATTCGCCCCCGGTTACTTGTCATCACCCCGCCTGTGGGATACAAAAAGGGCTTGCCGAAACGCGGTCGTAGCGCGCGGCGGATGTGTCCACGAACCAACGGAGTTGTAGTCGATCATGTGTGCCTCTCCCATTGTGAACAAGGATAACGTGGGCGCGATTCTGGATCGCGCGTTGGACGCCGGTGGCGGGCTGTTGCGGCTGACGCCTGCCTGGGTGCCGCGAAGCTTCCTGCACCCCGGCAAGCGGATCAAGCTGGCCCCGAACGACTGGTACGCCCTGGGCGTGCACCGCGGCGGCATCGACGAGCGGTGGTTCGCCAGCACGACCGAGGCGATGAACGACAACCGCGAGCCGGACGAAGGGCTCAGCTACTGTGTCTTCGAGGGCCAGCGGTTCCTGCTCCGCGACGCCGTGGCGGAAGGCGGCGGCCGGGTGGTCGGCGATGCGATGTTCGAGAAATACCAGCGGTGGCCGGTCTACTCGAAGTTCTTCGACAACATGGGCCCCATCCCGCATCACATGCACCAGTCGGCCGAGTTCGCCAAGCTGACCGACCAGGAAGGCAAGCCCGAGAGCTACTACTTCCCGCCGCAACTCAACGCGGCCGACAACCACTTCGACTACACCTTCATGGGCCTCGAGCCGGGCACCACCAAAGCCGACGTGCGGAAGTGTCTGGAGAACTGGAATAAGGGCGACAACGGCATCCAAGACCTTTCCCGAGCATATCGGCTGAAGCCGGGCACCGGATGGTTGATTCCCGCCGGCGTATTGCACGCCCCGGGTTCGCTCTGCACCTACGAGCCGCAGTGGGGTAGCGACGTCTTCGGCATGTTCCAGTCGCTGGTCGAGGGACGCCAGGTGCCGTGGGACCTGTTGGTCAAGGACGTGCCCAAGGAGAAGCACCAGGACCTCGATTTCATCATCAGCCAGCTCGACTGGGAAAAGAACGTCGACCCGTACTTCAAGCAGAACAACTACCTTGAGCCGGTCGTCGATCCGGCCTGCTCGGGCGACGGCTACACCGACAAGTGGATCGACTACGGCCAGGTCGACGGCAAGCAACTCTTCTCGGCCAAGGAGTTGACCATCGAGCCGGGCGCCAAGTGTACGTTGAAGGATCGCGGGGCCAGCGGCTGGATCACCGTGCAGGGCACCGGCCGGATGGGCAAGCTGCAATTGCAGACGCCCGTGATGATCCACTTCGGCGAAGAGCCCTGGGACGAGGTGTTCATCACCCACCAGGCGGCCACCGAGGGCGTGGAAATCGAAAACACCGGCGGCGAGCCGTTGGTCGGCCTGCGGTATTTTGGGCCCGACGTGCATGACGATATGCCCAACGTGGGGGACTATAGGTGATTAGGCTCTGGATCGGATTGACTGAAGCAGATCAGTTGACGCTTGACCAAGTTAATGATTGGAGGTATCACTGCGTTCCGCTTCAGTCTTGTTTCCCATGCGGGAGGAAGAAGCATGTTAGTCTTCATCAACTACAAGCAGAACGTCGATCCAGACCATGGATTCTCTCGCAAATGCGAGAAGTGGTTGCGTGCATCGGGGTACTCGGTGTTTCGTGACGAAGCAGGAATTCAACCTGGAGAGAAGTGGCCCGAGCGAATCCGCCAGCAAGTCGAGATGTGTGATGTCATGCTATCGCTAATATCGCTTGCTTCACTGGCGAGTACTTGGGTGTTGAACGAGATTGAATATGCCCAGGAATTGGGCAAAGACATCGTCCCCGTGGTTCTGGAAGCACTCGAAGGGCCCCTTGTGTTCGAGGAATTCAAACCCCGGTTTAGGCGTACTCAACGGTATACGGCTACCGGCGATGACGAGAAGGACCGCCAGGCAATTGTTGGCGCGATCGAGGCAATGGTTGGCGCAATCGGGTAAGCGACTGCGGGTTTCAAGAGACCAGAGCGACAAGCCCCTTTTGCCGGAACGGCCCGAAGGGTGCTTTGTACAAAAGGTGCTTGTCACCTTTTCGGCGCCACAGCGGGAGGGACACGGAAGCGATGGCCAAGCGGATTTCGATTGGCACCTGGGCGTACGCGATCGGTCCGTACGCCGATCGGCCGGTCCCGTTTCCCGAAGTCGTCGGGCGGCTGGCGGAGTTGGGATTCGACGGGCTGGAACTCGGCGCCTTCGCTCCGCATCCGAACCCCGACGCGCTGGACAATATGGACCGGCGCGACGAAGTCCGTGCGCTCTGGGAATCGCAAGGCATGGCGTGCAGCGGTCTGGCCGCCGATTTCAGCGGCGAGACGCTGATCACCGCCCGAAAACGCGACGCCTATCTGGCCGCTTTTACCAAGCACGTCCGCTTTTGCACGGACCTGGGAATCGAAGTCATCCGCGTCGACACGATCGAGCCGCCGGGTAGCGTGGGCGAAGTGCCCGGCGAGCCGCCGGTCGACGTGCTGGTCGAGTACGACGATGCGCTCGGCCGGCTGGTGAGCACGTGGAAGGAATGCTCGAAGATCGCTGCCGATCACGGCCTGCGGGTGGTCTGGGAGTTCGAGCCGGGATTCGCGCTGAACAAACCCAGCGACGTGTTCCGCGTGCTCGACGGCGTGAGCGAAGACAACTTCTACACGCTCTTCGACACCTGCCACGCCAACATGATCGCCGTACACGGTGCCCGGCAGGTGGGCGAAAAGGAGACGCTTCCCGGCGGCGTGCGGGAGTTTGCCCAGCGGCTGGAAGGCAAGATCGGCCGGATCCACCTGATCGATTCCGACGGCACGCTGCACGACGGGCGGACCAGCAAACATGTGCCCTTCGGACGTGGCCAACTCGACTTCGATGAGATCATGCCGGCGCTGGTCGTCGGAAGCTGCCCGGACGACTGGTGGACGATCGACCTTTGCTGCTGTGGCGACGCTTGGGAGGCGACGGCCGACTGCAAGGGGTTTGTTGACGAGTTGGCCGAGGAATTCGGATAGAATATCCAGAGAGCCGAGTATCTGCGAAGCCCCAACAAGACAATAAAGTCCATACACAACCCTACGGAGAGCGAGCATGGCAACGCACACGAACAACTATCCCAAACTCCACAACGCCGCCTGGCCGGGATTGGTCGGCAAGGGCGAGGGCGCCGAGCCGCCCATCGACCTGGGCACGATGCTCGATATGACCGCCGCGGCCGAGGTCGACGGGCTGAAGTTCGAGGGTTTCGACATCTTCCTCTACGACCCGCACTTCAACATCGATGGCGGCGACGACGAGATCAAGAGCCTGGCCGAAAAGGCCCAGGCGCGGAACCTCAACGTGGGGACCGTGGTGGCCCCAATCTACGAAGGCACCGGCGGCGGCTCGCCCTTGGATGAAGGTGCCGGGCGGGCCGGCTTCGTGGGCCAGGTCCGCAAGGCCTGCCACGTGGCCAAGACGCTGCGCGAGATGGGCGTGCGTCCCAACGGCAACGTGCGGTTCGATTCCGGTATCGACGTCGCCTCCTGGGCGGCCGATCCGGAAGCCAACATGAAGAAGATCGCCGACACCTTTCGCGAGGCCTGCCAGGTGGCCGAGGGCCACGGCGAACGGATGGCCGCCGAAGGAGAGATCTGCTGGGGCGGCATGCACAGTTGGCGGCGGATGATCCAGTTGATGGAACTGGTCGACCGTCCCAACACGCTCGGCTTCCAGGCCGACATGTCGCACACGCTGTTGTATCTGTTGGGCTACAACGCCCCGGAAGACGCGATCTTGCCCGAGGGATTTGATTTCAGCGACCAAGCGCAATTCGACGCGGCCTATAAGACGCTCACCGACGCACTGCGCCCCGGGACGATCGAGTTGCACGTTGCCCAGAACGACGGCACGGTGCACGGCTCCGGCTCGCACGACAAGACGGGCCGCCATTGCCAAGCCACCGATCCCAACGGCAAGCTCGACATCCCCCGCCACGCCGGCTATTGGCTCCGCGGCGAGGACGGCGAGTTGACCAAGCGGATCAGCCATCTCTGCTGGGACGGCTGCATGTTCCCCAACGAAGTCATGATGAAGCCGCAAACCTGGAACGACATCCTGGCGGCGATGATCGCCGTGAGAGACGCGCACGGCTGGCAGGAGTAAACCGGAATTGTCGTCTCGCGTTGGCGTGACCGTTACAAAACACAATGTCGTCGTCTCGCCGCGGCGAGACGGGACCATTTCGCCGAAGCGAGATGCCTACTATTCGAACACGGGGGACACCCAGTGGGCGACGAACAGACCACACCAACGCCCGACGACGCGGCATTGGATCAACTCCGCCGGCAGGCCGAGGCCCTGCTCGACCGCTGCCGTTCGCCCGCCGGCACGGAGGACGATCTGGAGCAACTCGAAATCGTCTTGGAGCAATTGCCCGAAGACGAGGGATTCTACCACCGCGGCTACGTGGGTTACCAACGCAACGACGACGACCTGGCCGTCGAGTACCTCGGCGCCGCGGCCGATCAGTATTGCCAGTGGGCCGAATCGCCGCCGGAGTGTGCCGAGTTGTTCTCGTGGGTTCTGCCGTTCATCCTCGATCCGCTGCCGGAACTTTGGGTACGGATGGCCGCCCCCTTTGGACAGAAGTGGCCCGACTCGGCCGCCTTCTGTCTGTTGCGGGGATACGCCGAACTGCACGGCGGCGGCGAAGAGGCCGCCGAGTATTTCGAGCGATGCCTGGCGGCCGACGCCAGCTATTGGCCGGCCTCGGCCGAGTTGGGCAACCTCTACTTCGACGCCCGCGATTGGAAGGCGGCCCGCGCGCACTACCAACGGGCCGCCGAACAGGCTTCCGAGGGCGAGAAGCCGATCCTCTACTTCAACCTCGGGCTCTGCTACGCCCGCGAGCAGGAGTTCAGCAAGGCGATCCGGGCCTATCGAGCGTGCCTGGAGTGGGACGGCGAATTCCAATTCGCCCGGAACAACCTGGGCAAGTCGCTGATGCGCACCGGCCGCTATGAAGAGGCCGTCGAGGTGCTCCGCGAGGCCGTCGAGGCCGGCACCGACGGCGACGAACCCCGTCTGAATCTGGCCAAAGCACTGCGGCGGATGGGCTGCTTCGACGACGCCGTCGACACACTGCGGCAAGATCCCGGCAGCGGCGGAGAACCCGACGAATAACACGCAAGCAATTCAAGATCTTCCGGAAAGGAACTACAGACCATGTCCAAACCACTGAACGTCGGCGTCCTCGGTTGCGGCTTCATGGGCCGAGCCCACTCCAACGCGTACCTGCAAGTGAACCACTTCTTCCAGCGCGAACACCAGCCGGTCTTGAAGGCCTGCTACGGCCGCGAGGAAGACCGCGAGAAGCTCGAGGCCTTTGCCGCCCGCTGGAAGTACGAGTCGATCGAAACCGACTGGCGTAAGATTGTCGAGCGCGACGACATCGACGTAATCGACGTCTGTGTGCCGAACTTCATGCACCACGACGTGGTGATCGCCGCCGCCGAGGCCGGCAAAATCATCGTCTGCGAAAAGCCGCTGGCGATGAACGTGGGCGAGGCCGAGGCGATGGTCGCCGCGGTGGAGAAGGCCGGCGTGGCCAACATGGTCTCGTTCAACTATCGCCGCGTGCCGGCCATCGCGCTGATGAAGCAGATCATCGACGAAGGCCGCGTGGGACGTCCCTTCCACTATCGGGCGACCTACAACCAAGACTACACCATCGGCGCCGACGTGCCCCAGGGCGGCATGGCGATGTGGCGGCTCGACAGCCGCGTGGCCGGCTCCGGCGTGACCGGCGACCTGCTGGCCCATTCGATCGACTCTGCCGAGTGGCTCAACGGCCCGATCCAAAAAGTCGTGGCCCACGCCGAGACGTTCATCAAGGAGCGTAAGCACGCCGACACGGGGGCCATCGAGAAGGTCGACATCGACGACGCCTGTATGTTCCTGGCCGTCTTCGAGAACGGTTCGATCGGCACCTTCGAGAGCACGCGCTATGCCCGGGGCCGCAAGAACTACAGCTCGATGGAGATCAACGGTGAGCACGGCGCGATGTTCTTCGACCTGGAGAACGCCCACATGCTGAAGTTTTTCCGCTATGCGGATCCCAGCGGCACCAAGACCGAAGACCACCTGACCGGCTGGCAAGACATCCTGGTGACCAACTTCGAGCACCCTTACATGGGCAACTGGTGGGTGCCCGGCTGCGTAATCGGCTACGAGCACACCTTCACCAACAGCTTCGCCGATTTCTTGGCCGGCCTCGAAGGCGGCAAGCCGTTCCAGCCGGACATGCGATCTGCCCTGCGAACGCAAAAAGTCTGCGAAGCGGTGCTCGACAGTGCCAAGCAAGGGCAATGGGTGGAGATCCCAAACTAACCCCGCGCACAGGGGCACATGTCCTGAATCGGCGTACGCTCTCACGTACGCAAAAGGGCTTGTGCGCTCGCAGTGTGCCCGTATAACGCGGGGGAAGACCTCCCCATGACGTACGCGTCGCGTTCCTTGAGATAAGGGAGCCGGTCGTGTCCGAGTCGTTCGATCCGTACCACAATTGGCCGGGCATTCCGCCGAAGGACCAGCCGCCGAACCACTACCGGCTGTTGGGTATCGATCCGTTCGAGGGCAAGTCGAACGTGATCGAGGCCGCCGCCGACCGGCAGATGCCCCACGTGCGGACGTATGCGTCGGGCAAACGCTCTGCCTTGTCGTAACGGGTGCTCAACGAACTGGCTGTCGCCAAGATCACGTTGCTGGATTCGGCGAAGAAGGCCGCCTACGACCGCGACCTTAAAGCGCGGCTCGCAGAGCAACGGCAGGCGGCGGCTTCCGCCGCGCCAAAATAGCGACCCACCCCCGTTGCAGCACCACTGCCGGTCGATCCCTCGCCGCCGACTGCAACACCGCAACGAGTTGTCGCACCACAGCCGGTTGCCGCGCCACAACCGGTCTCCGAGAACGTCGGTTCGGGCACGCCCGGTGCGAGGTCCTATCAAGCGTCCGCGTACCGTCGGCGCCGTAAGTCCTCGCAGCAGCAACTGATGTTGGTCGGTGGATGCGTCGGCGTCGGTTTGATCGTGTTGATCGGCCTACTCTCCGTCTTGGGGCGAGACGATGATTCCGCGACGACCAAACGCAGTGATCGCACCCGCGGCACGTCGACCACCGAGACCACGTTCGCCACGAAAGCCACGCCCATTGAGGTGACGCCGGAAAAGACCACCCCGCCGCCGGAGAGACCACCGGACGACAACCCGCCGCCGGCGCAGCCGCCCGACGACACCCCGCCGCCGGAGAAACCGCCGAAGGAGATAACGCCGCCGCCGGAGACCGTGCCCGGCGAAGATCCGACGCCACCGAGCACGGCTCCCGCCGTGGCACCCTCCGAAACGGTCCGGCAGGAGAATCTCGAGGCGCTGCGTTCGATTCTCGCTGAGGATTATCGGAAGGCCGACCATAACCGGGATGACAAGTTGGCGTTGGTCGAGAACTTGCTAGAACTGGCCGACGGGGCCAATAGCGACCCGGCCGGCCGGTTCGTGATGCTCACGGAAGCGCTTCGATTGGCAGGCGAATCCGGCGAGCTGACCATCGCGGGCAAGGCAATCGAGATGCTTACGGCCGGTTATCGGGTCGATCACCTGCAACTCCAGCAAGAGACGTTCGAGCGGCTCCAGCGGGCCACCATCGACGACCAAACACGACAGGCGGTCGTCCGACAAGGGCTCGACCTGGCCGCGGAAGCCCTCGAGGCCGACCTCTTCGCCGAGGCCGAACAACTCGTCGGCGACGCCCGACAACTGGCCCTGAAGGTCGTCGCGGTCCAGGCCAAGGTCGATCCGCGCCAGCAGGCCGAGTCGCTCGCGACCTCAATCCGCTTGACGAAGCGGATGTGGGAGAAGTGCGCCGGGGCCTTCGAGGTCGTGCGCCAACGGCCCGACGACCCCGACGCCAATCTGACGGTGGGGCGCTACCTCTGCTTCGTCAGACGTGACTGGCCGCGAGGATTGTCTCATCTGGCGAAGGGTAGCGATCTGGCGCTTAAGAGTCTGGCCAGAGACGATTCGGCACGGCCGACCGGGGCGCTCGACGTGTTGAACGTGGGTGACCGATGGTGGAACCTGGCCGACACGCTCGAGTTGAAGGTCGAGCAGAAGGCCGCCCGAGGCCGGGCGGGTTACTGGTACGAAAAGGCCCTGCCCGCGCTGAAGAAGCTGGCGACTCGCAACAAGGTTGTCGAGTTGCGAGTGGAGAAGCGCGTAGCCGAAATCGCCGGGGCCACGAGCGGGTCGAGCGATCCTTCCGACCCGGCGACGCGGCCCGGCCCGCCGCTGCCGACCGGCCCCATTCCCGGACTGATTGGCCGTGCCACGGTCAACGGCGTCGACACTGGATTGGTCCTTCGTACTCCGGCCGGTTCGCTGATCATCGACCGCAGCGTGCGTACGGAACTGATGAGGCAGAACATTGGCATCACAGAGAAGTCGATCCGCATCGAGTTGACGGCCGTGTTGCAGGTCCCATTGATGGGAACGGCGTACGTCAAGCCCCGACGTATGGGGCCGGCTCAAGCGGTCGGCTGGTTCCGGTCATCAAGAAACTCGGCGCCGCTTCGGTGATCGGACAGCACGCGGGAGGCTCGGCCAAGGGAGGCATGTCACACTTCTTCGTCGATGACAAGCAACTCGGATCCGCAGCCGACGATAGCGGGGCCTTCAGGACGTATGAAGTGGCGCTTCAGCCGGGAGAGCACACGATTCGTTGGGTAATCGAAGGGATTTCTCTTGGCAACAACCGTTTCGTGCTTCAAAACGCCTCCGACGATAGGGCGCTGTCGGTCGTCTGCATGCCACAGACCATCCAACTCGTTGGCGCCACGCCGTACAAGGCCCTGGTGAACTTGGGTGGCAAGTGAGCGAAGACTCCTTCAGACCTTTTCGTTTCTTGTGTGGCCTTGAGAAGGCTGTATAATTCGGGGACGTAAGTCCCTTGAGCTACGCGTCGCGTTCATCGAGCCGAAGAGGCCGGTCGTGTCCGAGCCATTCGATCCGTACCATAACTGGCTGGGCATTCAACCAAAGGACCAGCCGCCGGACCATTATCGCCTGCTGGGCATCGCCCCGTTGGAGGACGCCCCGAACGTTATTGAGGCGTCGGCCGATCGGCAGACGGCCCACGTGTGGCGATATCAGTCGGGCGAACACGGAGCTTTGTCGCAGAAGTTGCTTAACCGACTGGCGGCCGCCAAGCTCGTCCTGCTCGACCCGGCGAAGAAATCAGAGTACGACCGGAAGCTGCAGGCCCCGCAAGCGAAGATTGCGCACCCGGCCCCGCGTCCCACTTCTCGGCCGATGCCCGTGGCCAACCCACCGCCGGGAACCGGCACGACCGAGGGTCCGGCACCGGTTGCCGAAGGCGTTTCGCAAGCGGCGATGTACCGCCGGCGGCGCAAGTCTGCCCAGCAGCAATGGATCGCCGTGACATGCGGCGGCGTTGGCGTTGCCGTGCTGGTTGCGCTGGTGTATGCGTTTCGGGCCGGAGACGAGTCGCAAGTTGCCGAAACGGACGCCGATCGCAATGCGGCTACGACTGTCAAATCGGAGCCGGATCCGCCGGCGGATCCGGTCCTTCTGCCGGTCAGTCCCGATGCCACGACCGACATCGCAGTTCCACAGCCACCTCTGCCCGATCCGCCGGAAGATCCCGCGGGACCGCCGGCGATCGATTCCAATCCGGAGCCGCCGCCCAATTCCAGTCCACCGCCCGACCCCGATCCCAATCCACTGCCCGATCCCGATTCCCCGCCGTCCAATCCGGAGCCTGGCGAAAAGCGGTTGCCGGTTCCAGCAGAGGAAGTCCAGCAGACAATGGCGCAGGAGATCCGGTCGATCTTCTCTCGCGAATACACTCAGGCCGAGCAACCGGCGGGCAAGCTGCCTTTGGCCGAGATGCTGCTGGTGCGAGCGAAAGAGGCGGCTGAAGATCCCACGGCCCGCTTCGTTATGCTCGGCGAGGCGTTGCGGTTCTCGGCCGAGGCGGGCAACGTGACGACGGCCGGCGCGGCCATCAAGGCCTTGGCTGCGGCTTACCAAACCGATGTCTGGCACCTTCGCCGCACGGCGTCTGCGCAGCTTGGCCGCACCGCGCGCACCGATGAGGATCGTCAGGCCGCGGTCAAGGCAATGTTCGATCTCGCGGCGTTGGCCCTCGAGGAAGAGCAGTTCGACGCGGCGGATCAATTCGCCGGCGTCTGCTTGGCCTTGGCGGTGAAGGCCCGCGACGTCGAGATGCGCAAGCAGGAAGATGCTTTGGTTAAGCGGATACGTGTGGCCGCCAGGTTATTCGAGAAATATCGGCCGGCGTTCGAGACCCTGGAGCAATCGCCCGACGACCCCGACGCCAATCTGGCCGCGGGAGAGTACCTCTGTTTCCAGAAGGGCGATTGGCCGCGTGGTCTGCGCCATTTGGCCCGGGGCAGCGACGCGGCGCTGAAGGCCCTGGCAGAAGCGGATCGGGCGAAACCTCGCGACCCGGCCGAACAAATCGCCCTCGGCGACCGGTGGTGGGACGTGGCCGACTCGCTCATTGCGGCGGTCCAGAAGAGTACGGTCCAATCGCGATCGGCCCGATGGTACCGACCGGCCGTTGCGGGGCTCTCGGGGCTCGCGCGGGCGCGCGTCCAGAAGCGCCTTGACGAAGTCGACGAGGCCGAGGCGGAAGCGGAGACGGCGACGGCCGGCCCCCGCCGCGACCCCGTTCCCGGATTGATCGGGCGCATGTACGTTGACGGTGTCGACGCGGGTCTGGTGCTGCGATGCTTGGCCGGCGCCTACGCCCGCGACAACACCGTCCGTCCTGCGCTTACTGCGCACAACGTCTCGGGAAACAAGATCCAAATCGAGATGCTGGGCGTGCTGAAAGTCACTGCCCAAACCACCGTGCTGATCCGCCACCGCGGCGGTTCGTCGACGAGAGGCGTCTTGACCTTCTCGCTCGATGGCTGCCAGTTCGGCGTTATTGGAGACGATCGCATCAAAGACACGACCTACAACGTCCCCCTGGCCCCCGGCGAACACGAGATCCGCTGGACGATTCGCGGCGGGAGCCCGGGCGATAACCAGATCACGTTCTCCAATCCCCAACTCAACGGGCCGCTGGCGGTCTACTGCACGCCGGAGACGGTCGATCGAATCCAGGCCGCCCAGTACAAAGCCATCGTGAATACAGGAGGCCAGTAAGGCCCGGCCCTGGCATTTCGAGCTGCGGATTTCCGGTCCCCCGGAAACTCCCAGAAGCCCTGCAAGAAAAAAGACGCCGCCGGATGATCGGAGAGAGTGGTCATCCGGCGGCAAGGCAGCGTATCGAAGCGCCTCAGACCGTGGCAGCCGGCAAGACTCATGGTTGACTGGGCCAGCCTGCCGTCACAGTCATCGCACTTTTACTACGTTCCCACTTCGGATGCGGTTCACGGAAAAACACATTTTGGGGCCGATATTCTACTTCTCAACGCCGGCGCACCGCGCGATGGACTAGTTTAACCCACCCAGATTGGCGTTTCTGCGGCCAGTTGGCGCACTTTCCCATAGAAGCATGCCCCACCAACCCGACGACCGACTGGCATGGATCGCTGACGAGTTGGCGGGTCTGGAGAAGTCCGACTTACAGCGACGATTGAGGCCACGCAGAGGAGCTCAAGCCGCAAGGATCGTGATCGACGACCGGGAGTTGATCAACTTCGGCTCGAACGACTATCTGGCCGCCGCGGCCGACCCGCGATTGGCAGCAGCGGTAGCGGAGGCGGTGCCGTGCGAGGGATTCGGCAGCGGTGCCAGCCCGCTGGTGACCGGACTCTCTTCGAGTCACCTCCGTTTGCAGCAGCGGTTGGCGGAATTCGAGGGCACCGAAGCCGCCCTCGTATTCTCATCGGGCTTCGCCGCCAACATGGGCACCATCGCCGCACTGGTCGGCCCGGGCGACGTGGTCTTCTCTGACCGCAAGAACCACGCCAGCCTACTGGACGGCTGCCGGCTCTCTCGGGCGGACGTTCGCGTCTATCCCCACGCCGACTGGCGGCGACTTGACGCACTGCTTGCCAAAGCCGGCCGCTATCGACGCCGGCTGATCGCCACCGACGCCCTGTTCAGTATCGACGGCGATCTGGCCCCGCTGATCGAACTGGCCGACGTTGCCCAACGACGCAACGCCATGCTCTTGGTCGACGAAGCCCACGCGACGGGAGTCTTCGGCGAGCACGGGCGGGGCGTGGTGGAGCATCTCGGCGTGGAAGAGGCGGTCGACGTCCGCATCGGCACGCTCAGCAAAGCGCTGGGCTCGATCGGCGGTTTCACGGCCGGCAGCCAACTGTTGATCGATTGGCTGATCAACCGCGCCCGGCCTTACGTCTTCTCCACCGCCATGCCGCCGGCCGCCGCGGCAGCAGCCGTTGCAGCGCTCGATATTGTCCACGACGAACCGCAGCGCCGCCGGCAGCTTCTCGCCCGAGCCGAAAGTCTCCGCGAGGCACTCCGTGCTGCCGGCTACAACATCGGCCGCTCGGCCAGCCAGATCATCCCGCTTCTTGTCGGCCAGCCCCGGCGGGCCGTCGAGCTATCGGCCACGCTGCTCGACCACGGCCTGTTCGTTCCCGCCATCCGCCCCCCCACCGTCCCCGACGGCGAATCGTGCCTGCGTATCAGCCTGACCAGTGGGCATACGAATGAGATGAACGCGGGGTTGCTTCGGGCGCTGTCTTCCCGATGAGCGGCCCCCTGCCATTCTGGCAGAGCCTAACGATTAGGTAACCGCTACGGCTGCCGAAGCGCCGCGGCGGGGATACTCAGGGATGAAATCTCTGAAAGAACTTCACAGGGGCCAGATGCACTGCGGCTACAGAGGTCGGTGGTCCCAAAGCCTACAGAAGTTACCTAACTCCTTTCAGTGCAAAGTGTTCACGGCCAAACGCCATCCGCCGCCCGCGATGTTTTCGTGCCGCTTATTCCGTTTAGGCACGGCAGTTGCATTTCCAAAAGGCCATCGGACGTCAAGGCGTTCGGAGCACTTTTCTCCACTTGGAAGGTGGGATTCGCACGAATTCGTCGTGCAACGCGGTAGAAGACGGGCGAGGCGGTCTCCGAGCCTCGCCTGCGGCGGCCGAAAATGCGGTTTTTCTTTGGGTGGGATCGAACCCTTCGCCTCAACGATGCGTATCGAAAATGAACGGCACAATTGAACAAATGCCCCCGAGTGCAACACTCTGCGAAACCGCGGAGCAATGGACCGACGAGGAACTCCTCCTCGAGTACCGGTCTAGCGGGGGGCGTGGTGCGTTTAACGAATTGGTGCATCGCTACGAGAGGGAGTTGTTCGGCTACCTGCGGCATTACCTCGGCAACGCCGAAACGGCGGAGGACGTGTTCCAGCAGACGTTTCTGCAGGTCCATTTGAAGTGTCAGCAGTTCGAGCCCGGCCGGAAGGTGCGTCCTTGGCTGTATACGGTCGCTACGAACCAGGCGATCGACATGCAGCGGCGGAACCGGCGACACCGGATGGTCAGCCTCGACCGCCGGCTTGGCGGGGCCGCAGAAGACGGGTCCGGCGGATTGGTCGAGTTGCTCGACAGCCCCGAGCCCGGCCCGGTCGAACGGGCCGAGAGCGGCGAACGTAGCGAGAAGGTTCGCCAGGCGCTCGACCAACTCCCCGAACAGGCACGCCAGGTGGTTTTGCTGGTCTACTTCCAAGGACTGAAGTATCGCGAGGCCGCCGAAGTGCTGAACATCCCCGTCGGAACCGTCAAGAGCCGACTTCACGCCGCCATCAACAAGCTTAGCGAAACGCTAACCCCTGCCCACCTTCCAAAATGACCGATTCCGTGCAAGAGCAATTGCTCGGCCACTTGCTCGGCGCGCTGGACGACCCCGAACATGATGCGGTCGCGGCGCGCGTGCAAGAAGATCCCCAGGTCCGCGTCCAATGGGAACGACTTGCCGAGCAGGTGCGGCCGTTGGCCGCCGTCGAACGGGACGTCGACCCTCCCCCAGGTTTGGCCGAGATGACCTGCCGCCTGGTAGCGCTCGAGGCCGCCCGCGAGGGCCGTGAAACCGCGTTGCGCGCCGCGTCGCCCGCCGCCGAAGTTCCGCGGCGAAAATACATGAGCCCGGCAGATGCGCCACCGAAGCCGGCCGGCCGCATGCGATGGCTCGATCTGGCCGTCGCCGCCGGTTTTCTGCTGGCCGCGTCGCTGGTGATCGTGCCGGCCATCCAAAACAGCCGCAGCCAATCGCGGGTGACCGCCTGTCAGAATAACC
>CAYYNP010000021.1:42447-59085 GCA_964472545.1 uncultured Planctomycetaceae bacterium | reverse complement strand
CGGAGCCAGTCCCCGTTTTCCACTCCCGCGAATCGACTTTGCAGTTCTCCTGAACCTCGCGGCGTCCGGACCTGTTCTGAAGTTGCCGGCAGCGGTAGAATGCGGCCCGGCGAGCGATAGGGGATCGTTCACAGCCAAGCACAGGAGACCGCCACATGGACACTCTCGAAGCCATCCACACCCGACGCAGCATCCGCAAGTACGAGGATCGGCCGGTCGACGGGGAGTCGATCCGCAAGCTATTGGCCGCCGCCATGAGCGCCCCCAGCGCCCGCAACGCGCAGCCGTGGCGGTTTGTGGTGATCGACGAGAAGCCGCTGCTTACCGAGATCGGCCAAATCAACCCCAATGCCAAGATGGCCGCGGTTGCACCCGCGGCGATTCTCATCTGCGGCGACTTGAGCCTGGAGAAATCGGCCGGCTATTGGGTGGTCGATTGTGCGGCGGCTGCCCAGAACCTCTTGCTGGCGGCGCACGCGCTGGGGTTGGGTGCCGTGTGGACGGGCGTCTTCCCCCGGGAACCGCGTATCAAGGGGCTGCGGCGGTTGTGCGGCCTGCCGGAAGACGTCGTCCCCCACACGTTAATCGTGCTGGGCCATCCGGCCGAACAACCGGCCGAACAACTGGACAACGTGGATCGCTATCGCGACGATCGTGTCTGTCGGAATCGCTGGGAGTGAAGCGTGAATCTGCCGCTCTTGATCGCAACGCGCTTGGTGAGGCCGGCAGCTATCGGCCTGGCCGTACTCCTTGGCACTGCGGGGCTTTCCGCCGCGGAGGGTGCAGATGCGGACCTGCCGCCCGTCGATCGCCCATGGTACGTTCGCGTGGAAGGCTTCCGGCCGCCCAAGTGTGGCGAACATCCCCGGCTGCTCTTCCGCCGCAGCGATCTTCCAGCGCTGAGAAGCAAGGCCGAGACGCCCGAGGGTAAGGCAATTCTCCGGCGGCTGCGTCGGTTGCTGGACGGCCGCGACGGCGAGACGATGACTACGGCTTTTCAGTCGCGCGGGCAGATTCCCGGTGGCGGCGGATCGAAGCCCGAACTCCAGGAGCAACTTGGCGTCTACACGATCGGCCACGCGGCGGGCTACGGCCTGTTGTATCAGCTTACCGGCGATCGGCGATACGCCGAGTTCGGCCGCCGGTGTCTCGCCAAGGCGCTCGAGGGCGTGCCCGACCGGGACGCCCGCTACGGTTTCCGCACGCCCGGCGGTCCGTTGCGGGCGGGGCCGTCGTTGGGGTGGTACGCCGTAGGTTACGACCTCTGTTACGACGGCCTCAGTGAGGCCGATCGTGAAAAGTTTGGCCGGGCGATCGCCCAATACAGCGAGCCCAGCAGTAGCGAAAGAGAGAACATCGTCTCCGATCTGGACGTGCTCGCCCACGGAACGCGATACCTCGGCCCCCGATTCCGGCGAGAGCGGGGGACGCCGCCGGGAAGCAACCATTTCGGCATGCAGGTCGGCGGGGCTTCACTGGCCTTGCTGGCCGTCTCCGGCGAATCGTGGGTCGATCAGCCGCGCATCGACCGGCTGCTGGCCGTTGCCCAGCAGAGCATGGTCCGCAACCTGACCGAAGGCTTTGGCGACGGCGGCTTCTTCACCGAGGGCGACGGCACCGGGTCGATGTCGTCGCAGATCGCCTTCCTCTCGGCCGTCCAGGCCTGGCGAAACGCGGCCGGCAAGGACTTCGTCAACGTCGAGCGGCCCAACGTGCGGATGCTAACGCTGAAGTGGATCTACCAGACGGTAGTCCGCGACGGGCAGCCGGATTTCTGGCCGGTCCGTGGTAGTTATCCGCAGAACGTCTGGTCGCGGCGCGGCCTAAGCGGCGCCGGCTATTTCGCCATCGGCATGGGCGCCGTTTCGCCAGAGCACCAGGCCGCGATGCGGTGGTACTACGACCGTTTCCTTGCCGCTTCCGACGCTGCCGAGCAGCCCTACGATACGGCCAGCCTGTATCCGCACCTGGCCGTCTGCGCGTTGGTGAACTGGCCGGTGGAGATCGAAGCGCGGAACCCGGCCGACGTGCTGCCGTTGTGTTATCGCGACTCGAAGTGGGGCTTTTATGCCTGGCGCAACCGTTGGCAGGACGAGAACGACACGGTGATCTCGATCCTGTTGCGCCGCACCGAAGGCTACGGGGGCTACTTATACGCGGCGCCCGACGCGGCTCTGCACCTGAACACCATGGGCAAGCACGTACGGTGGGGCCGTTTTGCCGAGGGGCCGGCAAGGCACTGGTGGGCCTCGCCGAAAGGCCACAGCAGTTCGCTGACGCTTTCCGACGGGACGTGCCTTGCGGTCGACTTCACCGGCGCCAGCGGGGCCGACGTGATGCTGGTCACCACGGCCGAGGCCGCCGGCACCACCGTGACGCTTGCCGGCAAGCGGCTCACGTTCTACTTTCCAACCGCAAAAAAGCCGCCGGCCGTTAGGGTCCAACGCAACGCGGCAAGTGTGGGTGAGCAGCGCGTTGCGATCGAGGGCGGGAATCTGGTCCTCGTGCCTCGTCGACGCTAGAACGTGGGGCGAGCATCCTGCTTGCCTTTCGCGAGTTCGTGTCCAACGCAAGCTGGAAGCTTACGCCACTCCGGCAAACGCAAAATTGGTATTCCTCACGGCAGATCCAAGCCCGCCGGGTTGGCGGGGTCCATGTCGATCAGCGGCCAGACGAGTTCGCCGGCCCGCTGCTTCTCTTCGTCGCGATAGGCCCCCAGTTCGTTCGAGTTGGCGTCGACCCAGAGCGTGATGCGGTTGATCTGCTCGATGGAGAGTGCGGGGCGGTGGTTCTCATCGAGCAGGATGTCGGCGATGCCCGTCTGTCGAGCCCCGAACTTCCCGGCGATCGTGCGATAGCCGCCGTGGCCGGCCGTGAGTCCGTTGGCTCCGCCGGTTCCGTGGAAGTAGAAACGGTACTTCATCAGGTCCGGATCGGCGATCTTCTCTTCGCGATGGCACGGAAGGCACGCGTTCTCCAGCACCGGTTCGACCAGCCGGGCGTACGTCAGCGGACAGGAGCCGTCTTCGAGGTTCGGCACGAGCTTCGACGGCGGACGCCGCAGGGCCAACGGCGAAGTCTCCTGCGGCCGGGCAACCCACTTGTTCTCGTGGCAGCCCACGCAGGTGAGATTCTCGCCCGGATGGACGTACGTGCAAGATCGCATCGACTGCACCGCCATGCCGTTTTCGTCGAGCGCCTGAAAGTAGATTGCCTTGCCGACGGGTGCCTCGAAGTACGCGCTGCCGTCTTCTTCCACCGGCACCGTGCCCAGCACGGCCCGGGCGCTAACGCCCGAGCCGGGGCCGATCCGCGGCTGGTCCTGGAAGGGGCTGTGCCACGGGTAGGGGAACAACTGTAGCACGCGAATTGCCATGATCCTCGTATCGGCGGGCCACTCGAAGTCGGCGTCGTAGACGTCCATGATCGTGATCGTCGCCCGCCGGTGGTCGGGATGCCCGTAGCGCACGCCCTGGTAGGTCCGCGTGGGCAATACCGGCGGGGCCGGCCGCCGCACCAGCGGAATCGGGCAGCGGACGTCGTCGATCCCGTTGCACTGCGACGCCGATACGGAGAACAGCAACTCGCGATTGCCGAACCGATCGAGCAGATAGACGCGGTTGTCTTGGGCGGCGATCACAAAACTCTCGCTCAGCGGCCAGGGGTCCATGTAGCCGGGCGAGGCGGGCAGCCCCTGGTCCATCTCGCCGTGGTATCCGGCGTGTCCTTCGTCCGGCAGTGCGGAGCCGTCGAAGCGCACGACCTGCGACATCCGGTTGTCGTCTTCAACGCTCGTATCGATCAGCACCAGCGGCCCCTGCGGCACGCCGATGTGATGCTTGCTGGCCACGGCACAGTATTTCCGCGAGCCGGGGATCGCCCTGATGCAGTATTCCGCCCAGGGCCGGTCGGCGCGGCCGTCGCGTCGGTCGCCACTGAAGGTATCGTGGGGGTAGGGATAATTGCCGTGCGGGGCGCGGGGGTCGCGGCCGTCGGGATAACAGATCCAGAAGTTGTGCGCCGCACAGAAATCGCGGTCGACGTAATCCCACCGCGTGTAGACCAGCATCCCGTTGTTGTCGACGCTGGGATTCAGTTCGGTCGTTTCGTGGAAACTGATACAGATCAGGTCGCCCCCGTCGGCGGCGATCGAGTGCATCGTGCCGCAGGGCTGCGAATACTCGCGGTACGGGGCGCCGCCCTGACAGCGGTCCATGATATCGCGGCGGTCGGAGACAAACACGACGCGGCCGCTCGGCAGGAAGCAAGGGTGGTAATCGTTTCGGTCGCCGTCGGTAAGTTGCCCGAGATGCGAGCCGTCGGCGTTGACCTGGAACAGGTGAAAGCAGGTCTGCTCGGTGAACCCCAGTTCGATATCCCGCGGCCACGGCTCACTGATGCCGGTCTTCTCCACGTAGGAGAAGGCGATCGTGGTGCCGTCGTAGTTCAAGGCCGCCACGTTGAACGCGCCCTGACCGCCGAGCTTCTTCCCCTTCAGTCGACCGCGTTCGACGACGGCGTCCTTCAAGACGTCGTGAATCTTGGGCTGCGGGGACTTGATGCCGGAAACTCGGTACAGGCCGCCGCCGGGATTGACGTGGTAGCCGTAGTCCCAACACTGCAGCACGCCTTCGCGATTTCCGCGCTTGGTGACGAAGATTATCTCGTCGAAGTTCAACAGCGGATTGGCCAGGGCAATTTCCCGCCGGAGTTGGCAGGCCTCGACGTAGACTTCCCTCTCAGCACGATCGACGTCGGGATCGTCGTCGTACTGCTCCCGGATTCTGCCGAGTCTCTGCTGAAAGGCGTCGAGATCGGGGCCGTCCGGCAGGGCCTGCAGATGCTCCAACAGCGCGGCCGTGCGGCGCAGAACCACGTCCAGCGGCGTCTTGTCGGAGGGCAGGATCAGGGCGCGACGGTCCAGGACCTTCGGCGAAGGGCGATTCTCGTCGAAATCGCGGATCCGCTCTGCCAACTCGTCGTACTGCCGGCCCCACGCCTGCCGCACCTCTTCGCGGGTGGCTTCCGCCTGCTCGCCCGATAGCGCAATGCTGGAAACGGCCAACCACGTCGCGGCGAGCAGCCCATACCCCAATGAACCTCGCCATCGCGGCGCAAACGCTCGGGTTGTCATGGTGGCTCCTTTTGAACGGCCCGCTACGTCAGCCGCAACTCCGACGTGGCCGCCGTGCGCCCAACGGCGTCGACGGTGACCACGCGGTAGCCGTGCGCCGCGTCGTCGGGCAGCACGTCGTTAAACGTGAACGGCGTCTTGGAAATCTGCGGCCGATGCGCGACCTGGCCGATCTTGCGGCCGTCGCGGGTGATTTCGTAGCGGACGATCGGCTCGTCGCCGGCGTAGGCGGTGTGCCAGCGGAGTCGTGCCACGGGCTGCCCGCCACGTGCCGCCCGGCCGACGCCGGCCTTGTGTGGCGGCGTGAGCGGCCCGGCCGGGGCCTGGAACCAGTTGGTCTGGCCGTCCTTTACCTTCGCGGTTTGCTGCTCGATCGCCCGGCGGTCACCCTGGCCGAGGCTGCCGGAGCGGATCTGAGCGGCGGACAGATTTTGCCCAAGCTGGCACTTTCGCGCGTCGTTGTCGATCTGGCCGATGCCGATGATGGCGGTCGACACGCCCGGCGTTGATACCGCGTACTCGACCAGCGGCCGGCTGGCCATTGACGGGCTGCCGACCGTGCGGACAACTTGCTCGGGCCGCCGCGTCCAACTCGCCACCTTGGTATACATGGCCCCGTCGGCGAAGACCTTCATCGCGATCACACCCATCCCTTTGGCCGCCGCCACCGGCAGCGAGTTGTATTGCTGGTTGAGATACAACCGGTCGTTGGCGTTGATCCCCAGCAGCACGGTCTCGAGCAGGTTGTCCTTGTCTCGCTGGATGATCTCCATCAACACCGGCGGCGAGAAATGCCCGGAGACGCCGATGTGGCGGATGAGCCGCTCCTCTTTCGGGTTCAGCCCGGTGAGGTTGGTGCCGTCGCGGAAATCGCGCAGCGCGGCCAGCGCGCCGATGAACGGGGCCTTGGGGTCGGGATCGTCGACGCCGCTGAACAGGGCGTCGATTTCGGCGAAGGTCTTCACGTCGTGGAGCTGGAACAGATCGACGTAGGCCCCACGCGGATAGCCGCCCTTGCCGTCGCCGAAGACCTGCGACAGCGTGCGTCTCAGGTCGTCGACCGCCGTGGAGCCCGGCGGGCCAAGGGTCCAACTGTTCATGCCCTGCGGGGCCTTGCCTTTGGCCGGCCGCAGCAGGGTCTTGCTGGCCAGGAAGATCGATCGCCGCTTCGCCGCGTCGTAGCCGGGTGCGCCGGGGACCAGCTTCAACGCCCGGAAGGCCTTGCCGTAGTTCAGTTGGCTGGGGCCGTAGACGTTCGAGGTGTCGAAGTAGTTCACGCTCGCCTCGACCGCCCGGATGATGATCTGCTCGGGTTTGACGTCGGCCGGCGTCCATTGCAGCGATCCCTGGCCGCCGAGTCCCATTGTGGTGACCTCGAAGCCGGTGCGTCCGAATTCGCGTTTCATCGGCTTCTCGACGCCCACGGCGCCCAGGCATAGGTGCGGCGCGGCCCAACCCGCGGCGGCCGCACCGGCCGCCGCCCGCAACATCGTGCGTCGGGAAAAGGTGTGTCTCTGATCGCGTGCCATCGCAACGGCTCCTTCTTTGGCGGAGTTCTCGATCGGGCAACCACCACGTTCCTCGCGTCGTGGGCAGGAACGTGCTTCGAGAATTATACGCAATGCCCCGGCACGCGTCGATCCGATGGGCGGGTTTCGACGGGTGGCAGTGTATCTCGCGAATTCTCCGCGGGTGGCGCTTGCAACCGAGGCAACCGCTCTGGTACGCTCAGATGCGTGCCGTATCTCGTTTAGCCGCTCCCTGCAGGGCACACATAGGAGAGACCCTCGCATGCTACGCCCCATCTTCATCCCCGCGATCGTGATTGTCTTGGTCGTCTGCCCGTTGGCCGTGGCCGACGACGCTGCCGATGACGTCACCGCCCTGAAACGGCTGGAAGCGACGCAATGGACCGTGCCGGGCGTCGGTGTGGCCATGCGGCGGATTCCGGCCGGTTCGTTTGCGATGGGGTCGCCGGCCGATGAATTGGCTCGCGAGTCGGACGAATCGCAACACGAGGTGACGATTTCAAAGCCGTTCTTCATGGCGATCTACGAAACGCGTCAGCGCGAGTACTACCCGTTGATGATCCGGCCGGATTTCGATCTCGAGGCCTGGGGCTATCAGCGCGGCCCGTTGCACGAGGGGGCGGCCTGGACCTATCGCTCGCTGATGGACGGGCGGCGGATCAGCGGCGGCTCGGCCTATCCCGGAATCGCCCGGACGGATCTCAACCCGATGGAGTGCGTCGGTTGGGATCGGGCGATGCTCTATTGCCGCAAGCTCACCGACGCCGAGCGTGCGGCCGGCCGCTTGCCGCAGGGCTACGTCTACCGCCTGCCGACCGAAGCCGAATGGGAATACGCCTGCCGCGCGGGCACGACCGGACCTTACAGCTTCGAGGGCGACTACGGCAACGTGGGCGTGTTGGGTACCTATATGTGTCTGAGCAAAGACGGCGGCTACAAGGCCTTCGCCACCTCGCCCACGCCCGACAACCGGCAGCCAAACGCGTGGGGGCTGTACGACATGCACGGTAATGTGTTCGAGTGGTGTCTGGATTGGTACGGACCTTATGCCGAGGGTGACGTCACCGATCCGATCGGCCCGAGCACGGGCACCGAGCGCGTGGCGCGTGGCGGCGGTGTGTTGCCGTTTCCGCCGGGGGCGAGTTCGCTCGACACCTTGGTACATCCGCATTTCCGCAGCGCCGGACGCTACCGATTCCCGCCGCGGACGGCCCATCAGATCAATCTCGGCTTCCGTATCGTGCTGGCTCCGGAGGTCGAGGTCCCCGGGGCCGGCGAATAGAAGGCCACCACAGAGAGCACCGAGATCACAGAGAAAGAGCGAGAAAAGGAAGGGTCGTTCTCATGCGATTTCCACGAATCGGGGTTGCGCAGCAACAAGAGGATCCGGCCCCGACGATCCGCCTCTTGTGGCTTCGCCACCCGGGCACTCTTGCGAATCGGGATTGTCGCGCCGGCGGAGCGTGTTCCGCAAGAGTGACCGGGCCACCCCGTGCGAAGGAAGGGTCGTTCTTATGCGTCTTCGACCACATGCAATGCTGGTGTTGTCTCCGATTTTCGTTCTCGTCCTTGCAGCACTCGGTGCGGGTACGACCTTATCCCCTGCTGCCGAATCGGACGCGGCGCAGACGGAAAGCTACGACTTCTTCGAGCTTTCGCGCTACCCGGTGGAAGGCAAACTTCGCCCCTGGGTCGAGCTGCGCAAGGTCACGCTCGAAGGCGACGGCGATCCGCAGAAGTACAACCGCCGCGTGGTGCGCTGGTGGCCGCGCAAGGGCGTCGACTTCACGGAGTTGCGTGAGGGGATGATCGAACGCGAGTGGACGCTGGCGGCCAGCGCGATGGATGCCGAATGTACGGCCGGTGTGGTCGGCGACGTGCAGACCGCCGAACTCGACGCGCTGACGTTCGAGCCCAACGCCGGCACGTCGTTCCTCCGCCGCGTGCGCGGCTACGTCACGCCGAGCGAATCGGGCAACTACACCTTCAAGATCGCGGCCGACGAAGAGGGATACGTCTATCTCAGCACCGACGACGACCCCGTCAACGCCCGGGCCGTCTGTTACTGCACGATGAAGGCCCTGCCGTCGCAATACACCACGTTTCCCACACAGATCTCGAAACCGCACCCGCTCGAAGAGGGAAAGCGTTACTACTACGAGATCGTTCACCTCGACGACCGCTGGCGGGACTTCTGCGACGTTGTCTGGTCGAGCGAAACCCGGCCGGAAGGACCACTCTCCGGGAACGAGTTCTCCACGCTCGACGGGCAACAGGGCAAGTTTCGTATCGAGACGTGCAACTTCCAGGCAGGCGACGCCAACCCGCGCCCGCTCGAAATGCCGCGTTCGTTCAAGGCCCACCTGGTCGGCTTCATGGGCCTGGGCAACGAACTGGGCGAGCCGTACGAAGGCGAGGAGTTCGTTGCGCCGGGCGTCGTGCTGCGGTTTGCCAACGGACGGAAACGGGTGCTGCATCGCTGGCTGCTGTGCGAAGAAGACCGACGCTTCGCCATGGACCTCTACGTCAAACAGATGCAACGGATCAAGGCCTCGCTCGATCAGACCGAGTACGCGGGCGGGGGAGCCTCCGCACCCGTCGGCCGGCAGTTCTATATCTCGCCGCATTTCGTCTTCAGCGTCGAGGCCCATCCGAAAGGCGAGGACCCTGCGGAGACCGCCCGCCGCGACCGCTTCTATCGTTCGGCCGTTGCCGGGGCCGAGGACTGGTACGCCTATCTCGAATACGGCGGCCACTTGATGCAGTATTGGGACCGCGACGAAAAACGCAAGCACAACGTCCACGTCGGCGGCGGCAACGGCGGCGGCTACGGCGGCTGCACCGTCGGCGGGATCAGTGCGCTGTCGATCGCGCTGTTTCACGAATACGGCCACGGCATGGTCCAGTGGTGGTTCGGCCATCCCGAGATCTTTTGCGACTTCTGCCAGGACCTGGGCACCGGCGGCGCGGCCAACAAGAACACCAACAGTGTGCGGCGGCCCTATCGCAGCGCGCTGCACGCCTCATATCCCACGGCCCTGTTCTATTCGACCCTCGGCGAAGACCCCAACTGGGGCTATTGCGCCGTGACCTCAATGCCCAAGGCCCACGTGGAACAGAATTTCTTCCAGACGCTCGCCCGGCTGGCCGAGCAGCGGGGGATGTGCGAAAGCGGCATCCGTGGGGCGGGCGACATCGTGGCCGAATACGGGGCACGGCTGGCCGAGTTCGACTTCCAAAACAACGACGTGCTCAAGACGTCCTGGTTCGCGGTGGCCAAGAACTACCTCGAGGCAATCGACGTCGAGCGGGGCGTCTATCGCATCGTTTGGGACGAGGCGCCCGAGTCGTACGGCACGAATATCGTCCGCCTGGTGGCCGATCCGCAGGCGACGGAAATCACGGTCGACTTCCAAGGCTACCACGATCCCACCACTTACAGCGACTGGCGGGCGTGCATCGTGGCCGTCGACCGCAACGGCGACACCCGCTACAGCGACTTCTGGAACAAGGGCCGCATGACCATGCCGCGGCAAGCGGGCGACCGGCGCTATTGGCTGACGGTGACCGCTGCGCCGACGGCCATCTTGCACATTCCCAGCCCGCTCTATATCTGTAGCGGCCGCTTTTGCCCACGCTATCCCTGGCAGGTGACGCTAGAGGGTGCTCGGCCGGGCACGCCGCATCGGGTGCGGTTCGATACGGACGACGTCTACGCCGCCTACGGCTCGTCGTACGTCATCAACAGCATCGTGCCCACGCCACCGAATACACCCGAGCGGAAGCGGTTCGTGCAACAAGTGCGAGACTCTCGGGCAGCCGTCACAGCGAAGTGCGAGACCGCCGAAGATCCCTATCTGCGTCAACGGCTGCTGTCGATCGGCAGCCGAATGGACACGGCCCTGGAGGTCGCCGACGGCGCTCCGCATCCCAACGGCGGCGGTTGGGTGGCGTCGACGGCGACGGTCGCCCCCACGGCGTACGTCGGCCCCGGGGCAATGGTGCTCGACGCCGCCACCGTGCTTGATAACGCCAGCGTCGAGCAATACGCCGTGGTCCGCGGCAAGGCCCATCTTTCCGCCAACGCGCGGGTCGGCGGCCAGGCGTCTATCGAGGGGGCGGCGCGGCTGTCGGGATATCAGCGGGCGTGGTACTCCGCCGCCCCGGCCGACGCCAACGCGAAGTTGCCCGAGTTGACGCCGCGCGATCAGGCCGGCGAGAACGCGCACGGGCTGTGGCAGAACTACGCCTTAGACGAGCCGTCGCAAATGATGCTCGAGGACCGTTATCGGGATCACGGCGTAGGTGGTTTCTCCGTGCCGGTGATGAACGGGTACGTGTACGGGGCGCCGGAGTTGATTGTCGATGGCGAGCGCCGTGGCTTCGGATTCGACGGCAAGACACAATACCTCGAACTCAACGCCCGGGCGGCCGACATGGGCCAGATCACGGTCGATATGGCCGTGCGGCCCGCCGGCGGCACGCAGCAGACGCTGTGGGACTTTGGCTCCGATTCGCAGAACTGCATGACGTTGAAAACCGATGCCGACGGCAAGCCGGTATTTGCGGCGCTCGTCGGCGGCGAGAACGTCGTTACGCTGGCGATGGCTACGCCGCTAGCACCGAGCGTTTGGACGCGGCTGCGCGTGGAGATCGACGGGAAGCAGGTTGCGATCTGGGCCGGCGATCGGTTGGTGGCGAAGACGGCCTCCACGTTCCGCCCGGCCGACGTCTTTCCCTCGGGTCTTCAGAAACGCAACTTCGTCGCTGCCTCGCGCGACGGCACGGGACATTTCGCCGGAGCGGTCGATTACGTCGTGATTTATCATCGCGTACACGGCGAGGTGTTTGGCGAGTTGCCGCCGCCGGTGATCGACGCCAGCCGCCGGCCCACGCAGCGGTTCGCCACCGAACTGATCAAAGATCGGGCCGCACGGAAGCGTTACGAGATCGAGAACAAGCGGGCCGCCGACGAGGCGTTGGCCTACTACAGCAAACTGGCCCAAGACATCGTGATCCGCCTGCACGAATTGCGCAACCGCGATCCGAATTGGCCCAAGGCGATTGCCAAGGCGAAGGAGGACCTGGCCAATATCGGGAAGTCGGAGGAGCAGCCGGAACAGCCCGAGCCGCAAGAGGAGATCGTTCCGCCGCCGCGATTGGCCGAACTCCGCGAGCAGCGGGAGGCGCTACAGCAGAAGATCGCCGGCCACGCGGAGAAGGAGAGGGAGGTTCGCGAGGGGGAAGCGGAGTGGCTTCAGACGATCACGGATCGGGAGTACTTGCGGCTGAAGGCGGAGGAGGAGGCTGGCCGCGAAAAACTCGAAAAGCACGAAAAGGAGGTGGAGGCCGCTTTCGAGACGATGCCGGAGGAGGTGGCGACGAGGAAGAAGATCGAGGAATTGACGGCAGAGCGGGCGGAGTTGGACGAGGTGGTGAGGCAGGTCGAGGAGGCAGTGGCAGCGGCAGTTGCCGAGATGCCCGTCTATTGGGACGCCAAGGCCATCCAAGAGGAAAACCGGTTTCTGGGGGAGCTACGCGTGCAATATGAAGGCGAGCACGGCAGCGGCGACGGCGGAGCGATACAGGGCTATCGCGCGCAACGGGAGCGTCGCAAGCAGATGGCGAAGAACGCGGCCTACAAGCGCGCGATCGAAATCGACCGCGAGTTGGAGGTGCTCAAGGCCCTTTCGCCGATCCATCGCGAGATGCACTTTGCCGAAGCCAAGGTACTCAACGCGCTCCGCGCCACGTTGCAGGGCGAGGGCTCGCCGGGCCATCGGGCGAACCAGATCGTGGCGCGGTTGAAGGAAGAGCGGCGTCTGAAGATCCTCGGAACGGAATTCGACCAACTACGGAAACAGCGCGAGGCGCTGGATCAGGAGATCAACACGCTTAAGCGCGAGCACGACCAGAAGCTCCGCCAGCGGGACGAAGCCGCCCGGCGCGAGCAGGAACTGCGCCGCGAGGAGATCCGCCAGGAGTTGTTCGCGGCGTACCACAAGGCGGTCGAGCCGTGCTACGCCGAATATCACGCCGGCGTGTCGTATCTGCGCAGCGCGATGCGCGGGTTCTATAACACGCCCTACGCGCATCACTTCCAAGGGCAAGGGCTGGTCGAGAAGACGTATCGCTACCGCGACGAGCCGGGCGGCACGATGCAGACGGCCATCGAGGCCTATCGCCCCGAGAATTGGAAGACCGACGTGAGGGCCTGGGACTGGCGCACTCGCTGGGAGCGCGACGGGACGATTTCTCAGTTCCCCATGACCCAACAATGGATCAAGCGCGTTCGCGGCGACGGGCCGATCAACGTGGTCGAATAGGCCTGAGTATTGGAGGGTGTCGCGGGGATTGTCATGACTGACCAAACACCGTGCGCGGTGCTTTCAAGACAAGACCCGACCGAAGGGACTCCGGCTCGAATTCACGTGGGGGTTCCGCCGGCCAAATCGCCCGAATAGAATGTACCGCAATAGTCAGGCTGCTGCCCGATTCAGGAGATATCGATGTTTGAGCAAGTGGATCTGACGGACGCGACGCTCGGAAGAGAATTCGGAATGGGTTGCCTACATATCAAGGGTGCTCATCTATGGCCACTCACTCATTTTGTATGGGATGCATCGGCAAAGGAGGTGGGCGCGACGTTCTTCTGCGAGGAACAGGAGCCATGGGATAACGTCAGCCTGTTGCGCATCGAGATCTTCAAATTGCCGAGAGCCAAGAGCGAGTTGGCAGAGCGCCTGGAATGGTACACTCGCAATCGCAAGAAACGACGCATCAAGATCGCCGACGGCGAGCTCTTCGATGAGAGGATGCTCGACGTGAGAGGACTCGGCAAGGAATGGGAGCAGGACTCGTTCGCCCCTTCCAAGCGCGAGATTATCCGAATCTATCGAGTCAAGAAATACGCCGTGATCTTCCGCTTTCTGGCAAGATCTGGCACATTTCTTGATCACCCAGTTTTCAAACGCGTCGTCAAGAACGTCAAGTTTGACGAAGCCCAGTGGGAAAAGGCCCTTCCTGACATTATCGACACCAGACCGCAATCGAAGCGTACGACGGAGTCACCACTCACGGAGGAACAGGAGTCTGAGATGTGGGAGATGGTGGGAGCGGTCACGAAGCGTCTGAAACTCTCCAAGGTCAAGGATGCCGAGAAACGTCTACGACGCGTCGAGAAAGAAATCGACGCCGCACGGGCGGAACGGAAGCTAAGTAAGGATCAGAAGATAGATCGAGCCATTGAATTGGGGAGCTTCGTTGGCCAAATACTCTGTTGGGACCTCGACTGGGAATGGTGCAACGTGCTGGAATCAGACGGCTCCGAGTCAATTTGTGTTTGTAGCCCCGACCGCTCCGTGGCGATTGCTCCGGTTGTTTGGGTTTTCGAACTGCTTTCCGACAAGAAACGGCCCATCAACTGCTTGTTGACCTTCAACATGATCCATTACGGCCGCCTGCCACCTTCACGACCGAACGCTTATGTTTGGATCGGCTAGGAGCGTATCAATTCTGCTTCCCCACGAGAAGGAAACCGGTGAGACATTACAAACGGGTCGGTATCGCGGCGGTCGCCGTCCATGCGTGCTCACTCGTCTGCGCGATACTCTTGACGACGACGGCATCGGCCGCCCATCCGGAGAACGCCGATCCGGAAAACGCCCATCCGGAGAACCTGGCTCCGCAAGCGAGAGTTTCGGCCACGTCGGAATACGACGCCAATTACGCGGCCCGGTTTGCGATCGACGGGCAGTTGCCCGAGGCGGGGTCGCAGCAAGACTCCCGTCAGGCCTGGGCCGTCAACCGCGCCAAGTCGGGCCCCCAGGCGGTCTTCACGCTGCAATGGGAGCGGCCGGTCGAGGTGGCCGAGATCGTCTATTTCGGCCGCACGGCGCAGGTGCTCTACCAGTGTTTCAAGGACTATGAGGTCTATCTCGAAAACGACGCCGCGCCGGCCGCCAAGGGGACGTTCAAGATGGCCGACGGGCCGCAGCGGATTGCCGTGCCGCGGCGAAGCGTGCGGGAGATTCGGCTGAAGTTTCTCAATTCCCACGGACCGCACAACCCGGGTGCGTCGGAGATCGCCGTCTACCGCAAGAGCCCGACGGATGAGCAACTGGCTTGGTTTCCCGGCATGCCTGCGCCGCTGGGGCCTCCGTGGGTCGAGCCGGCCAGCTTGCCGCCGCCGGATCAGAACCCGTATCGGCGTCAAGTGGCTGAGCAAGCGGCGCTGCTGGCGTCAGACAATCCCCAATCGCGCTGCGTCGCATTGCGGTGTCTCTCGCAAATGCGGGCCTATCGGGCGGCCGATCGCGTTGCCGGTCTGTTGAGCGACCCACGGGCCGAAGTGCGACGCCATGCCGCGATGAACCTCGGCAGGACCGGCAGCCGAAGGCATCTGGCCGGGCTGCTTGCCGCGCTGCACGACGAAGACTGGGGCGTCCGCCAGGCGGCGTGGATTTCGCTGGGCAATCTGACCGGACAAGAGTGCCCCTTTTACAGCATGGCCTCGCCGGAGAGACGAAAGACGCAAATTGCCGCGTGGGGCCGCCGGATCGCGTCGTTTCGGCCCGAGCGGTTGGCCGCCGGCTTCGCAGCCGATGCGCCGTGGCTCGCCAAGCAGCGCATCGCCGGGGCATTGGGAGCGGTCGGCGAGCGTGCGAGTGCGGTGCCGGTGCTGGTCACGGCCTTGCAGCCTTACGTCCAGCGCGAAAGCCACGACCGCCATGAGCGGCTCTTTCTTCAGGCCGCCGTCCGCGCGTTGGGTCGCCTGGGCGGGAGCGAGGCGAGAGAGTTGCTTATCTCGCTGTTGGATCATCCGCAATGGGCCGTCTACGCAGCCGACGCACTGGGCGACCTTGGCGGTGAGGAGGCCGCTACGGCGTTGTTGACGGCCCTGCCCGACTACGCCTATCGGTTGGATCGCGCCGCACGGCTACCGCCGATGACCAACGGTAACGGCCACGACCTGGTCGACAAGCGCGACCCGAACGACTACGATTTCGGCGGCGGCGGAAAGATCTGGACGCCGCGTACCGCCTACGCGATCCTGTTTGCGCTGAGCCGGATCGACTTCTCGCATCCGAAGACGATCGCCAAGCTGCGCGAAGTCTGCCCTTCGATCATCGCGAACATGCCGCTGGATTACGACGGCGTGTGCGTTTACCAGATCGAGCCGTGGCAGCCGATCAGCGCCTGGCTGCTGGAGAAGGCCGGCATTCGGCAAGCGGTGGTGGACGCGGCGTTCTGGTCGCTGGGATGCGATCGTGCCGTACCGGAAAACCTGCCTCACCGACGAGAACTGATCCAGGCCGCCCACGGTCTGGCCAACAGAACCGACGCCCTGCACACGCCCTTCGCGGCGAAGATTGTCCTTAGCTGTTGCCGGGCGAAGGCAGACGTTCCGCTGGTGATCGACCTGCTGGAACATCCCAGCCATTGGGTTCGCATCAACGCGGCCAAGACGCTGATCTGCCTGGATGCTCGGGAGTCGGTCGGCCCGATTTGCCGGTTGCTCGAAGCGGCGCCCGACGACGCCGATTACGGGTATTTCAGTTACTACGGAGAACCCAATCTGAAGTGGCTCAGCACCCGAGGCCACGAGGAATACAACGATCCGAGCCCTCGCTACAAAGAGGCGTTGCTTCGTGCGCTGGGCCGCTTGGGCGACCGGCAGTGCGTGCCATTGCTGGTGCGATACCTCGACAACCACCGCAACGCGATGGAGATCCGGTACGCGGCCGCCCGGGCGCTGGTCGATCTGGGCACGCCGGCGGCGTTGGCCGCCTTGCGCCGGGCAGAAGCGTCGCATCCGTATCACAACGTTCGCCTGGTGGCGCGAGAAGCCCTGCAACGGCGCGGCCTGCAACGCGAGCCGAGAGTGCCGCAGGAGAAGCTTGCCCCGGTAGAAGTCCCGGCGGAAAACACCACCGAAGTCACCGCCGGCAGCAACGCCCCTGCGGATATCCCTGC
>CAYYNP010000021.1:0-42347 GCA_964472545.1 uncultured Planctomycetaceae bacterium | reverse complement strand
CGACGCCCCTGCCGACGCCCCTGCCGACGCCCCTGCCGACGCCCCTGCCGACGCCCCTGCCGACGCCGTCGCCTTCATCAAAGCCCCCAAGATTCCGCCGAACGCCGGCTGGATGTTCTCGGCCACGATGCAGGCCTACAATCAGACCGACGAAGGGCCGACCTATCGCGTCGGATCGAACCTCTACAGATTGCAGCCGCCGGTGCCTTCGGGAGAGGTGACGCCGCTGACGCATTTCACCGACGGCTACGTGGCCGATCTGCGCGTGTCGTACGACGGCCGCAAGATCCTCTTCTCGCGATGCGAAGGCAACGGCGAGCCCTGGTGGCACGTTTACGAAATGAGCGCCGACGGCAGCGGTGTGCGGCAATTGACCACCGGCCCGTATCACGACGTGCAGCCGAACTTCCTGCCCGACGGACGCATCGTCTTCTGCACCACGCGGGTCGGTGCCCGCGACGAGTATCACGGTTATCTTTCAACCGCACTGGCGGTAATGAACGCCGACGGGACCGACGTCCACGTGATCGGGTTCAACTGTGCCCGCGACAGCGAGCCGGTGGTCAACACCGACGGCCGCATCGTGTTTGTTCGCCTGGAAGATTTCTATTCGCTGCCGAAGCTGGAGTTCGTCCTGGAATCCTGCTTGCCCGACGGCACCAACCATCGGGTGCTCTACGGTCCCGAGCGGCGAGAGTTCTGGATTAAACACATCTCACCCAAGGGATCGGGGACGGCCTACACGCCCGAGTACATCCGCCATCGCCAACTCTGCATCTCCCAGCCGCAGCCGCTCGACGGCAAGACTTTCCTGATCAACTCGTTTTGCGGGCCGATGATCGTCGGGCCCGGGCGTTATCGGGACCGGATCTTGCGGCCCGACGATAGCATTGCGATCACCTCGCCGTATCCGATCGACGCGGACACGCTGCTCTGTTCGGCCGGCGAGCGTCCGGCGGAGAAGATCGACAACCACCACGATTACTTCTGGGCTCCGGTCGATCACGGGCTGTATTGGATGGATATCCCGACCGGCCGGCTGACGTTGATCTACAACGATCCGGAGGCCTCCGAACTCGACGCCCGGCCGCTGGCGCCGCGTCCGGTTCCGCCGGTGTTGGCCACCTCGCCGGCGACGCGGCAGGACGGCTACACGGGCCGGCTGTTCTGCGCGTCGATCTACAACACACAACACCCGGACGTCAAAGCGCGGGGCCGATACGTGCGGATCGTCGAGGGCCTGCCGATGGTCGCCCGCTACGGTACGGGCGTCAACGGCGGCCAGGGTTGGATGAACCACGGAGGACTGACCGCCCGGATTCTCGGCGTGGAGCCGGTGGCCCCCGACGGGTCGTTCTCGCTAGAGTTGCCCGCCGACCGCCTCTTCCACATCCAGGTGCTCGACGCCGACGGTTACGTGGTGGGCAACGAACTGAACTGGCACTACGTCCGCCCCGGCGAAAGCAAGGGGTGTGTGGGATGCCACGAGTCGCCGGACTCGGTGCCGAGAAGCCTGGGGGCCTTCCCCCTGGCCGCGCAGTCCCGGCCGGTGCGCTGTCTGCCCAGCGGCGGCGAGATGCTGTATCGCGCAAAAAACTGGTGCAAGTGGGTCAACGATGAGAACGAGGAGCGGAAAAGGACCGTCAACTCGTTGAACGTGCTGGGCAGGCTATGAGCCGAGCTTTTCGCCGGCGTGGCCCATTGATCCGGTGAACCTTTGCGACGATAATCCCCTCCTTGTCGACGGGAGAACGTTCCATTGTCCCGGAAGGGTGGCTGGGGCAAAGCGCAGCGACGGGTGGCTGGGGCAAAGCGCAGCGGTGCCCCAGGTTTTCGGCGATCTGGCGCTTCCCGGCGCTGAGCCGGTAGCCCCCAAAGGCCGTCTTCGGACAAAGCCCAATCGACTTCATGGACAAACCCACGCAAGCACCCGCGGGAACGACGATCGACGACCGCGCCGGCGGGGTGCGCGAGCTGTTGACGATTGCGCTGCCGATGGTGGTCTCCCACGCCTGCGAAACGGCGATGACGTTCACCGATCGGCTGTTCCTGTCGCGTTTGGGGTCGGCCCAGATGAACGCGGCCATGGCCGGCGGGCTGACCTGCTTTACGATGACGACCTTTTTCGTGGGGCTGATCGGCTACACCACGGCGTTGGTGGCCCAGTATCTGGGGGCCGGCCGCAAGCGATACTGCGCCGTGGCTACCACCCAGGCGATGTTGATCGCCCTGGCCGCCTGGCCGTTGATCCTCTTGGCCCGGCCGTTGGTCTATTGGCTGTTTGCCGAGTGGGATATCCCCCCGGAGCAGGCGGCGCCGCAACGCGTCTATTTCGACATCCTGGTCTACGCCGTGGGCGTAGGATTGTTGCGTCACTGCCTCAGTTCGTTCTTCTCCGGCAGCGGGCGGACGCGGGTGGTGATGCTCTCGGCGATCGTGGCCATGGTGGTCAATATCGGCATGAACTACGTGCTGATCTTCGGCAAGTTCGGTCTGCCGGCGATGGGCATCCGTGGGGCGGCTTACGGCACCATCACCGGCAGTGTTTGCGGACTGACGGTGTTGGTGATCGCCTATTTGCGCCCGGCGAACTGCCGCGAATACAAGATTCGCCGTTCGCTGAAGTTCGACTCAGGCGCGATGCGCAAGTTACTTCGGTTCGGGTATCCCGCCGGAATCGAGATGTTTCTGAATCTGGTGGCCTTCAGCCTGATGATCCTCACGTTTCACAAACACGGCTCGGTCACCGCCACGGCCACGACGATCATGTTCAACTGGGACCTGGTGTCGTTTCTGCCGCTGGTGGGGCTGGAGATTGGCGTGATGAGCCTGGTGGGCCGTTACATGGGGGCCGGCGATCCCGATACGGCGCATCGCTCGGTGATGTCGGCGCTGAAGAGCGGTTGGGTCTATTCGGCCGGGATCTTGGTGCTGTTTTTGTTCTTTCCCGCCGCGTTGGTCGACGTCTTCCGCCCGGCCGGCGACGATCCCGCCTATGCCGCGGCCGTGCCGATTGCGATCTTCATGATTCGCCTAGCGGCGGTCTACGTGCTGATCGAAGCCGGCCTGATCGTATTTGTCGGCGCGCTGCGCGGCGCCGGCGACACCTTCTGGGCGATGTGCATCTCGGTGACCTTGCACTGGTTGTTGGTGCCGATCCTGTTCGTGATCCTGCACGTGCTGAATCTCTCGCCCGAAACGGCTTGGGCGGCCATGGTGCTGACGTTCATGGTCTTCAGCGGCCTGTTCTACCTCCGATACCGCGCCGGCCACTGGCGAACGATTCGGGTCGTTGCGAGCCAGGCGGAGTTGATCGCCACCGACCACGACCTGGCATTCCACGAACCGCCGGATCTGTGATTGCGCGTGCATCGCCGTGGACGACCCGTCTCGGCAATTGCCGGCAGCCGATTGAGAAAGTAGGAGTCCGAGAATCTGGGTGCCACTGCTGGCTTGCCCAGCAGTGTTTTTGCGTTAGTTCAACTTCGCACTGCTGGGCAAGCCAGCAGTGGCACCCGGTTTCAACGTTCTTCAATGGGCTGCTAGCCGAGAATCCCCTTGATAACGTGTGCCTCTTCGACCCCGGTGAGGCGTTGGTCGAGCCCTTGGAACGGGAACGTCAGCCGCTGGTGATCGATGCCCAACTGATGCAGGATCGTGGCGTGCAGGTCGCGCACGTTCACGGGGTCTTTCACCACGTTGTAACTGAATTCGTCGGTCTGGCCGTACGTGAGCCCGCCGCGAAAGCCGCCGCCGGCCAGCCACCCGGAGAAGCAGAGCGGATGATGATCGCGGCCGTAATCGTCGCGCTGCAGATTGCCCTGGCAATAAACCGTACGGCCGAATTCGCCGGCGAAGACCACGATCGTGTCGTCCAACAGACCCCGTTGTTTGAGGTCCGTTAGCAGCGCGGCCGTCGGCTGGTCGACGTCGAAGCACTGGCCGGGCAACTGCTTCGGCAGGATCGTGTGGTGGTCCCAGCCGCGGTGGAAGATCTGCACGAAGCGGACGCCGCGTTCCATCATCCGCCGGGCGAGCAGGCAATTCCGCGCGAACGACCCGGTCTTGTGGACCTCGGGGCCGTAGAGGTCGAGGATCGCCTTCGGCTCCTTGGAGACGTCGGTTAACTCCGGCACGGAGGACTGCATGCGGAAGGCCAGCTCCTGCTGGGCCACGGTGGTCTGGATCTCGGGATCGCCGATCTCGTCGAAGTGCTTCTGATTCACCTTGCCAAGCGTATCGAGCATCCGCCGCCGGACGGGCCCGTCGACGCCGGCGGGGTTCGAGAGGAACAGGACCGGATCGCCGGAAGTTTGAAACGCCACACCCTGGTGTTTCGACGGCAAAAAGCCACTTCCCCACAGCCGGCTGTAGAGCGCCTGCACGTTGCGCGTGCCGCCGGTCCAATAGGCCGAGGTCAGCACGATGAAGTCGGGCAGGTCGCGATTCATCGACCCCAGGCCGTAGCTCAACCAGGACCCCATGCTCGCCTTGCCGGGGATCTCCGAGCCGGTGCAGACAAACGTCTTGGCCGGGTCGTGGTTGATGGCATTGGTCTGCAGCGAGTTGATGATGCAGAGATCGTCGGCCGCCTTCGACAGATGCGGCAACAGGTCCGACATCCAGATGCCGCTTTCGCCCTGGCGCTGGAACTTGTACATCGACGGGGCGACCAGTTGCGACTTACCTTTGGTCATCGCGGTCACTCGTTGCCCCATCGAGATACTCTCCGGCAGCGGCTGTTTGAACTGCTTCTCCAACTCCGGCTTGTAGTCGAACAGATCGATCTGGCTCGGCGCGCCGGCCATGAACAGGAAGATCACGCGCTTTGCCCGGGGCTCCGGAGCGTCGGCCGGCCGGGCGGCAGCGTTTTGCGGCAGCAGCGCCCCCAGCGCCGCGGCGCCCAGCCCCATGCCCGAGTTCAGCAGAAACCCGCGCCGAGACAACAGCCGCTGGTGGTCGTGGAGAATATCGTGCATGGTATCTCGTCCTTCGTGGCGTAAGCTCCCAGCTTGCGTTTGACAGCTCTTGGCTTGCGTTTGATGCGAAGCTCCAAGAGGCAAGCAGGATGCTCGCCCCACATCCAACCTAGTTTCGGGTCTTGGTGATATCGAGATTGTAGACGGCGTTGGCCAAAATCGTCCACGCGGCCAATTCAGGTGCCGAGGCTTGCTCGGGTAGCGTTGTACCTTCGCAAAGCTGCTCGGCCAACGTTGCATTGTCGCCGTAGATCGTTTGCAGGTCGTCGACCATGGCGAGCCACGTTGCGGCCTCATCGGCGCCCGGCACTCGTGAGGTGATTGTCTCGTAGATCACACGCAGACGATCGGCCGGGCCGAGCGAGCGGTCGGCGATCGTCCGCCGGGCAAGATGTCTGGCGGCCTTGAGATACTCCGGCTCGTTCATCAACAACAGCACGGCCAACGGCGTGTTCGTCCGCTCGCGCCGCGCGATGCAGGCCTCCCGCGTCGGGGCGTCGAGGATCGTCATCTGCGGCGGCGGCATGCCGCGCTTCCAAAACGTGTACAGACTGCGGCGATAGATCTTCTCGCCCGTGTCGGCTTCGTACACGCGGGGATACGAACTGGGCATACTCACCGCGTTCCACAAGCCCTCCGGCTGCGGAGGCTTGACGCTCGTGCCGAACATCTCGTAGTTCAGCAGCCCGCTGGTTGCCAGCACCTGATCGCGGATCATCTCGGCGTCCATGCGGAATCGCGAGCCGCGCGCCAAGAGGCGATTCTGCGGGTCGGCCGTGAACGCCTCGGGTTTCGCGATCGACGCCTGGCAATACGTCTCCGAAGTGACGATCTGCCGCACCAGGGCCTTGACGTCCCAGCCGGACTCGACGAACGAGACGGCCAGGTAGTCGAGCAACTCCGGGTGGCTGGGGAATTCGCTCTGGGCGCCGAAATCCTCGGAGGTCTTCACCAGCCCCACGCCGAAGAACTGCTGCCAGAACCGGTTCACGGTCACGCGTGCCAGCAGTGGGTGCTTCGCGGCAGTGAACCACTCGGCCAGGTCCATGCGGCTCTTCGGACCGTCGCCGCCTGGCATCGGCGGCAGAAAGGCCGGTGTGCCGGGTTCGACGGGCTCGCCGGGGTTGTCGTACGCGCCGCGCACCAGCACGTGGGCCGGCCGGCGCTCGGCGCGCTCCTTCATGACCATCGCGACGGGGATCTCGGCTTCGAGAGCCTGTTTCTCGGCTTGCGTCTTTCCGAGAGCCTCCTTCGTCCCCTTCAACTTGGCCTGAAGGGTCTTCTTCTCGGCTTCGTCGTCGGTCTGGCCGACTCGCTCTTCGAGTTGCTTGATCTGTTGCTGCACGTCGTCGATCGTCCGGCCAAGCTCCGCGAGCCTCGTCTGCTGCGCGTCGCTCGGCAGGCTGACGTACGGCGGCTGCAAGCCGCGCTGAAAGTCGTTCCCTCCACGTCCGCCCGTTTCGGGGTCGGCGTCGAGGTTGTTGAAGAAGGCGAAGAGTTGGTAGAACTCCTTGGTTGTCAACGGATCGTACTTGTGATCGTGACAGACGGCGCACTGCACGGTCATGCCCATGAAGGCGGTGCCCACGGCGGTTACCCGATCGACGACGTTCCGCGTGTAGCTCTCCTCCGGCAGCGCCGTGCCGCGGTCGATGATCAGGTGCAGCCGGTTGAAACCGGAGGCGGTCAACTGGTCGCGCGTCGGTTCCGGATAGAGGTCGCCGGCGAGTTGGTACGTCACGAAGTCGTTGTAGCGCAGATTCGCGTTGAACGACCGGATGACCCAATCGCGATACGGCGACATCTCGCGATAGTGGTCGTGGTGGATGCCGTTGGTATCGGCGAAGCGGACCAGGTCGAGCCAATACTTGGTCATGTGCTCGCCGTACTGCGGCTTGGCCATCAGCCGATCGACGAGGCGCTCGTACGCGTCGGGCGACTTGTCGGCAAGAAAGGCGTCGATCTGGTCGCGGGTCGGTGGAAGCCCAGTCAGGTCGAAAGTCACCCGGCGGATCAACGTGCGGCGGTCGGCGGCCGGGCTCGGCAAAAGCCGCTCCGATTCCAGACGAGAGAGCACGAAGCGGTCGAGCGGCTGCCGGCCCCAATCTCGATTCTCACATTCGGGCAAGGCCGGCTTCTTAGGCGACACAAACGCCCAGAAGGCCGTGTACTCCGCGCCGGCTTCGATCCAGCGTTTGATGATCTCTTTCTGCTCGGCCGAGAGCGGCTTCTTCGAGGAATACGGCGGCGGCATCCTGTCGCGGCGCTCGCTGTTGATCCGATACCACAGCGCGCTGTCCTCGATCGAGCCCGGCTTGATCGCTGCCACGTCGTCGTACTCGCGATAGGCGCCCTCGGGACCTTCCGCCTGATCCAGCCGCAGGTCCGATTGGCGGTCGTCTTCGTTCGGGCCGTGGCAATGAAAACAGCGGTCCGAGAGGATCGGACGCACGTCCCGATTGAAATCGATCGGACGCTCCGCCGCGCAGATTTCGGGCAGGCAAACGGCCGACGTGACCAGCACGCCGGCGACAATCAGACACCACTTGACGGGATCGCGGAACTTCATGGGAACACTAACCTTGATGACGAGTCGATTTCGACAAGGCGCACTACTGCTACCATACGCTTTGAGTTGTGCAATTGCCAGGATCGGCAAGCGGTTCAACGGCAGGATACGGCGGACTCTTGGGCAATCCGCCAGTCGCGAGCCTCGCCTCGTTTGCGAGACAAAAAGGGGGACAGGCTACTTTTTCCAGATAAAGTAGCCTGTCCCCCTTTTTGTTCGTGCAGGCAAGCGGTTGGCTGTATAGTACAATGATAGACGAGAAACACGGTCCATTCCGGGAAACTGACATGATTGCTGTGCGTCGTTATCGATTCGTCAAGAGAGCTTACGGTCTGTTGGCCGCAGCTGCGCTCTGCGGCCTCGCCTCGGCGGCTTCGGTGGAAGACGAGAACCCCAACGTGTTGCTGCTTTGCGTCGACGACCTGCGGCCGGAGCTGGGCTGTTTTGGGGTCTCGTATATCCGCTCGCCGAATATCGACCGGCTGGCTGCGCAGGGACGCGTGTTTCGGCACCACTACGTGCAGGCGCCGACCTGCGGGGCCTCTCGATTCGCGCTGTTGACCGGACGTTACGGCGGCGCCGGAAACGGCGCGCTGTTTCAACGGGCGGGAAAGATGAAGGCCGATCCGAAATCGGTTCCGCCGAGCATGCCGGGGTGGTTTCGCCAACACGGCTACACGACGGTCTCGGTGGGCAAGGTCTCGCATCACCCCGGCGGGCGCGGAGGCAGAGACTGGGATGACGATGCCCAGCCGGAGATGCCGCTCTCTTGGGATCGGCACCTGTTGCCGACGGGGCCCTGGCAACATCCGCGCGGTTGGATGCACGGTTTGGCCCGCGGCGAGATCCGTGTGAAAGCCGGCGAGATGGACGTGTTCCAGGCGCTCGAAGGGCCGGATTCGATCTATCCGGACGGCGTTTCGATCGACGAAGCGCTGCGGCAACTCGGCGCCTTGGCGTCGGACTCCGAGAAGCCGTTCTTCCTGGCGGTGGGAATCCTGCGGCCGCACCTGCCCTTTGGTGCGCCGGCGAAGTACCTCGATCCCTATCGCGACGCCCAACTCCCCCCCACGCCGCATCCGTCCAAGCCCGCCGGCAAAACGACCTGGCACGGCTCGGGCGAGTTCATGAAATACAACCGCTGGAATCGGAACCCGAACGACGACGCCGAGTTTGCGCTTGAGGTTCGCAAGCACTACGCCGCCTGCGTCAGCTACGCCGACGCCCAGGTTGGCCGCGTGATGGCGAAACTGGAAGCAACCGGTGCGGCCAAGAACACGATCGTGGTCCTTTGGGGCGACCACGGCTGGCACTTGGGCGAACATGCGGTGTGGGGCAAGCACACGCTGTTTGAGGAATCCTTGCGTTCGCCGCTGATCGTGGCTTGCCGCGGCATGAAGCAGCCCGGTGCGTCGACCGACTCGACGGTCGAGACGCTCGACGTCTTCCCCACGCTCTGCGACTTGGCGGGGCTGCCTCGGCCCGACTTCGTCGACGGCGTCTCGTTACGCCCGCTGCTGGACGATCCGGCCGCGCCCGGCCACGTGGCGATTTCCTACGGCGGCGGCGCAAAGACAATTCGCACCGACGCGCATCGCTTGATCCTGCACGCAAGCGGCCACGCCGAGTTGTACGATCATACGTCCGCGGCGAAGGAGACCGTGAACGTCGCCGAGGCGAATCCAGTGCTGGTCGAGAGTCTCTCGACGCGTCTGCAGAAACGCTTGAGCCGCGAGTGAACTGGAAGGAGGCGTTGCACACCCCGTGCGCGGAGAACTGGAGGACGCGAGCCACCCGCAAGTTGGAGAACCGCATCCGATGTCTGCTTCGATTCGATTTCTCGTAACGGTTACGTGGCTCTTTGCCGCATCCGCAACGCTTGCCGCCCGGGACGCCGATCCGGCGATCGAAGTGCTCGAGTCGCGCGTGCCGCAAGTTATGCAGGACGAACACGTGCCGGGGCTCTGTATGGTGCTGATCCGCGGCAATCGGATCGTCTGGACGAGGGCATTCGGCCTGCGCGTGGCCGGCAAGCCGGAGAAGGTGGATCCGCAAACCGTCTTCGAGGCGGCCTCGATGAGCAAACCTCTGTATGCCTACGCGGTCTTGAAACTGGTCGAAGAGGGGACGTTCGAATTGGATCGCCCCTTGGACGCCTATCTGGACGAGCCCTATCTGCCCGACGCGTCGGCGGCCAACAAGATCACGGCCCGGATGGTGATGCTCCACAGGACCGGTCTGCCCAACTGGCGCGAAGGCGGGTGGCGCAGCGGCAGTCCGCTCTCCGTGCAGCACGAGCCCGGCTCAAGATTCACGTACTCGGGCGAGGGCTTTCTGTATCTTCAGAGGGCCGTCGAGAGGTTGACGAAGCAGCCGGTCGACGCGTGGATGAAGACCCGGCTGCTCACGCCGCTGGGAATGCAGCGCAGCAGTTATCGATGGCTGGAGGACTTCGAGAGGAACTTCGCCGGAGGGCACGACAAGCACGGGAACTTCAAGCGGGGCCGCCGATTCTACCAACAGGGCAATGCCGCGTACTCTCTCTATACGACGCCCACGGACTACGCCAGGTTTCTGATCGAGATGATGGGACGCGATCGTTCGGCGGCCCACTGCCTGGAGGCAGAGATGCTTGCCAAGATGACGACCTTGCAGGTGAAGCCCGAGGAGGACAATCGCCGTACGCGCCGCTCGCTAGGGTGGGGCGTCGATGCGCCGGAAGACGGTGGTCACGTATGGCACACCGGCACCAACGGGGCCGGCTTCCATTGCGTGGCACGCTTCCGTATGGCCCGGCAATCCGGTTGTGTGATCATGACCAACAACGTCGGCGCCAAGGCGGCGTGCGACGCGATTCTGCAGGTCATCGACGAAGCGGCGGTGGAGCACAAATCTGTCCGAGAGTGCCCGGATTGACGAGCCGGCGGGTAGGAGGGCTGCTCAAGGGTAGCGGGGGAGGGGTTGCGAAATATGCTCGGCTCGCGAAACCCTAGTCGCATGGTGGAGTTTAATTGAGTATAATTGTGCCTATCAGACAGCGCCCCCCCCGAGGGCGCCACATCGATCGACTTGTGTGACCCCACGCTGAAAAACGGCATGTTTGGGCCGCTCAGACGAGTCGAATGGCCAACTCGACCTGACTCTCGAGATTCGCCCGCCCTGTTTACGCCCGCCATCGAGTCCGTTCCCGCCAAAACTTAGCCCCGCAGCAGGAGGAGCATCCATGCCGCAAACGTCGAAAGAAAGCCCGAGTGCATCGCCCGAGCCGAGCCCGTCTTCTGACGCCGGCCCGTCAGTAGGTAATCCGTATCCTCATCTGTTTCGCCTGATGCACTGGCTGCTCTGGCCGAGCTTCATCATCCTCACGTTGACCGGCTTCAGCCAGCACGCGATCTCGTCGCCCGAGTGGTCGATGTTCGGTGGGCGGTTGCCGTCTTGGTTTTGGCAGGGCCCCGTCCACTGGATCCACGCCCTGGCTTCGCTGGTCTACTTTCCGGCACTCGTGCTGGCGGTGTGGCTGGCCTGGCGCAAGTCCGCCCGCTTGCGTCCGACGCACGCGGTCTTGCTGTACGGCGGGTTGGCGGTGGCCGTCAGCGGCGTGTTGCTGTCGAGTTGGCCGGGACCGAAGGGCGTCTATCTCGGCGCCCGCTGGGTACACTTCGTGGGCGGCTTCTTCGTATTGCCGATTGCGCTGCTGTGGCATTTGTATAACGCGCTGACCAAGGGCCGGCCTTGGCTGCGGTTGGTCTTTGCGCCGTGGCAGCATCCGCGCTGGGCCCACCTGATCGCGTTGGTGCCGGTGGCGGCGGTGACGAGTTGTCTGGTGCTCAGCGGCCTGCCGATCCATCCGCCCTCGCGCGACCTGGTGGCCGAGAAGTACGACGGCGACACTTCCGACGTGAGCAAGCTGCCGTTTGACGACGCCGCGCCGCTGGTGGTCGAACTCGCCGGCGGCGTGGGATTCGACGGCGGACGCACGCGCGTAACGCTTTGGGCGATGTACGACGACGACGAGTTGTTCGTCAAGGCCGAGTGGGACGACCCCACCGAAGACCGCCGCTACCAACCCTGGCGACGAACGGCCGGCGGCTTCAAGCACCTGGTGACCGTTTCCGACGACGAAAGCCACTACTACGAAGACAAGTTCTCGCTGATCTTCCCCGCCGAGCCGGATTGGCAGTTCGAGAAGTTCGGCTGCGCGCTCTATTGCCACGGCGGCGCCGGCGAGGTCGACCACAAGTACGGCTACAAGGGCTGCGATCGGATCGTCGACGTCTGGCACTGGAAGGGCACGCGGACCGATCCCTTCGGCCAGGTCGACGACAAATACTGGGCCGAGCTCGAGCTCGACGCCAAAGACGGCGGCCGGCACGGCGACCTGAAAGCCGACAAAGAGGGTGATCCCCCCAGCGGCTACTCTAAGAATGTGTCGAAAGACAAGGCCAATCCGGCGTTCCTGCCCCGCGACCCGGGCAACGTCCATGACGGCGCGATCCCCCGAGAGAACGCCGTCGAATACGGCACCGAAGAGGCCGATCAACTGATGGCCAAGATCCCCGTCGGCACGATCATCCCCGGCATCGTCGGCACGGCGGCCACGGGCGACCGCGGCGACGTGTTATGCACGTCGAAGCACGAAGACGGCCGTTGGCAACTCTTCATCCGCCGGAAGCTCGACACGGGCCACCCAGGCAAAGACGACCGACCGACCGACGTGCAGTTCGAGCCCGGCGGAGTCTACCCGTTCGGCTGTGCCGCGTTCGACAACACGTCGAAACGCCACGCCTACGGGCTGACGCCGTTTCGGTTGGTGCTGAAGCAGTAGCACAAGCAGCGCACGTCCAAACGCGCCTACGCCGTCCAGCCCGCTCGATACGCCCGGTGGAGATAGCGGTTCGCCGTCTCGTCGTTGGTGAAGCGCATGTTGGGGCCGTCCCAGGCGAGCGGCTTGCCGACCGTCATGGCGATGTTGCCCAGCAGCGCCGCCTCGGTCAGCAGGCCGCTGTGGCGGACGAAGTCGGAGCCGGCGCGCGGGCCGCCGCGGCAGGCGTCGACCCACTCTTTGCCGTGGCCGGGCGAACGCGGCAACACGCGCGGCGGCCGGCCGTACCGCTTCATCTTGGCGTCGGGGATCAGCCGCGTGCCCATTAGCGAGCCCTCGTCGGCGATGTAGAGATCGCCCGCGACGGGCCGGCCCGGTTCGAGCTCCTTTGGCCGTGGCGGTTTGAAGCCCCCGCCGTGCCAGAAAAGCGTTAGCGGCGGCATTTCGCCCCGGGCGGGGAATTCCCAGCGGACCTCGAACCGCCGCGGGTAGATCTCGGCGCCGATCTCTTCGCAGGTCGCTTCGACGCTGACGGCGTGCTCCAACTTCAACGCCTTGAACACGGTCGACAGCCGGTGGCAGCCCATATCGCCCAAAGGGCCGGTGCCGAAATCGCGCCAGTCGCGCCATCGCCACGGATGATACGCCGGATGATAGGGCCGCTCGGGCGCCGGGCCCAGCCAGAGGTCCCAATCCAATCCGTCCGGCACCGGCGGCCTGCCCGGGCGATGGCCGTGCCACTCGGGCTGTTCCCAGAACGGTGGCCCGAACGTGACGTGACACTCGCGGACCGCGCCGATCGCCCCGTCGAGGATGAACTCCTGCACGACCCGGGCGTCCTCCGAGGCCTGGCCTTGATTGCCCAACTGCGTGGCTGCTCCAAATCGCCGCGCCGCTTCCGCTATCCGCCGCGCCTCGTAGACGCAGTACGCCAGCGGCTTCTCGCAATAGACGTGCATGCCGCGCCGCAAGGCGGCCATCGTCACCGTGGCGTGTACGTGATCCGGCGTGGCGACCATCACGGCGTCGACGTCCTCGCGCTCGAACAGTTCGCGGAAGTCGGCATACGCCCGACAGCCGCGATAAGTCCCGGCACGTCGCTGCTGGGCGTAGTGCTCGTCGACCATCCGCCGCGCCGGTTCCCGCCCGGTGACGCGGAGTTCTTTGCCTTGCGTCCAATTCCACGAGAGGTATCCGCCGCCTTCGCGATTCACGTCGCAGACGGCCACCACCTGGATTTCCGGAAACTGCTGCAAGTGGCCGATGTTCTGGATGCCCTGGCCGCCCAAGCCGACACCGGCGAGCGTCGTCTTCGCACTCGGCGCAACGTGCCCTTCTCCGCCCAGTACGTGCCGCGGTACCATGGCGTACGTTGCCGCCGCGGCAATCCCGCCGAGGAACTTGCGGCGCGAGACGGCGGCCGTCTTCGGTTTGCGCGTGTGATTGGCATGCTTGCCGGGACTATGCATGGCGTCCTCCCTCTTGGTCTGGTTGGCCGACTCACACGGTACGCCCAACCGAGCTGTCAGTCAAGCATGCGGCAACCGCAGCTTGACGACGGCGCGGATCCTCGGCTATCTTGACTTGGGAGTAATTACGATGCGCAAGAACTCGACCGGTAGTTCGCAACCGCCGACAATCCCCGTCTGGGGAATCGCCGTCATTAGTGGCGTCAGCGGGATGCTACTCGGCGGACTGGCGTTCTTGCTGTGCAATCCGGTCGCGGCGTTCTTCGGCGTGGAGTTGCGCTACACGTTTTCGAGTATCGGCTTTCGTTGCGTCGTGGCCGTCGTTTTGAGCCTTCTCGGCGTGGTTCCATTGGCCGCGATCGCCCGCGTTCGCGACGACTGGATCGGCTTTCTTCTCGGTGGTCCGCATCTAGCGGTGTGGGGCTGCGCCGCGTTTCTGGCCGGCGGCATCCTGCGGTGGGGCCCGCCGCCGGGTTTCATGTGGCCGATCTCTGCGGGTTTTGTCCTCTACGGGGCCGTCTTGCAGAGGATGGCGTCCTATGCTGCACTGAAGAGCGAACCGAATCCCGTGCCGCCGTCGGTACGCGTCACACAAGACGGTCTTCAAGTCGTCCGTAGCGACGAAATCCTCGCCTCGCTCCGCTGGGCCGACGTTCGGAAGATCGTCACCTACAAGCACGATCTGTTCTCCACCGACGAGATCTGCCTCGGCTTTCTAACGGCCTCGAACGCCGACGCGTGGTTGGAGATCAGCGAAGAATGGCCGGGCTTCTTGGAGGCCACGGCCAAGATGGAGGAGTTGTTTCCGTCCATTTCAAAGGGCTGGTACAACGCGATCATGGTGCCAGCCTTCGAGCGCAAGGAGACCGTGTTGTGGGAAGGTGATTAACGATCGAGTGCGTGCCGACCGTCGTCTTTGCTTCTTCCGGTTCCAACCGTTACGTCTCCTCTTCACCCGGCCGTTGGCTCGACGGCTGCCGTTGGCCGCAGGCGGCGAGTATGGCCACCGACAGCAGGCCAGCGGCGATCAGCACGGAGCCGGCGACGAACCCGGCGGCACCTGCGGTGATGTCGGCCATTGTGGCGGAGCTGAGGAACATGAAGCTGAACACCATGCCCGTCGCCCCGGCGGCGATCGCCAGCACGGCGCAGATCAGGACACTCGTCTGTAGTTGCTTGATGAGGTCGTTTGGCACGTGCATGCTCCTTTCGAGTGTGGTGCATTGCGACTGCGATAACGTCCATAGTACCCTTCGGCGGTACACGCGGGCAAGCGGAGAATCGCGCCTCTGGAGGCTCCAGTGGCCTGTGGGAGACGATTGCCAGCGGGATGCGTGGTGGATATAACGAAGTGGCGTTGGCGTGACCATTCCAACCGCAACCATCCCCGGGAGAGACGAGTCATGAGTACCTTCCGACAACTGACGCGACCCACGTTTGGCCTGCCAGTGGTTCTCTTGGCCGTGCTGTTGATCTCGGCGACGGCCGTGGCGGAGATTCCCCGCGTGTTGCCGCAGCGGGAACTGCCGAAGGATGTGCGGTTGGAGGATCCGCGAACGCTGAACTCCTACTTCCCGTTCCATCCGTGCGATACGCCGGAAGCATGGGCCAAACGAGGCGAAGAGGTACGGCGGCGGGTGCTGGTGGCGACCGGGCTGTGGCCGATGCCCACCAAGACGCCCAGTAACCCTGTGATCCACGGGAAGGTCGACCGCGAGGAGTATACGGTCGAGAAGGTCTACTTCGCGAGCTTCCCGGGCCACTTCGTCACCGGCAACCTCTATCGCCCCAAAGGCCGTAGCGGGAAGCTTCCGGCGGTGCTTTGTCCACACGGACATTGGGCCAACGGGCGGTTTTACGACGCCGGCGAGAAGAGCGTCGGCGAGCAGATCGAACAGGGCGGCGAGAAATTCGCCATTGGCGGACGGCATCCGATCCAGGCACGCTGCGTGCAACTGGCGCGGATGGGCTGCGTCGTGTTTCACTACGACATGGTCGGCTACGCCGACAGCCGGCAGATCGCCCACCGGCCGGGCGTTCGCCAGGCGATGAACACGCCGAAAGACTGGGGCTATTTTAGCCCTCAGGCCGAAGCCCGCATGCAGAATATGATGGGCCTGCAGAGCTACAACTCCGTTCGGGCGTTGGATTTCCTCGCCGGGCTGCCGGACGTCGACCCGAAGCGGATCGGCGTGACCGGGGCCAGCGGTGGGGGGACGCAGACGTTCGTGCTCTCGGCGATCGATCCACGGCCGGCCGTGTCGTTTCCGGCGGTGATGGTCTCGACGGCCATGCAGGGCGGCTGCACGTGTGAGAACGCGTGTTACCTGCGCGTCGGTACGGGCAACGTCGAAATTGCGGCCCTCTTTTCGCCCCGGCCGTTGGGGCTCTCGGCGGCCAACGACTGGACCAAAGAGATGACCACCAAGGGCTTCCCGGAGCTGAAGCAGCACTACAAGATGCTCGGCATCGAGGACCGGGTGATGATCGAGTCGTTGGTGCAATTCGGCCACAACTACAACTACCCCAGCCGCGCGGCGATGTACGGCTGGTTCAATCGGCACCTGAAGATCGGCCAGGAAGAGCCGATCGTCGAAGAGGACTATCGGCCGCTGTCGGTCGAGGAGATGAGCGTCTGGGACGAAGATCATCCGAAGCCGCCCGGCGGCGACGATCACGAGCGATCGCTGTTGAAGTGGATCACCGAGGACTCGAATCGGCAGATGGCCGCGCTGGTACCGCGGGATCGCAAGGGCCTGGACAAATATCGCCGGGTGGTCGGCGGGGCGCTCGAGGTGATGATCGGACGCGGCATGCCGGACCCCGAAGTGGTCAAGGCCGTGCCGGTGGGCGGTGAGCAACTCGACGCCTGCCGGCTGCAAACCGGGGTGATTCGCTACGAGACCGCGGGCGAGGAGGTACCGGGCGTCGTGCTCAGCCCGGCCGAATCGGGGAAGTGGAATCGGGAGGTTGTGATCTGGCTGGGGCCTGCCGGCAAGCAGGTCCTGTTCGACGCCGCCGGGAATCCCAAACCGGCCGTGATGCGGCTGGTCGAGGCCGGGATGATGGTCACCGGCGTCGACCTCTTCGGCCAAGGCGAGTTCACCGCCGACGGCAAGCCGATGACGAAGAACAAGATGGTCAAGAAAGACGACTACGCCGGCTACACCTACGGCTACAACCCGCCGCTGTTCGCCCGCCGTGTTCACGACGTGCTCTCGACGATCGCCGTGGCCCGGGCCGGGCGTTCCCGGGCGGACAAGGTCTATCTGGTCGGGCTCGACGGCGCCGGACATTGGGCGGCTGCTGCCCGGGCGCTCGCCGTCGACGCCGTCGACGCCGCGGCGATCGACACGTCCGGTTTCCGTTTCGCCAAGCTGACCTCGCTCGACCACGCCGACTTCCTCCCCGGCGGCGCGAAGTACGGTGATCTGCCGGGCGTTCTTGCACTTTCGGCTCCCGGCAAGATGCTACTGGCGGGCGAAGGCGCAAGGGTCCCGCCGGTTGTCACGGCGGCCTATGCGGCAGCGGGGCACTCGGGTGGATTGGATGTGTTCGATGGAGAGCAGGAGGAGCAGGAAGCGGCGGTAGTGGAGTGGATTCTGGGGCAGTTGTAGTGTGCTCGGGGGAGCAGGAGAGCAGGTGAGCAGGGGATAAGGAGAGGAAGGCGACGGAAGAATGACTCATCCCTCGTCGTTACATGACGAGGAACACGATGCGATTCGTTTTTTTGGAGAAGAGATGAAGAACGATCTCAACGCTACCCTGGCACGAATGCTCTGGCTACCGGCGGTGTACATAGTCGGCTTCGGTATCTTGCTTCTGACCGTTTGGCCACGACTGGATGATACGGCAGTGATTGGCGTCGTGAGTGTACTGGCGGGAGGCCTAGCCGGTGTTGTTGGCTCTTTTGTTGGGGCAATGATCGCGGTCAAGAGGGTAGACAAGGAATCTGAGACCAAGCTAAAGCAATACGCCTCCGAGCAGGCGCTAGAGTTGACCAAGTTGGAGGTGGAACTGCGGCGCAGCGAGGGAAGGCAGAAGAAGCTTCTCGCGGTGGCGAAGATCTACAGAGAGTTCTACAAAGCTCTCTTCGAGTTATACGAAACAAGAACTTGGCCGAAAGCCATCGAGGAACAGGGCCTGATAAACATCTATGATTTCGGTGGCAAGAAAGACCCCCCCGACAGAACTGATAGGCTCTCGTAGCAAGCCGCGGCGGCCAAACGCCTTCGCCGCCGGCTCGTTTTGGAGCTACCCCCCCAACGGCCAAAACGCCAACAGCGCCGCCGCACCGGCCGCGGGGATGGAGAACAGCAGCACGATCCAACCCAGCAGACGCCAGCCGCCGAGGCTGCCGGCCAGGGCGGACTTGAAGGCGAGGTTGGCCAGCGACGCGATGACGACCAACCGCCAGCCGTTGGCCGCAACCTGCTTGGCGGCCTCCGATTCGCCAAGCGACATCCGCGCGGTGGAGAGCGTGATGGCGTCCATGTCGGTCAGGCCGGACAGGGCGGCCACGGCGAAGAGGCCCTGCTGGCCGACGTAACGTTCGGCCGCTGCCAGGGCGAACAGCACCAGGGCGTACATCAGCCCGAAGACGACGGCCGACTTCATCTGCGTGGGGTTCTCTTGCTTCGGCATCGGCGCCGGATCGCGGCGGGCGCGCAGCCACAGCGCCAGGGCGGGCAGCAGCGTCAAGCCCATTAGGATACCCACCGGGGCCGCCGCATTGTAGAAGAACTCCGGGGCGGCGACGGTGACCACGGCAATTTCGATCAGCACCCGAACGTAGACCACCGTCGAGGCGATCATGATCACGATCGCCGCGGTGCGGACGGCCGACGCGTCGCCGCGGGCTTGGCGCGAGTAGCTCACCGTGGTGGCAGTGCTCGAAATCGAACCACCCAACAGACCGCCCAGTAAGATGCCGGCGTTGCGGCCGAGGAATTTGTAGACGATATAGCCGCCGAGGCTCATGCCGACGATCAGCACGACCATCAGCCAGGTCTCGAACGGGTTGAAGACGCCCAACGGGCCGTAGGTTTCGTTGGGCAGCACGGGCAGGATGATGCAGGTGATCAGCACGAACTGCATGATCGCCCGCAGGTCGCCCTCGCCGAGCCTCTTGGCGAAGGCGTGCAACTCCGGCTTGAATTGCAGCAAGATGGCCACGCCACCGCCGACCGCGACGGGCACGGAGACGGGCGCCACGACCAGCAAGGCCCCGACGGCGTACATCAGCAACATGGCCACGTCGGTGGTGGTGCCCAGCGTGGGGTCCGGCTGGCGGATCTTTAGCAGATGGGCCACGCCAAGCACGGCCACGATGGAGAGCAGCCCGGCGGCGACGATCCACCCGCCGAAGACCAATCCCAGCACGGCGGTGACGGTGCCCAAGGCGGTGATCAGCGGGAAAGTCCGCATGCCGGCGGCGGCTCCGGCGGAGGAGCGCTCGCGTTCCAGGCCCACCAACAGCCCTAGCCCTACGGCGATGCCCAGCCGCTGGAAGAGTTCAAGAGTGGGGATGGGCAGGTCTTGCACGCATATTCTCCAACGCACGTCGACGCGAACGACCGGACCAACTGCTACAACCGTCATCGGGGCGGGGTGCCGCCGAAGGGACTACTCCATCGTTGGTCGCGTTGTGTAAGTGTAGCATGATCTCGGTTTGCCCTGTTTTGGCGGCAGTGCTACAATGGAGGCGTTCCAGTGGCACACTGAAGTACTGGAATCTGCTCTTTTCCACGGGCCTACCAGAGGCTTTCTGCCGCGGCACCTTGAGAAATGTGATGGCCAAAAGCAAGTCAAGTCGGAAGAAACCACAGTCTGCCGTCGGCACGGGCCGCTCTGCCTCGTCGCAGGCAACCCGAAAGTGGGTCTTTGCCGTGATATTGACGGTCATCGTGGTCGCGGGCTGCGGATACGGCGGCCACAGGTTATGGCCGGACGGCTTGCCGGCGGCGGGGCAGCGGGCGGTGGGGCTGTTGTGCGCAGCGTTGGCCACGGCCACGCTAGTGCTCAGCAGCTACCGGAAACAATCGATCGACGAGATGGCCCATCGGATGCGGCGCGGGCAACACGCCGATTTTGGCAAGCTGCTGCGGATGGCCAACGCCCAGGATAAGAAGGTCAAGCTGCCGCTGCTGGGCGAGACGAGCCCCCGCACGCTGGCCGGCGTAGGGACCTTCGTTCTGGTGGCCGGCTGGTGGCTGAGCCCCTTGGCGCCGGTGGCGATCCGCCGGGCCGAGGTGCAAGACTTGGGCATTCCGCTGCGGGAGGAAATCGCGGCCGTGGTGCTGGTGATGCCCAATGCCCATTCCGCCGTCTTGCAGCCGCCGCTGGTTTCGCCGCTGGCTGCGAAACTGGCCGGCGACATCGACGAGGGGAACGATTTCGAGTTGGGCCGCAAGGCGGTCGGCGAGGGCCGTTTCGACGACGCCCGACGCCTGCTGGAAACGGCCGGCCAGAACGGCGACGCCCCGCTACACGAAGTCTACGCGGTACTCGCTCAAAACGAGCTGTACGCAGGCCGCTATACCGAAGGCGTCGAGTGGTACGAGAAGGCGTTGGCCGAGAAGGCCGACAACCCGCTGCTGCTGGCTCAGACGGCCGCCGCCAGACTACACGTCGGCGGGATCCCTCAATTGAAGAAGGCCGAAAAGAACTTGGACGACGCCCTGGCCCTGTTCGACGAGGACGCGAGCGACCCCACCCGGGCCGTTTGCCTGCACGTGCAAACCGTGTTGTGGGTTTGTCAGGGCAAGAAACTCGATGCCGCGGTGCAGCAGTGCCACAAGGCCGGCAAGATCCTCGACGAAGTCGGGCGACCGAAGCATGCCTGCCGGGCCGCCGTGTTTAACAATCAGGGCGTGATCTATCTGCTCCAAGCCCGCTACACGTCCGGCGGCGAAATGTGCCGCGAAGCGAACGAGACGTGGAGCGATTCGGTCGGCGCAAACCACCCCCACGTGGCCGCCGGTCTGGGCAACGTGGCGATGGCCCGCCATCTACTGGCCCACGACGACGAGGCCAGGGAATTGCTCGCCCAGGCCGCCGAGATCCGCGCAGCCGTGCCCGAAGCGGCTCCCGCCCGGGCAAGATTGACCGCGATCGATCGCAGCGTCGCGTTGGTGCCCGACCTGGCGCTCAACCGGGCGGCGGCCGAATCGGCGGCCGCGCTGCAACGGGGCGAGGAAGCGCTGGCGTTGGCCGAAGGGGCGTTCGACGGCGATCATCCCGTGAAGGCGGCGGTTTACGACAGTCTGGGGGCCCTCTACGCCGCCCAGGCCCGCTTCGTCAAGGCGCGAACCTGCTACGATCGCGCGCGCGGTACGACCGTTCGATCTTTGGGAGGAGACCATCCCTTCGTGGCGGCGGTTCTCAACCACCGCGCCCGATTGTCCTTTCGGCGGGCGCGGCTCGGTGGTACGGCGGAGTTTGTTCGCGAACAGTCCGACCAGGCAGAAACCGACGCCAAAAGGGCGCGGGATCTATACACTTCGGCCATCGACAAAGAGCACGCCGGTGTGGCCGACGCCTTGACCGTGCTGGGCGGCCTCAGCGCCGCACGGCAGGCCTGGTCGCAGGCCGAGCCCGATCTGATCCAAGCGAAGAAGATCCAGGAAAAGGTCTACGCCGAGGAGTTGCCCGACGGCAGCGGCGTCAAGCAAGAGCATCCGGCCCTGGCCCAAACCATCGGCGGCTTGGCCGCGCTGAAGAACAGTTTCATCGTCTATACCGACGGCGCCGAAGAATACGCCGAGGCGATCGCCATGGCCGAGGCCGTACGCGGCGCCGAACATCCCGAAACGGCCGCATTGTGGTACGGGTTGGCCATGCTCTATCGGCAGGTGGGGAAGACGGGCGAGTTGCGTCAGTGCCTCGACAAGGCGCGGGCCGTTCAAGAGCAGCCGCTGGCCGCCGGCGACGGGCGGCAGCACCCGGACCTGGCGCTGACCCTCGATGCCTACGCCGAGTTGTTGAAGCTGACCGACGCCGCCGCGGCAACGGCCATGGAAGCCGAAGCGGCCCAGATCCGCAGCCGGCAGGCCGAGGTCGATCAGCAAGATAAAGAGCAATAGGCCGCCGCGGCTATCGATTGGCCGCGTCGATCCGCGCCAGCCGCGATCGGCGGCGCCACCATCCTTCGGTGACCGCGGTGTCGGCCACGCGGTCCTCCAGGTTCGGCCGGAAGACGGTCAGCAGCAACAAGGGCAGGAACCAGGCCATGTAGACGCCGCCGTGGTTGGCGTGCCAGAACTGGCTGCCGAGCATCACGGCCGCCGAGCAACTCAGCAGCGTGCCGAGGTTCTTCTGCGCCGGCCAGAGTGCCAACCCGATCGACAGCGCCACGAACGCCGCCAGCACCGGCAGCCGGAAGACCTGTTCGTGAGCCTGCCAGAACCCGGCCGGCTGAGTCCGCAGCGGATTCAACAGCCCGAAGGTCTGCTGGAAGTCGGGCCAGAAACGCTCGGCACTAAAGGCCAACGCGATCACCAGCAGCACCAGCCCCGCGATCACGCCGCCGCCGAAGCGAATCAACCCGCGCCGCCAGTAGAAGCTGCACCACAGCGGCAGCAGGTACAACGGATAGTAGATCAACCCGGCGGCCAAACCGATCAGCAGGCCGGAGGCGGCGGGCCAGCGATAGGCCACCACTGCCCAAACCAGCAGCGCGGCCGGAATCACGTGTTCCATCTGCGAAGTCATCTGGGCCGCATAGGGCAACAGCAGATAGAGCGACGCCGTGGCCACGCCCGTTTGGATGTTGTCGAAATGGCGGTGGCCGATCAACACGATCCCGGCCAACAACATCAGGTGGGCCGTGATAATCACGGTGCGGCTGACGATCGCCTGCGAAAGGCTCCGTCGGCCCTCCGCGGGCGTATCGTCGGGAGTGGGAACGAAGGCGGCGTTGGCGGCCTCGGCGAACCGCTGCAACGGCGGGTAGCCGGGACCCGGGTGAGTCGCGGCCGTCGCCTGCGGTGACTCTCCCGCCGCGTTGGCCGGCGGCAGCACATGCTGCCGGGCCAGGGCCTGTTCCAACCGTTGCGTGGCGTCCTGGCCGGACGATCCGGTCGATGTCGATCCGGCCGACGACTCTGCGGCCGAGTCTCTGGCCGAAGGTGGATTGACGTTGACCACGTTGGACATCAGAAACACCAACAACGACACGCCCGTAAACGTCAGCCCGCCGGCGGTCAGATTCGGCTTCAGCAGCGGGCGGCGGACCATGATCGGGTCTAGCAGCAGACGGATCAGGAAGAAGACGCCCACGCTGAACAGCCAGACGTATCCGAACTGTTCCAGCCAACGGCCGAGTTCCGTGTTGCCGGCCAGTTGTTCGTGCAACCCGTGGTAAAGCAGCAGCAGTCCCGGCGAGAAGCAGATCAACCCGATCAGGTCTAGATTTCGCAGGCTCCAGAGACGACGGAACTGGAAGTAGATTCCGATCGTCAGCAGCGACGAAATGTAGACCCACGTCGTCGGGTTCAACTCGTACTGGAAGAGGATTCCCCGCATCGATCCGTGCGCACTCGACTGCTCTGCGACCCCAAACCCAAGGATACACCTTCCCCCTCGATTTGCAAGCCCCACGGAGCCGCTGGCGCTTTGCGTGCTGGGCTCCGTCGGAGAACACTCGGTAGCGCGTGGGTGGCTGGGGCAAAGCGCAGCGGTGCCCCAGGTGTCGGGACGTCAGGGCACCGCTGCGCTTTGCCCCAGCCACCCGTTGTTCCCATTGCCACGATGGCGCGACCACCGGTCGCGGCTTTGTAGCAACAGACGACCACCGCCCACGCTCTCGCCGGAGGGGTTGGGGCGTTTGGGGTGGTTTTGCCGGATCTGCCGCCTGGCCGTTGCACGATCCGTTGGCCCGACTACACTATGGAAAGCTGTGTACACCGACCACGTTCTCGGGGGACCCATGCCTGCACTCAATCGCGGACCTCGCCGATCGGGCCTCGACCGACGCCGGTTCGTCCAGGCCGGCGCTCTGGGCGCAACGGCGTTGACGGCCCAATCGACGTTCGGTGCCCCGGCCGCCCCGCGCCTCCGGCGGCCCAATCTCCTGGTGGTGCTTTGCGACCAACTCGGATTGGACGCCCTGGGAGCCCACGGCTGCGGCGACGTCCACACGCCGAACCTCGACCGGCTGATCTGCCGGGGCACCACGTTTATCGAGTCGCACAGCACCAACCCCGTCTGTTCCCCCGCCCGCAGTTCGCTGATGACCGGACGGATGCCCACCGAGACGGGCGTGATCACCAACGGCCGGCCGATCCACGCCGACTGCCCCAACGTCGGCCAGTGGCTATCCGAGGCCGACTACGAGACGGTCTATTGCGGCAAGTGGCATCTGCCCGGCGCGGTGCCGATGGCCGGCGACGGCTTCACGGTCCTACCGGGTCGAAAGGGCCAAGGCAGCGGCGACGACTCGGCCATTGCGCGGACCTGCGAGGCGTATCTGCGCAACCGGACCGCCGCGCAGCCCTACCTGATGGTCGCCTCGTTCCTGCAGCCGCACGATATCTGCTACTGGGGTAATCACCCCGGGCTGCGGATGCCCGACGGTTTGCCCTTCGAGTTGCTTCAAGGCCGGCTGCCCGAGTTGCCGCCGAATCACACCTCGCGCCCGCCGGCGCCGGAAAAGCTCGATCGAATCAAGTGCGATCACTACTCCGAGATGCAGTGGCGTTATTACCTTTACATCTATGCGCGGATGGTCGAAATGCTCGACGCCGACGTGGGCCGCGTGCTCGATGCGGTCGAGGCCTCCGGTGACGCGGACAACACGGTAGTCCTCTTTACGTCCGACCACGGCGACGGCCGCGGGCGTCACCTGCACGTGTCGAAGTGGTATCCGTACGAAGAGGCCGTTAAGGTGCCGACGATCGTGGCCTGCCCGGGCCGCGTGGCCGAGAATCGCCGCGACGCCGAGCATCTGGTTTCCGGGCTGGACGTGATGAGCACGCTTTGCGACTACGCCGGCATCCGCCCGCCGGCGCACGTGCAAGGCCGCAGCCTGCGCCCGCTGCTCGAGGAAAAACCGGTCGCGTGGCGGGAATACGTCTCGTCGGAACATCACGTCACCGGGCGGATGCTGCGGACCGGCCGTTACAAATACGTCCACTACGAAGGCGACCCGGTCGAGCAGCTTTTCGATATGCAGCAAGACCCCTGGGAGATGCGCAACCTGTATCGAGACGCCGGCCACGCGGGCATCCTGGCCGACCATCGCAAATTGCTGGCCGAGTTCCGCGGGCAGCTTCGGCCGGTTGAGCCGACGCCCGGCCCGATCAGAAAGCCGCCTCGGCGGCCACCTGCCCGGCCGGCACCCGGTACGCGGCGTCAATTGGAGGGCACCCCACGATGAACGACGCGACCGGCAACGTGCCCGACGTCTTTCCGCTGAACACGCTCGGCCCGGTGTTGCGGAGCTTCTCACCGCCGGCCGGTCCGTTCGACGCGGCCGGCTCGTGGGAGCAGAACTACGCCGTCTACACCATGGCCGGCGCGCCTGGGCGGATGGCTTCGTTGCGATTGCGGCGGACCGTGGGGCCGGGCGACGCGGTAACCCTCGACGTGCGATACGAAAAGGCCCACATCGGCGGCAGCCAGCAGACCGTCGGCACGCTGCACCTGCGCGGCGGCGACCGGCTGTCGACGCCCAGTTCGTGGTCGTTTCGCTCGGCCACGTTCGACGTGCAGAGAAGACCGATCGAGCATACGGCGCTAAAGCGATCGGCCGTTGCCCGCGATGGCCGGATCGAAATCCGCGACGCTGGCCAGACGCGGCGGCTGGCCGTCTCCGGGCCGTTCACGCTGAGCTGGGCCCTGCTGGACGCCGTCGGCCGGCTGCCCGGCAAGAAGACCGAGCCGGCCCGATTCACGCTGATCGACCACTTCGACCAACTCAAGCCCCGCCACACGCTCCAGTTCCGCAAGACGGCCGATGTCCCCGTCACCGGCGGCAAGACGCTGCGGCTGCGGGCCTACGACCACCTCGGCGAGGGCATCGTGCCCTGGGTCTACTGGGTCGACGAAGCCGGCCGGCTGCTGATGGCGGTCAGCGGGCTGGAGGGTTACGTGCTGGAAACATGACGCCCCGGTCCCCCATATCGCCCATCTTCTCTTGACGTCGACCGCGGGATGCCCATAATCCCGGCCCTCCTCTTCGATGCGGCCGGCCGTGGTTCGTTCTCGTCCTCTTCTTCTCTTTGCGGTCAAAGGAGTCACGGTATGGATCGTCACGTGCGCGGTTTGGTGGTGGTCGGTCTGTCGATTCTCGCTTTGCTAACAGGTTGCTCGGGCGAATCGTCTCGAGAATCTCAACCGGCACCGGGCGGAAACGCCGACGCGCTAGCCGAGGTCGACCGACCCGAACCGCCGGCTCCCGATCCGGCGCCCACGGCCGAACAGACAGCGGCCCCGAAACGGCTGCCGGCGGTCCCCACCACGGCCCCAACGCCCCATCCGCCAATCGTCTCCACGCCGCCGCCAGCCGTGCCGCCGATGCGTCCGCCGGCTCCCGTCACACCACCGTCGCCGGTAACGCCGCCTCCGTCGCTGCCGCCGGTTTCCATTCCGGACTATCAGGCCGTCACCCAACCGCCGCCGCTGCCGCCACCGAGCACGCTGCCAGCGTATACGCCGCCGTATGTTCCGCCAATCGCGCCGCCGGCGCCGGGAGATTCCTCACTGCTGAGCCTCACACCTCTCAACGGCCATCGAAGCCAATTCATCGCCGGTGGAAGTCCGCCGGCAGCGCCGGCTCGACCGTCTAGCGCAGCGCCTCCGTTGGCCTCGTTGCCGCCGAGCTCATACGCAAACGGCGTGGCAGGAATCCCGGCCGTGAGAACTCGTGTAGTGGGCCCGGCCAACCCGTCAGTGCCGTCCGACCGCTGCTTCTATGACAGTACGTCGCCCTATGATCCTCTGTACGGCCTTTCCAGCCCTTCCACTTATCCACGCACTACAATCTACGGCCAGCCCACCACCGAATCCTACGACCCGATCGACGAGAACCGCTTCCTCTCCCCTCGCGACGAGCCGCTGTCGACCTTTGCGATCGACGTCGATACGGCTTCCTACTCGAACGTGCGGCGGTTCATCGACCAGGGGCAAATGCCCTACGCCGACGCGGTACGGATCGAGGAGCTGGTCAACTACTTCACCTACGACTACGTTGCCCCGGAAGACGGCAAGCCGTTTTCGGTCCACGTCGACGCGGCCACGTGTCCCTGGCAGCCGGCCCATCGGCTGGTGCGGATCGGGCTGAAGGGCAAGGAGATCCCTCAGCCGCAGCGCCGCCCGTGCAACCTCGTCTTCCTGCTGGACGTCTCCGGCTCGATGGACGAACCGAACAAGTTGCCGCTGTTGAAGTCGGCCTTGCGGATGATGGTCAACAACCTTTCCGAACGCGACCGCGTGGCGATCGTGGTCTACGCCGGGGCGTCGGGATTGGTGCTTCCGTCGACTTCCTGTGAGACCAAGAGTACGATCCTGGCCGCGCTCGACGAGTTGCAGGCCGGCGGCTCGACCAACGGCGGCGAAGGCATCCGGCTGGCCTACACCGTGGCCATGGATCACTTCGTGCCCGAGCACGTCAACCGAGCGGTCCTCTGCACCGACGGCGATTTCAACGTGGGCGTGACCTCGCGCGAGGAGCTGCTCCGGATGGTCGCCCAAGGTGCCCGACAAGGCGTGGCGCTGACGGCGCTCGGCTTCGGTATGGGCAACTACAAAGACGGCACGCTCGAGGCCCTGGCCGACCGCGGCAACGGCAACTACGCCTACGTCGACTCGTTCCACGAAGCCCGCAAAGTACTGGTCGAACAACTCGGCGGCACGCTGGAAACGATCGCCAAGGACGTGAAGATCCAGGTCGAATTCAACCCGGCCCGCGTGGGCGCGTATCGGCTAATCGGCTACGAAGACCGCATGCTGGCGGCCGAAGAGTTCAACGACGACGCCAAAGACGCCGGCGAAATCGGCGCAGGGCATACGGTCACGGCGCTTTACGAAGTCGTGCCTGCGGGCGTGGCCATGCCGCCGGGGCGCGTCGATGCGTTGCGCTATCAACAGCCGGCCTCTCCGGTTGCCGCCCCGGCAACGCCCCACGCCGACGAACTGCTGGCGGTGAAGATCCGCTACAAGGAGCCGCGTGCCGATACGAGTCAACTGTTGACGTTCCCCGTCCGCGATCCCGGCGATTCGCCGTCGACCATTTCGGGTGACTTTCGTTTCGCCGCCGCGGTGGCGTGTTACGGGATGCTGCTGCGCGACTCGAAGTATCGAGGCCAGGCCACGTACGAGATGGCCCTAGAGTTGGCCCAATCCGGCCGTGGCGACGACCCGGGCGGCTATCGCAGTGAGTTCGTCAATCTCCTGAAGACGACGAAAGCGCTAGCCGGCACCGGACCTCCAAACGTGCCCACGGTAGCGTCGCCGTTGCCTGCCGGTCATCGATATCGGTAGCGGCACGCAGCGCACACAGCCCCGCCACAACGCGCATAGGACACAAGGCAGAAGCCGGCATCCGTGTATTGATTGTGCCGAGCGGATTCGACGTCAGCCCCCTGTGTCGATACCACAGCGCCACCCCCGCGCGGGGGTTTCCTCGCGGCGCTAGGGGCGGTATTCTATTCCTCTCTGTGTTCCAGAACGACTGTGTTCTCTCGCCTGAGGAATTCATGGAAACACGCAATGCCCGCGTTGGCTTCGTGCTGTTCGTCGTTTATTTGCTCTTGTACGGCGGCTTTGTCTTTCTCAACGCGTTTGCGGCTGGCGTTATGGAAACGACTCCGATTGCGGGAGTGAACCTCGCGATTCTGTATGGCTTCGGGTTGATCATCGCAGCCCTCGTCCTGGCTTTGCTTTACGGCTTTCTGTGTAAGGAAGAGCCCGCCGACGGGGAGGGCGAGAAATGATCTACGAACCCTCGTTGATGGCGATTGCGGTCTTCTTCCTGTTTGTGGCAGTCACGCTCGGGATCAGCTTCTATCTGGGCAACAAAGCCAGATCTTCGAAAGGCTATTTCGCGGCCCACGGCGAGATCCCGTGGTTGGTGAACGGGGTTGCCTTCGCCGGCGACTATCTCTCGGCCGCGTCGTTCCTCGGCATTTGTGGGATGATCGCCTTCTATGGTTACGACGGTTTCCTGTACTCGATCGGGTTTCTCGCGGGCTGGATTGTCGCGTTGTTCATCATCGCCGAGCCGATGAAGCGGCTTGGCAAGTTCACGTTTGCAGACGCACTAGACGCCAGGTTTCAATCGCGTGGCATCAAGCTTGTCGCCGGTATCAGCACGCTGGCCGTCAGCATCTTCTACCTGATACCGCAGATGGTCGGGGCCGGCGTCCTCGTCCAACCGCTTCTCGGCTTTCCGCATTGGGTCGGCGTGTTATTGGTTGGGACAACGGTCATCATTATCGTCGTCACTGCGGGCATGGTCTCGACGACTTGGGTTCAGTTTCTGAAGGGGTCACTGCTGATCGTCTTCAGTGCCGTGCTGACGGTGTTGATTCTCGGTCGAGGATTCGAGACAAGCGGTGGCGGTGCGGATGGTCACGTGTTCCGCACGCTTGGCCCACTCGCTCCGCAGAATCTCGAAGCGGAACTCGGCAGTGCCGGTCTTTCCAACCCGAAGGTGCTTCCGGCCGACGGCCAGTGGCCGGCGGACTTCGTTCGCACGACGGACGACGATACCAGCGCAGTTACGGTTTGGAAAGTCGCGAAACAGAAAGACGGCAAGATTGTCTTATCGGAAGGCCAGTGGCTGACCGAGAAGCCCGACGGCACGATCCTCGTCAACGGCGAACCGAAAGGAACCGAGAAGGGCCAGCCGGAACTACACCCCGTTGGCCACGTCAGCCGCCTTCCCGGGAACGTCGAGAAGACGGGACCGCTGGGGCCGCTCTCCTTCTTCAGCACGATGCAAGAAAGCGAAGTCGTGCTTTGGGGAAGCCAGAAGATCAACGAAAGCGACGGCTCGGTATCGACCGTCTACTTTCAGAAGCCCACGCCCGGGAGTCGCGTCCTCCGTCCCGGAGAGCACAAGCGCTTCAAGGGAATCCGTAGCGACAATCCCGTCAAGAAACTGAACTTCTTGTCGCTGATGCTGGCTTTGTTTTGCGGAACCGCTTCGCTGCCTCACATCCTGATCCGCTATTACACCGTCAAAGACATAGGCAGCGCTCGGAAGAGTACGATCGTTGGCATTGCCAGTATCGGCTTCTTTTACGTGTTGACGCTCTACATGGGCTTGGGAGCGATGACCAGTGGTGCGATGGACGTGACAGACAGCAACATGGCCGCACCACTTCTGGCACGCAGCATGAGCGAGTGGCTGTTCGCCGTGATCTCGGCGATCGCGTTTACGACCGTGCTGGGCACCGTCAGCGGCCTGATCCTCGCCTCGGCGGGCGCGGTCACGCACGATTTGATGTCCAGCTTCCTGGGGATCAACCTGACCGATCACGGGAAGGTGAGATCTGCGAAGATCGCGTCAATTGTGGTCGGGGCAATCGCGATCGTGTTGGGAATCTTGTTCAAAGAGCTTAACGTTGGCTACTTGGTAGGCTGGGCGTTCAGCGTCGCGGCTTCGGCCAATCTGCCGTCGCTGGTCATGGTGCTGTTTTGGAAACGTGTCACCCGCCAAGGTATCATCGCAGCGATTGCGGTTGGCATGACCAGTTCACTTGCCTGGATTCTGCTCAGCGCAGATACCTTTACTAACGTCTACGGCTTGTCGGAAGACCAAGCGATCGTTCCCTTCAGCCAGCCCGGCATCGTGACGATCCCGCTTGGGTTTCTAACGCTCATCGTGGTGTCGCTGATGACCAAGGGCAACGCCGCGAACGTGAACTAACCGCGCGGCACTTCCCGGAGGTCACCAATGTGGACACCGCACGCGCCGCCCGGTTCGCGTGCGCCGTCGGGTGTGCGAGTGGCTGTTGTCAGGGCGACTGCCAGTGTCGCGAATCTGACGACAATCCGGCGCTATCATCACTCTGCCAATAGTCTTTCGTAGCCGAATTCGCCAGAATTTGGCCTTTGTGTCGACGTGGGCCAAAGTCTGGCGACTTCGGCTACAGAACACTCTGTCCGCGACGTCCCCAGTTGGTGAGCAATGCGGCTTAGGATCGTGCCGAAAAGCCCGCAACCGCGTTTTGGCACGATGCTTGCGTAGTATCGGGCCTGTGTAGACCCATCCCCTCCCCAATCAGGGTATCAGCCCAAGGAGACACAAATGACGCGAACGCGGAAGATTTTGGCGATGGCCATCGCAGGCACGATCGTCCTGGCGGTTGGTCTGTTCTGCACGGCCGAAGCCAAAGCCCAATGTAGCTACGGCTACGGCGGCGGCTACAGCAGTGGCTACGGCGGCCACGGCGGTGGTTACGGCGGTTATGGCGGCGGCTATGGCGGCGGCTGCAACACGTCGCGGCCGATCTGGCACGGCCCGTCGGTCCATTACGATCGGGTGTACCACCCGACCCGTGTCCACTGGACGCCCCGACGTGGCCTCCACACCCACGGCCACTACGACTACGTGCCGCATTTCGTCCCGGGCCACTACGATTTCCTGCACGGAAATCACATTCACACTAACCCGCGATATCACCGATAGGGGCAGCCGCGGGTTGCATCGTCAACGGCACGTTGCACGGGCGGCGGCAGACGGTCGAGCGTTTGCTGCTGCCCCGTTTCCTTTCTTGTCCGCGGAAGGTAGACTGCGGCCGGTGTGAATGGCCTCATCGAGGGTGGCTATATGTTCTACGGCGAAAACGTCTGGGGCGGAGTATTGACCCTGATTGGCGGAGCCGCGCTGTTGGCATATTCGGCCTACCTCTTCCACGCGGGGTTTATCTGGAGCCTGGGTATCGGCGGTGGGATCGCTTTGATCCTGGTCGGTGTCTTGCAGTTGTTCTACTACTTCGACGACCGACGACGTCGTAAGTAGCTGCGCGAGCTCCTAGAGTGCCCGCAGGTCGTAACACAACAGCAAATCGGCATGTCGCAGGTAGAGCCGGCCCTGGTGGATCACCGGGTGAGCCCAGGCGGGGCCTTCGTCTTCGGGCGCCTCGAAACGGCCTTTGATCTTCAGTCCCTCCGGCGTGGCTGCAATCAACAACACCTCGCCGCGGTCGTAGCGGAAGATCAGGTGGCCATCGGCGTAGAGTACGGCCGCCGAGCCACGTGCCGGCGCGCGTTCTTTCCAGACGATCTCGCCGGTGGCCAGTTCGATGCAGGCCGGGTCGCCGCGGTTGGGGCCGTGGCCGCCGTAGACGTAGTCGCCCACGAGGGCGATCCCGCCGTGGTGATTCTGGAAATCGCGAGAGTGGATGAAGTAGACTTCGTCGGCATTGAAGTCGTCGCCGTCGCGAGAGATCTTCAGCAGCGCGCTGCCGGTGTTGTAAGCCGTCGAGGCGAAGACGTAGTTGCCGCGTACGGCGGGCGTGGTGATGTTGGCGATGTTGTTGGCCACGTCGTTGTATCCCCAGAGCAGACGCCCGGTGGCCACGTCGACACCGACCACGCCACGGCCGACCATCTGCACCACTTGCCGCACGCCGCAGATCTCGGCGATCGCGGCCGAACAGTAGCCGCAGCCCTCGGCCCCCAGCGGGCCGAGTTCGCCGACGGCACATTTCCAAAGGACTTTGCCGCTGAGTTTATCGAGGGCAACGATGGTCGCCTCGGGGCCGCCGGGCGTGCAGATCAGCCGGTCGCCGTCGACCAAGGGCGACTCGCTGAACTTCCATACCGCCATGAACTTGCCCTGAAAATCGTCGACGAAGTTTCGCCGCCAGCGAATCTCGCCGGTGGCGGCGCTGAGGCAGACCAACTCGCCGTCGGTGCCGACGGCGTAGACGCGGTCGCCGTCGACGGTCGGCGTGCAGCGCGGCCCGCCGTCGGCATGTGCCGGACCGATCCGCGTGGCCCAGAGTTGCCTGCGGGTTTGCAGATCGAACGCCAGCACGAACTGGGCCTCTTCATCGCCGGCAGGGTCTTCACCGGCGGGCAGATCGCCCATGGTGACGATCGCGCCGCGGGCGATCGAAACCGTCGAGTAGCCGCGGCCGAGGCCCTTGAGTGTCCAAAGCAACTTCGGGCCACCTTCCGGCCACGCTTGCAGCAGGCCCTTCTCGCGGCAGATTGCATCGCGGGCCGGGCCGTGAAACTGCGGCCAATCGCTCGTCTCGACGGCGATCGTCGCTTGGGCGTCGGCGGCGTCGAATCGGGCCGTGGCGGGGCCCGCGTCGCCGACGTCGAACCGCGCCGGATCGATCTGCTTCAGCACGCCCTTGTATCGCGCCTGCAACACGGGCGACTCGTCTTTCATGATATCGAGGATCACCGGCACGGCCGGCTTGGCGTCGGGACCGATGCCGCCGAGTACAAACGCCGCGCGAATTCGCGGCCCGCCCGGCTGCGTCTTGAAGGTCTCGATCAGCGCCGGCACGGCCTCTTTGCCCATCGAACCGACCGCCGCCTGACACGACACCCGCACCCACGGGAACTCGTGTCCGAACTCCGGCAACAACACCGGCAGGGCCGCTTTCGCCTTCGGTCCCAGCACGGCCAGGGCGTCGGCGGCCAGCACCTTCGCGGCCGGGTCGTCGAGCTGCACGGCGCTGGCCAGCGCGGCCACCGTCCGCTGCAAGTCCTCCGGGCCGTCTGCGCTCGTGGCTTGGGCTACCCAATCGCCCAGCGTCTTGCCGTCGATCTTCAGCTTGGCGGCCGCATCGTAGGGGTCTGCCGAGGCTTTGGCGGCGAGGATGCCGACGCACAGCACGGCAAGGAGAAGGGCGAGAGTTGTCTTCTTTACGTCGGACATCGATTACTCCGCGGGACAGATCCAGAAGGGGTGCCAATCAGAATACGCCAGCGGTGGAAACGCCGAAATCGGCGTCACCGCACCGTCTGCACCTCAAGAAGTATAGGCTCTTGCCGGCACCGCGTGCAACTCGACGGGAGAATGTAGCCGAAGTCGCCGGACTTTGGAGGGTAGCACGGGAAATGCCAAATTCTGGCGAACTCTGGACAAATAGCACGCCGCCCGGCCTAATGTCCAGGCGACCTTGGGAATCGGCGATCGCCGGATTCCCCTCTGCCGTCGGGATCAGGCCCGACGGCGTCGACCGCGGAGCAGGTCGCGGTCGCCACTCCGCGGTGTTGTTTTCCGACCGCGTGGAGGGCTGGTGGTGTGAATTCTGTTCCGCTTCCTTTGAGGTTGGTGCCGGAGTTCGAGCAGCGAGTAGAGAAGCAGTTTTGGAATCGGCGATCGTGGGCGTCACGAAGAGACGCGCTGGCGATCGCCCTGGGGTTGTGCGGACTCCGCTGGATCGAAGTGTCGCGGCTCCGGCGAGTTGACGTCTCGCCGGAGGCCGCCGAGGTACACGTAAGAAGTGCGAAAGGAGGGCGATACCGGCGAATCCCGGTGGGTGTGGCGTGGGTGACTGCGATGCGGGACGTGCTTGCGGTGGCGGAGCGGAGATGGGGTCGCCGGCCGAAGCAGGACCGACTGTTCTTCACGAAGACGGGGTACGAGGTGAACTACACGGCCGTGCGTCGACGGTGCAAACAATGGACCGTGAAAGTGTTCGGAATTCCGTACACTTTTCACTGCCTTCGACACACGTTTGCGGTGCGACGATACCATGCGACGGGTGGCGACGTCTTGGAGGTGTCGCGGTCGCTCGGGCATCAGTCGTTGCAGTGGACGCAGGAGTACCTACGGCAGATCGTGGAGTTTAGCACGGACGGATTCCCGGGTTTCGTGGAAGGGTCCGGAGGGCCGGCGTTGCGGTTGTTCGACCCCGATAAAGCAGAGCGGGAGGAGGGACCGGGCCATGCCGCGTAACGACGAAGAGCTAAAGCGGTTGATGCGACGAGCCGCCACAATGGCAAGTTGTCGCGATCGATGCCGGACAGTGTGGCCGTTCACGAAGCGAACGCTGGAGTTGGCGGAGCCGTTCGTGTTTGCAGTTCAACGCCGAGGACAATGGCGAGGGCGGGTCGCGGTCGCGTGCCGAGACTGCGGCCGACTGTTCGGATACGTACGACGAGATCTCGTCGGGCAGATCCGGATGGCACTCGGCGCGCAGAGGAAGTTGCGGGCGGTGTCGTTTGAGTCGTTAAGGACGGCACCACATTTACACTGGTTTGACGTTAATCCTGATCTGCTACGAGGAGCGTAACGATGAACGATGAACGAAGGCGGACGTACGAATTGAGTCGACGTCGGTTGCATGCGATGGGGTGTGAGGCGGACTGTATGGAACTGACAATCTTGGTGCGGAGCCAGGAGCGGGTTTATGTGGTTTTCCTGTGTGAGGACTGCGGAGCAGAGGCGTGGATCGACACGCTGGAGATACACCAGGCGGCGGCGATGTACCTTCACGCGATGCACGCGAGAGAGGAGTACGCGACGCTGGAAGAGTGCGAGTGCCGGCCCATCGGCGGGCCGCTGGTGGGGCGGCCGAGTGAGGAAGGAGAAGAGTGCCGGTTACGGATCAATGGAGCAGGGGAGGTGACGGGAGCCGAAGAGCTGGAAGCGGCGTACGGCGGCGGGGCGGCGAGATGCTTGCCGGAGGAGCGGCGGCCGAGGCGACGGAGAAGGAGTAAGAACGCAGACCGGCCATTGAGTGAACATCTACCATTGAGCGAACCCGGAGGTTCGCGAGGCGGCCGAGGAGCGGGGAGCTGACGCCGACGTCGCCGGCGATCGCCAGGCGGCCGAGAAGCCGCGAGAGCTGGTCGACGTGCGGAGGCGGACGAAGTGTGCGCCTGGTGAACACCACGAGCAACGCGGGAGCGGAAGGGGCCGCAGGTTCGTGTGATCGATTGCCGGGTGGGTGGGTGGGACCTGACAACAGAGAGTAACGCGGCAGCGAAGGAGCACGCAAGCTTGCTGTTGTCGGGTGGGTGGGTGGGAGAGCGTCAGGGTGAAACCGGAAGCATCGCGAAGCGGAAGGGGTCACGAAGCAGGGTCAACCAGGCCGCCGGGGATTCTCGCCGATCGGCACGCTGCTTGCTCGCGTGGGGTGGGTGGGTGGTAACGCGAGTGAGCGGAGGGGCTGCTCGGCCGACGGCACGGGCATTGCAAGGGAGAGCGGAGGGCGGCGGCGGCTTTGGCATGCGATCTGCCCGGGCGTGGGTATCGACGCAGTGGATGGCAGGAGCGGGGCGGTTCCTTAGCGGAGCGGAGATGCTGTACCGCCCCGACCGAATCCACAAGTCGACGAGCGTCCCATCCGGCTTGGACGATCGCCACGCCGCAGATCGCATGCCAAAGCCGCCGCCGCCCGGAGCGACCAGCAATGCCCGTGCCGTCGGCCGAGCAGCCCCGGAGCGAACGGGCAAGCAGCGTGCCGATCGGCGAGAATCCCCGGCGGCCGTTCCCGTGCTCTGGCGTGTCGAAGCGGAGGGAGTGGCTTGCGACCGCAGGCTATCTCGTGGACGTGCCGGGCACTCTCAGTCCACTCGTGGATCCGCCGGGGGTCGAACCGACGTCGGACGCGGAGCGGCCGCGGCGGGGCGACCGCACGGCGGAGGAAGGAGGAGGGGAGTCGCGACCGCGGGCGGAGAGTCAGAAGATGCCGAGGACGTCGACGAGGAGCCAGCGGCCGAGTTGGAGGAGAAGCATAATGCCGGCGTAGATGAGGAATGCCGGCCAGACCCAAATGTAGCGGCGGATAAAGTCGTCTTCGTTCATGGTGACTGAACGTGATGCCGACAGGTTGGTTCGGCCGTGTGATGAACGATCAAGCCATCGTGGATGGTAACGTGAACGTCGATCGAGCCGTACCAGCCTTGAAGAAGAGCGGCCAGTTGTGCTTTGTGCCAGTCGGTCTGTAGAGTCTCCAAGGCGGCCAGGTTGTGGTCGTCTTGACCGCGGTAGACTTCTGACTTGTCGAGAGGAGATTCCATGGCACGTGTTTGGAAGGTGCAATCGAAGCGGCCGTGTTCGATTTGCCGTATGCTGGACGGCCGCGTTGAAGGCGACGGGTGGAGTATGGAAGGCGGTGCGGAATTGCATCACGGGCCGAGACTGCACAGGTGGTGCAGTTGCATTGTAGTCGAAGACGCGACGCGTGTCGCCATGATTCCGGCCAGGCCGTTGTCGGAACGTGCGAGGCCGTCGGCGGCGTGGTTTCGGAACGGGGCGCCATAGACGTGAGGGGCAGGCAGAAGGTAGCGAGCAAAAGAAGAGGCGATCGCCGGCCAGGGTTGATGAGGGGCTACCGGCGATCGCCGTGCCGTGAAAGTGATCGGGCGACGCACAAACACGGCAGAAACCGTAAAACCGTAAGGGTGATTTGGGTGGGTTTTCGGATGGAGATGATCTTACGGTGTGTCCAGTTCTTTGTCCAGACGTTTGGTCAAAACGCTGAGTGCTCTGTCGGACAATTCGTCGAGATCCCTGAGGCGTTGAACGGTGTCGGGCGAGTAACGGGACGCGAGGAGGCGGTAGAACTCTTCGCGGTTGGCCTCTTTGTCGGCAAGCATGAGCATGGCGGCGGCGTCGAGCTTTGCGTCGATCAGAGAACGCAAGGTGTCGACGGCGATCTGCGGCGACTTCGCGGGACGGCCGGGCCCCGGGGCTGTGCCAGCTTTGAAGCGGCCGGCCACACCTCTTCGGGTGGTGGCCGTCTTTTTCTTCGCCATGGATGGAGGCCTGTTGACGCAGGGAAGCAGGGAGGTATAACGGCGAACGGCGACGCACTTGTACCGAGTTCCTGAACCGTTGTGTAGAGTTCAGCGAATTCGGCTACAGGCGGTGAGAAATGCGGGCCAGGGGATTATGGGCTCCGCGCTGGCGATTTCGCCGTCGCCATGGTGTATAATCTCTTGCACGTGATTTCCGGCGTGATCGTCTTGCCCCCATTTTTCGATGAAGGAGAACACCATGCCCCGTCAACACGTCTTCGTGCTGCTTTGTGCCGCTGTCATCTTCGCCACGGCCGTACCCGCCCCGGCCGCCGACGCCGACGGCTTCACGCCGATGTTCAACGGCAAGGACCTCACCGGCTGGCAGACGACCGGCAACTGGATCGTCGAGCCGGGCAACGTCGTCTCGCTGCACCCACGGCCGGGCGAACACGGCTGGCAGCGCTACGACGCCTACATCACCACCGCGCGAAAGTACAAGGACTTCATCCTCGATCTGGAGTTCAAGATCAACGCCAAGGGCAACTCCGGCGTCTTCCTCCGCGTGGGCGACCCGGCCAGCCAGGTCAAGACCGGCTTCGAGGTGCAGATCCTCGACACGCATGGCCTGGCGTCGCCCGGCCACCACGACTGCGGCGGCGTGATCGGCACCGCCGGCCCCTCGAAAAACATGGCCAAGCCGGCCGGCGAGTGGAACCGCTACACGATCACCCTGCGCGGCAGCCAGTTGCAGGTCGTACACAACGGCGAGCAGATCCACGACCTCGACCTGAGCAAGTCGGCCGTGAAGGACCGCCCGCTGGAAGGCCACATCGGGTTTCAAGACGAAGCGAAGCGGGTTTGGTATCGGAACGTGCGGATCAAGGAACTGAAGTAGGCCGCGCGAAGCGGACGCGTTGCGTAAGTGACGGCAAACCGCCGGGGGATCTAAGGGGGCGGAAGCTACTGGGCCGAAGCTACTGCCCTTAGGAGATAAACCCCATGACGACCGGCCGCATGACATTGTGCCGCTTCGCCCCTGAGGTCCTCCGCAAGCCGTTGCTTTCTCGATCACTCGTCGGCGTCGCCTGGGTGCTCATCTGCATGGCCGCTGCTGCACCCCGTGCTGCCGAGACGGCCGCCAAGCCGCCGCCGGCGAAACTCGATTATCGTTTCGACGGCCGAATCTCTCGTCCCGTATTGGAAAACTACCTGGCCCGCAGCGCCACGGTCGCCTCCCTGTTGCATCTGACCTCGGACGATGATTTGCGGATGATGCAAAACACGGGCGTGAAATTCGCCGGACGCGTGATCTGGATGTGGGGCAGCGAATCGCGCATCGACGCCTTGGTCGAGAAGGGCGAGCCTTTCGTTAAGCGCATTCATCAAATGGACTCCGACGTCGTGCTGCAAGGGGCGATCTTCGAGATCATTACGACCGATGTGAACAACGTCCCCATTCCGGCCTCCGTGTTTGAGGAATTCGGTCTAGCACCGGAAGTGCGGAATTTCCGCTATGAAGACATGATCTACCCCTTCGGCCATCGCGTCGACCACTGGCGCCGAGGCGCGTCGGTCCCGGATATGAGCCGCCCGGAAACCCGCATGTGGTTCGTCTACGTCGGCAAGCGGTGGATCGACATGGGCGTCGAGGCGATTCACTTCGGGCAAGTCGAGATCATGGACGACCGCGACAGAGACCACGTCCACTGGCGCGATATGATGGCCCGCCTGCGCAGTTATGCGAAAAAACACGCCCGACGTCACATCGTTCTCTGCGACGCCCACGTGCCCAGCGGGGGCATCGTCCACGACGGCCAGCTCATGTTCGACCTCCACTCCTTCCCCTCCCGGCCCAAATCGGTCAAAGGCAAGCCCTACCAGGCGATTTTGGAAAAGGGATTCAGCGACAGTATCTACGGTCGAAGCGTCGGTGGGCGCACCCCAAGCGGATGGTCGTGCAAGGCCCTGCCCTATATCGTCGAAATCGACAATTTCGGTAGTTCGGATCACCCGGGGGAATACCGCGAATCGGACCGGTTTCACGTCTGGGGCTGGGATGAGATCGGCTGGTTCACCAAACAGCCGGAGGCATATCGCAATCAATGGCTGGAATACGCCTATCGATGGGTGCGCGAAACGGACCCCAATGGGTTCTTCCAACTCCCGTTGCGGCGATTCGAGCACTACACGGCCAGCATGACGCCGCCGAAAGGCCAGCGGCAAGAGTTGACCATCAAGGCCATCTGGGCCGCAAGCGATCGGTAAGGTTGATAACCGACAGGCTTTGGAAAGAGCGCGACGGCATCCTCTTGGGGAAACGTGACACGGCGGATCGGCTCGCGCCGGCACGGGTCACGTGCTCAAGCGGCTCATACGCCGTGGACGCTCTGAAGCATCCGGGCGGCGCGGTCTTCAATGGCCTGCCAGTTCTCGTCGGCAATGTCCGTGGGATCGAACAGGGAATTGACAAAGCCCACGGCAAACGCGCCGGCGCGGAGGTAGTCGGCCGCATTGTCGAGAGTAACGCCCGACGTGGGCACAATGTTCAAGAAGGGCAAAGGGCCAAGCGTTTGTTTGACCCACGCCGGGCCGATTGCCTGTTCGGGAAAGAGTTTCTGTAGGGGTGCGCCGGCGCGGTGGGCGCGGAGCATTTCGGTGGGAGTGGAGCAGCCGGGCATGACGGCCACGGCCCGCGCCGACGCCTCGTCGATCACCGCTTCATCGACGACCGGCGAGACCAGGAACGTCGCCCCGGCTTTGACCGCCGCCGCTGCGTCCTCAGCGGTCAGCACCGTTCCCGCACCGACGATCAGGTCGCGTCGAGCGGAAAACTCTGCGATCAATTCCATCGCGTTGGGAATCGACAGTGTGAACTCGGCGATGCGGAAACCGCCTTGGATCGCCGCGTTCATTGCCTGGCGTGCGGCGTGCTGATCGCCGGTGCGCAAGATTGCCGATGCGCGGCGGGTTTTGAATTCTTGGACGAAATCTGCGGGGGACGTCGTGCGGCTATCCAACGTATCGACTCCGTGATGATGGGGTGTAGAGATTCCGTGGCCTCCGGGTGGGGGCTGACGGCGATCACCCGCCCCCGGTGAAACCGCCCGGCGACAATGGCGGGTGCGTCGATCATCGTACCGCGCTGCGGCTCGTATAGCACCTGTTCCGACCGGAAGTACGCCAGCGGCGTGTAGGGGCTTAGATCGGGATCTGCTTTCGGCGACACGATCGGGCCGTTCTGATACGTGACCTCGATCTGTTCCGGCACATGAGCGAATAGTCTCTTCCCTTCGGCGGTGAGTTGCACCTTGACCGTCGTGGATTTGCCTCGGTACCACATCTGCTTCTTGCCCAGGCCCTCGATCTCGCGCGATCCGGTGAACACGCTGGTGGCGATCAGATCGAGCGACCAGGAGTAGTGGGCCGAGCAAAGATATGCACCCGCGCAGACTCCGAGATACCCTCCACCATTGCGAACGAAGTCACGTACGTGTTCTCGACCTGCCGGACCGATCGCCTTGGCTTGCTTGGAGCCACTCCCACCTGGAAACACAATCGCATCGAATTGTCCCAGCACGGCCGGGCGCATATCGGCCGGGCCCAGATGGTGCGACGTCATCTCCGGCGTCCGGTCGATGATCCCGGCCAGGCGGCCGACGCCGCGGACGCTGGCCCCGGACCCGTCGTACAACGCCACGTCGGTTGACTGGTCTCGCTCACCCCCGGCCATGACGTCCACGCAGTCGCGGTCGATCATGCCCAGGTGGCGCATCAGGACGTCGACCATCGCCCGGTGTTGTCGGGTTCGCAAGGAGATCGGCTGATGATTGAAGGTGGTCTCTAAGATCATCCCTTTGGCGCCAAGATGCCGCGTACAAGCACCGACCAGGGTCATCTCCTTCGGACCTCTGTTGAGCAACACGAATCGGCGGTCCGCATCATCCACCATGCTGTTGGCCGCCTCCTGCATCCGTCGAGCGATGGGCGCCAAAGTCGAGTCTTCCTTGAAGATCAAACTTGACCCGACCGACTTGTCCTTTCCTTCGGGCGGTTGATGAGAGACGTGGAATTCGTAACCTTCGTGCAGATCGAGAATCCAGTCGGGGTGTTGCTCCCGCACGAATCGCCAGAGGTGCTGCGCAATCTCACCGCGAGCTCCCTCCCCCACACCATCGCTCGGAAAGTTTCGATTGAGATCACGGCGGTCCTCGGGTTCTCCCGGGAGGTGGCGCGTGTTGGCCTTCAACCCTGGCCTATTGACCCCGGGGATGACAACTAGTTTTCCTTTCACGATGGGCCAATGTCGAATCTGTTCGGCAGCACGATAGCCGGCCGGCTCATTGCCGTGTATGCCGCCGACGATCAGCAGTTTCGGACCATCGACGCCAGAGTCAATCGTGTAATAGGGCGTCTGCCATCGGGTATCCGGCGCCAGCGTCCCCGATGCATGCTCCGTCCCGGTCGCGGCAACTGCGCACGACGCAAACAGGACTACAAAGACCCCCGCTCTTCTCAAGAAATGCATGCTACTTTCGTCCCTCTCGGCAACCGGTCATCGTCCAGCCCTATTCTGCTGCACCAGCCGGCAGGCCGCAAGTGAGTTGCGTCTACCCGCGGCCTTCTACCAAGAAAGCGCGCAATGCACGGCCCACTCGATAACGTGATGCACATCCGATGACCTTTCGGCGAGCGGTGCTGCGCCCCCGCCCACGATAGCAGAGACTTCAATCCGATTCATGCACGCCTGCCGCAACGACAGGAGAACTGCAAAGTCGATTCGCGGGAGTGGAAAAGGGGACTGGCTCCGAGCCAGAATCAACACGGAACCTGCCGACGAAGTTCCC
>CAYYNP010000020.1:0-59140 GCA_964472545.1 uncultured Planctomycetaceae bacterium | reverse complement strand
GCGAGATGACTACTGACCGAGCCCGAAAATGGGGACTGGCTCCGTCGTGAGCCGTATCGCAGTGGTGTTTCGTCTCGCCGACGGTGCCTGTCCCCTTTTTCGGGCGGCGACACAGGGACCCCGTGGAAAAAGGAGACAGGCACCGAGCCGGCAGCGTCTTTCCGCAGGTTTGGCGTCTTAGGTGGCTCGGAGCCAGCCCCCGTTTTCCACTCGACGTTCACCATTGAAGGAGATCACTCTACGATGAAACACAAGGCCCTTTGCAGTCTGTCGATAACGTTCTTTGTCGTTGTTGCCGTGGCCGCGGCAGACGAGCCGCAACAACAACTTCCCATCAAGATCTACCTCATGGCCGGGCAATCGAACATGGTCGGTCATCTGCCGGCTACGTACGTCGAGGAGTATCACCCGGAGTTGATGGTGCCCCGCAACGACGTGTTCTGCGCCCGGGCCGGCCGCGTCAGCGGTAGGCTACAACCGGGTTACGGCTCGCGAGAGTACACCTGCGGTATGGAACTGACCATGGGCCAGGTGCTGGGCGACGCGGTCGAAAACCCGATCCTCTTCGTCAAATCTTGCACGGGTGGCACCACGCTGCACCGCCACTGGCGGCCGCCGAGTGCCGTCCGCCGGGCCGGCGGCGAGGTCGGGCCGCTCTACACGCGGATGATCCGCCGCTTCCACAACGTGCTGGCCAACCTCGAAATGCACGTGCCCGACGCCGATGCCCGCGGTTATGAAATCGCCGGCTTCGTCTGGTTCCAAGGCGAGAACGACTGCTGCGCGAAGGACGAGACCGGCACCGGCTTCTGGGAGTATTACGAGGAGAACCTCGAAGACCTGCTGGCCGACGTCCGCCGCGACCTGGGCGTGCCGAAGCTGCCCGTGCTTGTTGTGCAGATCAACGACAGTTGTTGGGACGGCCTGCCCAATCGGGGCGGCACGGTGCTGCGGCCGATCCAGCAGAAGGTGGCCGAGGCCGATCCGGCGGCCACTTGGATCAGGACCTGCGATCTGAATTCCGGCTACCATTACGACGCGGCCAGCTACGTGATCATCGGGCAGCGCGGCGGCCGGGCGATGCTGCCGTCTGCCGCGAAACCCGTTCCGCAAGAGAACGCGGAGATTGTCGCCGCCGGAAAGCGCTTCTTCGCGCGAGGCCTCCAGCCGGGCAAACCGAACACCGGCAGCCTTCGTCGGGGGCTGATCGGCTACTGGAAGTTCGACGAAGATGTGGGCCTGCGAACGGCCGACAGTTCCACGGCCGGCAACGGAGGGGAACTCATCGGAGGACCCCGCCGGACCGACGGTCTTCTCGGCCGCGCCGTACATCTGACGGGCAAGCAGCGGATCGAGATCCCGGGGTTCCGCGAGCCAATCGGCCCCGGCGGCAACATCGAGAACTTGAGCGTCTCGTACTGGATTCGCACCAACCGTTTTGGCGACGCCCGGGTGGGGCGCGGCACCGGCGATCCGATCCCCAAGCGAACCGATCACAACTGGTTCACCAGCGAAACGGCCAACCGGTCGGGTTGGGACGTCTGCGCCCACGATTGCGACTACTCCGGCCTGGCCACCGCCGCCTTCGGCAACGGCCCCAAGACCGCGATGAGCAATCGCCCGGCGCACATCGTCGGCGACGGCGTGGAGTGGCATCACGTGGTGATGACTTACGAAGGCAAGACGAAGAGCCTTCGGGTTTACGTCGACGCCGACCCGTTCGACGCGAAGCGATCGGCCGAGTCGCTGGCCGGCATCGAAGAAGCCCACCACATCCTCCCGGCCGCCAAGAACGTCCTTCTCACGCTCGGCGGACTGATCGAACGCGAAGGCCATTTTCAGGTCTTCGACGAATTGGCGATCTGGAGGCGCGCGATTACGGCGGAGGAAGTCGCGGCGCTCTACAATAACGGGTTTGGCGTTGAGATCCCCATGGCAACCGGTAGGGACTAATGCAATGAACGTGAAACGCCTGAAGAAGCTGATCGAGAAACGCCTGCGAGAGCCCGCTCCGGTGGTCGAGTCTGCGTGCCCGGAGGAGATTCACGTTTGGTGGCACGGGCTCTACGGGACGATCCGTGAGACGAACGAGGGGTTCTTCAATTTCCTGCGGCTATCGCAGGCAAGTGAACAAGGTGAGTGCTACAGCGACTTCGACGATCAAGGGTACCGCTACAAACAGGACGGAGCAACGGCGGAGAGCGCGGTCAAGAGTCTCACGAACGACCTGGAGAAACGCGCCAAGGAACTGGACGATCCAAAGTTCGGCGCGACGATGACCGTGGATAACGTTGGGGAGTTCAAGTGGCACTCGGAATTCGAATGGTGGGAGGGCAAGGCCTTTCTTCCATTCTGGGGTGATGCCGCAAGAGTGAACGTGGAGCCTCCTCCGGGCGGAACCGCTGACGAGCACTTAGCATTCCTTCAGGAGATCGTTGCCTATGACGGTGACGTCCGCACACCGTTTGCCGCGGCGGTGTTCGATTGGTACATCAAGAACGAGATCCACGGTTCGTTTGCCGTCGTAGATGCAAACCACAACGAATACCCGGAGGAAGCGGAGCGAATGGCCCCCAAGCTATCCGAGCCGCAAGACGTCTGGCCCTTGATCGAACCGCCGCCCCGACTCTGCATCGGCCGAGCGGACCCGGAAGCGAAGCGTTTCCGACTCACCATGGGGTGTACTTGGGACCCGGAACACGGTCTTGGGGTGATCTTCGAAGACTGGAAGATCGTCTACTTAGGCGACGCATCCGGCACCTGCTAGCCAGCCGCCACCTATCGCCCGGCCATGCAGACAATCCGGCCGTCAGTGGTCGTCAGAAACAGACGACGACCGGCCGCGGCCAGCCCGTCGAAAACCGGGGGCTTGTCGAGCCTGCATTCGGCAAGCTTTGTTCCGTCCGTCTTGTCGTAGACCTCGAGCACACCGCCGCGGCGGCCTTCGAACGCGGCCCAGGGAGCGTCGACGTCCATCACGTCCGGCGTGCCGGCGAGAAACAGATGGGCGTCGGTCACCACCATGCCTTGCGCTCGCACGGCCACGCGGCGTTGCCATTGCGGCTTGGGCGCAGCCTTGCCACGGCGGTCGTCCCGGCTGCCGACGCCCGGCTGCTTGCCCAGACCGACGGCCGACAACAGATAGCCGTCCGTGCCGGGCGCAAAGACGTCCTGCCCGTACGACTTGGTGATCAGCTTGCCGGGCCCGCGAATACCAAAGGCCGTCGTGCCGTCGAACACGAGCATCTGGCCCTGGGCCGGGCCGTATCGCCAGAAGTTGTTGTTGATCCAGGTTGCGTCCAGCAGCCCCCCGTCGTTGACTCGCAGAAAGCTCCCACCGGCGGCCGTGACGTGATTTGCGATATCCTCGGGATCAAATCGCATCTGCCGCATCGTGATGCCGTTTTCGTCGCCGACGAGGAGGTCGGGCAGAACGGCCCCGCCCAATTCACCCTTGGGGCCGATATCCGCCTTGAGGTTCGCGTGTTGCAGGACCTTGCCGGTCGGCAAATCGAGCACGTAAACGTACAGCCCCGTGTCGAGGTGCATCGACCGGCCGGCGACACAATAGACCCTATCGTCGAGAACCAACACGCTGCCGTGGACCGGCCAGAGCGATTCCAGACGTCCAAAGGCCGTCAGACGCAGATCGTCCGGGGCCGCGCGAAAACGCCAAATCAGCGCGCCGTCGTGCGGATCGAGCGCGTAGACCGACCCGCCGCGCGTGCCGAATAGCAGTCGGCCGGCGTGATACGTGGGCGGCGTATCGACCGGGCCGTCGGTGATGAATTGCCAGCGTCGCTCGCCGCTATCGGCATTGAGGCAATAGACCGCGTTGCTTGTCGGCGAGGCGACGAAGACGCGATTTCCGGCGATGATCGGAGGTGTCAGTTGGCCGGCAAGCGGCTGCTCCCAGCGCTTCCTTAACCGTGTGGGCACGTCGGTTCGAGCGTGATTGCTCCGCCGGTTGTCGTGCTTGTAGACGGGCCAGTCTTCCACAACGTCCGACGTTGCAGTGTCTGAGACAACGCTTCGCCCAAAGGCGGGTCCCTCCTCCAATCGCTTGCGTGTCGTTGCCGTCGGCTGCCGTGTCGATCGAGGCTTTCGGCTGCTCAGCGCGAAGAAGCCGTTGAGCTTCACGTTGTTGTGGCAGCCGCAGGCGTGCGTGGGCATGTAGATCAGCCCGTTGGCCGGCATCAGGCCGTAGCCGCAGGCGCCGCGGAGCCAGTGGTGTACGTCGAGCGTGCCGGAATCGAAATCGATGTACTCGATCCCCTCTTCGCCGGCCAGATAGAATCGCGCGGTGGCCTTGTTGCGATAGCAGCGGTGGTGGTGGCCGACGAGCATCTCCTTGACGGGATAGCGTCGCCGTACTTCGCCCGTCTGCACGTCCAACCCGCAGAGCGCCACGGTCTCTTTCTCCAGCGTCCATACTAAGCCGCCGCGAACGAACAGATCCGGCGGTGTGAAGTGGGCCAGGGTCATGCCCGTATGCTCCCAGAGCTTCTTGCCCGAGGCGGCGTCCAACGCCAGCAAGGCGAGGTCCTTCTGCTGCCAGCCGTTGAGGTTCACGGCGGTCGGGTCGATTTGCCCGAGGAACAGCCGCCCTTGGTGATAGACCAGCGTGCAGAAATTGGCGAAGTTGAAATCGTAGTGGCCGAACACGTCCATCCGCATGGCAGGCCGCGGATGCGTCCAGGCGGTCTGGCCGGTCTCGATGTCCAGCGCAACGACGTCGTCGCGGTCCAGGAAGAAGACATGCTCGTCGCCGACGGTAAGGTAGGCGTCGGTGAAGGCCTTCAGTTCATCGCCGCGGGAAGTGATGCCGGTGAATCCCTTCCGTTGCCAGAGGATTCGGCCCGTTTCTGCGTCGACGGCCAGAAGGTCCTTTCCGGGTACCCGGCCGGCAACGTTGCGGGTGAGAAACAACGTGCCGTCGCGATGGCATATGGCCGCCGTGTTCTCGGTGCCCTGATACACGCGAATCGTCTCGCCGGTCGCTCCGTCCAGCGCCACGACCGGCTGCCGGAAACCGAGCGTTACGTAGACCACGTCGCCGGCGGCCACGAGTCTTCGATAGAGCTGATCCGGGCCTTTGAATCGCATCAGGCCGCCGACCTGGACGTCCGACCAGTGCTGCCATCCCCACTCGGTCATCGGCCGCCGCCAGAGAAACAGCCCGTTGAACGCGTCCCGAGCGACCAGTGACCACTTGCCGCCGGGGCCTCGCACGCCGACGGGGGCTTCGTCGATGATGCAATAGAGACGCCCGCCGGCCGAGACCATCGCGGCGACGCTGGGCAGCAGGTTGTGGTGCCGGCCGGAGAGCGGCGGCATGGTCCATTGCAGGCTGCGCGAGACGCCCACGGCCTTATCACGCGACACGGCGTTGTTGCCTGCGTCGTACAGCCAGTGGGTCCAATCGTCGAACTGCTCCGGCCGAGGTTTGACGGTCTCCGTGCCGCCGATCATCGCCACGCCGCCGGGCGTGAGCACACGCATCACTTCGTCCATCGACACGTCGCCCGGGTCGTTAGCGATCAGCAGGTTCACCAGGTTGTCGACGTACGGCAGGTGCCGCCCGTCGAAGTGCTCCACGGTCGCCGTGCCGTGCAGCCCGAGTTCGCCCAGGTGCGCGCGAGCTTTCTCTACGTTTGCCGCATCGGCGTCCAGCCCGTGTACCAGGTACTTGCGGCCGTCGCAGAGCGTTGCCGTAAACTCCCCGTTGCCGCAGCCGACGTGTACAACTAGGCCCCCCTTCACCCCGGAGAGCTTCAAAACGTCGTCTTCTCCCCAGGCAGCCGCCGGGCCGACGGCTGCAAGCAGGACGGAGGCCAAGACGAAGCGAGGGCGATTCTGTCTCATGCGTGGCTCCGAGCTTCGAGTCCGTGCGGTTGGACGCTCAACACGCGGCCAAATCTGACCATTTCTCAGGCCGTGTGACCGGAAGGTCCATTATGGCGTGCAGGGTCGGCCGGTGCGACGGGCCGCGTCAGTTGCGTCGAGAGGGGCTGGGCGAATCTGGCCGGGCCACATGGCCATATGTCCGTCCGGCCGATGTTCCCTGAACTCGGAATCTTGATCCGGAATACACCAATACGGGTGGTGTTGATATAATTCAAGTTAGTGGCTCCCTCATGCCTGCTGCGGCGTGTGGCGACTGGTCACGGCTTTCTTTTTCGAGAAGGGCGGTGAATAATGAACGGCCTGTCGCCTGTGTGTTATAGGGATCGACAGAGCGATACCGAGTGGTCGCGCCGGAATAATGGCATTGATATGTCCTTGGCTGCCGCGCGACCCTTGCAAAGGCCGCCCGACTTGTGGTACGCTGTATCCTACGGCTGGGTATCTCCAGGAGGCCGAATCGGAACTGACGCCTCACCTTTCACCTCGTTTAGGGGGTGTTCTTATGGCACGTTCTTCTCTGCGGATGTGGCCGGCTCGACATTGCGGCTCTCGGCCGCGGCGTTTGTCCGTCGAATCGTTGGAACCTCGGATGCTGCTCGACGGCGGCGGGGCCGAATTGGCCGACGACCGCTTCGAGGTCTATCAGAACGCCGACGCGCTCTCGCTGGACGTGTTGGATAACGACGCCTTCCCGGTCGACTATCCGGGGCTGCGGGAGATCACCTCGGTGAGCTACGGCAGCGAAGGTGGCCGGGTGGAGATCGGCGACGGCGCCGATTCGATCCGTTACGTCCCACCGGCCGACTTCGACGGCGACGAGACATTCGTCTATTACGTCGACAACCAACTCTCGGCCACGGTCACGGTGGAAGTTTTGCCGCTGCTGGCCGACGACTCATACAGTTTCCCGCCCGACGGCGACGCTCGAGTGCTGGGCGTACTCGGCAACGATCCGTTTTGGCCCGGCTACGGCGGCGAAGGCCGGATCACGGCGGTTAGCGAAACGGCCCTCGGCGCGGAAGTGGAGATTGCCGCCGACGGCAAGTCGCTGGTCTATACGCCGTCGCTGTATATGGCGGGAAAAGATACCTTCGTCTACGTGGTCGACGATCTCTATCCGGCCGACGTGCAGGTCATCATCATCAACCCGGTCGGAAACGACAGCTATCCCGGCCTGGTCCAGTCGAGCGAGAACAACTTGCTGGACGTGCTGGCCGACGACCACTTCTGGCCGGGATACGCAGGCGCGCGGATGATCACCCACGTCAGCGAGCCGAGCCGCGGCGGCACCGTGACCATCGCCGCCGATGGCCAGACGCTGAGCTACACGCCGGAACCGGACCGCGCGGGCTACGAGAGTTTCCAATACGTCGTCGACGGCCTCTACGAGGCCCACGTTTCAGTACAGGTGCATCGCCCGGTGCGGGACAATCGAGTGGAATTGGACCGCGGCAGCGTGGAGTTCCCGATCGACGTGACCGACAACGATTGGTTCAGCTATCGGGTGAATAATCAGCGGATTGTCCGCGACGTCGTCGACCGGGTGACCTCCGTGGGTGAGACGGCCGAAGGCGGCACGGTCGAGATCATGCCCGGCGGGCAGGAGATCCTCTATTCTGCTCCGCCCGATTTCGAGGGGCTCGACTCTTTCGAGTACATTGCCGACGGCAAGTACCGTGCCACGGTGCGCGTCGATGTCACGCGGCCGGTCCGCTACGACTACTTCGGCCAACACGTCTATGAAGATACGGTCAACAACTCGCTCGACGTGTTGGCCAACGACTTCCTCGGAAACGGGTATCAGGGCTCCCGGACGATCACGGCAGTGGGCGAAACGACTGACGGCGGCACAGTTTCGATTGCCGCCGGCGGTAGCCGGCTGATCTACACGCCGCCGGAGGGTTTCCGCGGAAACGACCATTTCACTTATACGGTCGCCGACGACCTAACGGCCGAGGTAACGGTGCGGATGCTGCCGCTGACCACACGCGACAGCTACCGCTACGAACCCTATCCGGCGCCGGCCGGACACACGCTCTACGTGCTGGCGAACGACCATTTCGGAGGGAACTACCCGGGCGCAGGACGAATCACGTCGGTTGGCGAAACGGCCAACGGCGGGCTGGTGACGATCGAGGGCAACGGGCAATGGCTGCGGTTCGTGTCGGCCGAGGGCGGCTCCGATTCGTTTACGTATACCGTCGACGGCAAGTATACGGAGAACGTCTCCGTATACTTCTACAACTATTTGCGGGGCGACGACTTCCCAGTTGACCAGAATAGCAACAAGAACGTCCTCTATCCCCTGACGAACGATTTCAGAGGCAGTGTTTACTACAGCGGCCCTCGGCAGATCACCTCGGTTGGCACGCCCGAGCAAGGGGGCACGGTCAGCATTTCCGAGGACGGGAAGTCGGTGATCTACACGCCGGCGGCCGACTTCGCCGGCACCGACCGCTTCACCTATACGGTCGACGGCATGATGCGCCAGACCGTCGAAGTCCCGGTGGTCCGCCGGGTCCGCGACGACGTCTATCGTGTGGAGCCCGACAGCGCCGGAAGTGCCCTGACCGTGCTGGTCAACGACATGTTCGGGGCCAACTACACGGGCGCCGGCCGCATCACGGGCGTCACCGCAACGGACGCCGGTGCCGCGGTCGCCGTCGCGTCCGACGGTGGCTCCATTCAGTATACACCGCCGGCCGGGTTCTCGGGCGAAGACACGTTCGGCTATACGGTCGATGGGGCCCTGAAGGCCGCGGTCACGGTCCACGTCAGCGAGTCCGTCGAAGACACGTTGCCGCGGTTCGACGACCCGGCCAACGTGGCCGAATTCCTGCTCGAAGATGCCCTGCAGCGATACGCCTATTTGTTCGGTATGGGCAAGGGAAGCACCTCGCTGCCGCCGGGATTTGGCGGCCAGACCTATGCATTCTCCGGCGACGGCCTCGCCCCCACTGAGCGAGTCCATTCCGAGACCAACGTACAGGTCGCCGGCGTCGACGAGGGCGACATTATCGAGGTTGATGACGACTACATCTACATTCTCACCGACAGCGAGTTGATCATCGCCGACGCCTGGCCCGCCGAGGAGATGTCGATCGCCTCGCGGACGGCCATCGAAGGTGAGCCCGTAGGGATGTACCTGCACGGCGATCGGCTGACGGTAGTCTCGAAGGCGTCCGCGTATCCTTGGCTGCCCCCCTACGACGATCTTGGCGGGGGAATCGTGTTGGCCAGCCTCTGGTGGCCGCAGCCACAACCTTCCGAAACCTACGTCACCGTGCTCGACGTGTCGGACCGCGAGGTGCCCGATCTGGTCGAGCAGACGAAACTCGACGGCCGCTACGTGGAGTCGCGCCGCATTGACGATTCGGTCTTTCTGGTTTTGCGCGACAACGACGTCGACGGTTGGCTGCCGCGGCCGGAGTTGCTCCCGACGACCGAAGACCCGGAAGGCCCGAAAGTCTACGAAACCGAGGAGCAATACATCGCCCGCGTCACGGCTGAGATCGAGACGTTCCTCCCACAGGCCACCAGCTACGACGCCGACGGCGAAGTCCTCCAGACGAGCCCGCTGCACGTGGCCGGAGAGTTGTTTCGGCCGTTCGCGCCGGACGCCGAGCGGCTGGTGACGGTCGTCTCGATGAACATTGCCGACGACCAGCCGGGGATCGTGGCCTCGACGGGCCTCTTCACCGGCGGGGCCAGCGAGATCTACGGCTCGCTGGAGAACCTCTTCGTCTTCGATCAGGAGTATACGGCGGAAGACGGCGGAGTCCTCGACATCCTCGAATTCGATTGGGACGCCGAGACCGGCAACGTCGAGTTCGCAGCCAAGGGGCGAGTGCCCGGGCGGATGGTCGATCAATTCTCGGCCGACGAATTCGACGGCCATCTGCGGATCGCCACCACGATCAACAACTCGTACGCCGGCAACTGGTCGGGCCGCAGCGAGAACGTGCTGTTCGTGTTGCGCAACGACGCCGGGGTGCTGGAGTACGTCGGCGGAATTCAAAACCTGGCGCTGGACGAGTCGATTCGCTCGGTGCGGTTTATGGGCGATCGGGGATTCGTGACCACCTTCCGCGATATCGACCCGCTGTTCGCCGTGGATCTCTCCGACCCGGCGAAGCCGCGTGCGGTCGGCCACGTCACCATGCCGGGCTTCAACAGCTACATGCAGTTGATCGACGCAGACCACTTGCTCACCGTTGGCCGCAACACGCCGGTAGGCCGCAGTGGACCGACGCAGGTTGCGCTGTTCGACGTGAGCGACCTGAGCCAGCCGCGATTGATCGATCAATACACGTTCGATCGATTCTCCACGTCCGAGGCGGAAGTCGATCACCACGCCTTCGGCTGGTTCGCCCATCACAACGTGCTCTCGATGCCGTCGGCCCGGGTCTATCAGGAGCGCGTCGACGAAAACGGCGACGGCTACGGTGAGAGCCGCCGGACGGTCCGCGAAGACGAGTTGATGCTGTTTACGATCGACGTCACGGCCACGCGTGAGTCGGGCGACGGGATCCAACTGCTGGGCGAACTGCCGCACGACTCGCCCGTTCGGCGCAGCGGCTTCATCGACAACGTGCTCTACACGGTGGCCGAGGAGTCGGCTACGGCGGTGAATATCGAGGATCCGACGCACCAGTACGCAGCGATCGAGTTTCCCTCCGAGCAGGACGATCCCAAGCTGCCGCCATGGCCTTGGCCGGTGTGGATCATCGACGACGGAGACGCCGGCTTCCGCACCGGCGGCGAGTGGATCTATCATCCGGCCGCAGGTCTTGCCGAGGGGATCCACTTCGGCCGTTCCGGCGGCGGCGAAGACACCGCAAGCTGGAGCTTCCCGGTCACGCCCGGGCTGTATCGCGTGGCGGCGACCTGGCCCGACTACGTCAATCAGTCCAGCGACGCCCCGTTCGACGTCCGCGACGGTTCGACCACGCTCGAAACGGTACGGTTGAACCAGCAGTCGCCGCCGGACGATTTCGTCGAGGACAACGTCGCGTGGGAGAGCCTGGGCATCTTCGAGATCACCGGCAATCAACTGGTCGTGGCGCTTTCCGACGACGCCGACCAGTACGTGATTGCCGACGCGGTCCGCGTCGAGGCCGTTTCGCCGGTCGTCGGGCGTTACGTCTTCTACGGCAACTCGGCCTTCGGCGATCCCGCCGACGCAATTGCCACGGACAAGACGCCCTTGTTGCCGGGCCAGACGGCCACCTTTGCCAACTACACCAACTACAGCCGGGGTATCAACGGCGTGATGGTCGACGTGTACGGGATGGCCGCCGGCGCCACGCCGAGCGAGGCCGATTTCGAGTTCAAAGTGGGAAACAACGACGATCCCGACTCTTGGACGCAGGCCCCTGCCCCGTCGTCGGTCACCTTTGGCCCCGGCGAAGGCGTCGACGGCACCGACCGGATCACCGTCACTTGGTCCGACGGCGTCATCCGCAACCAGTGGCTCGAGGTCACCGTGCTGGCCGACGGCCTCGGAATTCCGGCCAACGACGTCTTCTACTTCGGCAACGCCATCGGCGACGCGGGCAACTCGACCACCGACGCGATGGTCACAACTACCGATCTGCTGCTGGCGCGGAACAACCCCCGCAACTTCCTCGACCCGGCCGGTATCGATCTGGCGTACGACTACAACCACGACCAGCGCGTCAACGTGACCGATGTGTTGTTGGCGCGGAACAACCAGACGAACTTCCTGACCGCACTGAGGCTGATCGATCTCTCCAGCCTGAGTTCGGCCGAAGCCGAACAGCCCGAGCCGGCCGCTGAGGCCGTCGACCAAGTGCTCTTAACGGACGAGCCCTGATCCTGGCGACCGACGCCGCAGGATCAGATCATCCACCAATTCCCCGGCCGCACGCCCTTGCTGTTGAACGACCGCCGATCCTTCGGCAGCGAGGCGAGTAGCTCCTGAGCCTTTCGCCCGATGGCGTCGGCCGCCAACTCCACGTTGCGGCGGCCCACGGCGGCCGAGGCATGTTTGCGCGGGTCGAGGCCGCCGATGCCGGTGGGAGGTTTCATGTCGAGGTTCAGCGGACCGTCGCCCAACTCGCCCATGTCGACCTGATCGGGGTAGAAGAACATCATGTCGGAGGTCTCCCACTTGGCCGCATGATCGGTACCCGACTCCGGCCCCCGGCTGAGTGTGATCTCCCAGAGCCCGATCCCGGCCGCCTGGCCGTCGGCGGTCACCGGCTTCAGCGCCTCCTCGATCATGTCGATCTGCCCTTTGACGTTGTGCCCGGAGACGCCCACGATCACGCGATACCCGGTCCGCTTCAGGCGCTGAAACAGGCCCGTCAGCAGCGGCACGAGGTGCTCGAGCGGGAATCCGTTGTGGAAGTAGACCGGCGGACAGACCACGCCGCCGAACTTCTCGGCACATTTGACCAGGATCCCGTGGGCCTTGATCGCGTCGGTGCCTAGCGGCAGGTGAACGCCGTGCCACTCGATCGGCCCGAACGGCACGTAGACGACCGGAAACTTGCGTCCGGCGGCTTCGAGCTGCCCCGGCCGCATGAACTGCATTTGCACGTCGGGAGAGAGCCGGCTGGTCGTGTCCGGGCTGGTCGTGTCCGGGCTGGTCGTGTCCGGGCTGGGGGTGTCCAGGCGGGCGGCGTCCGGTGCGTCGGCCGCGTCTGCACGGCCGGCCGCCAAAGCTCCGCCCGCCATGGCCGCCAGGTTGGTCCCCAGGAATTCACGTCGTTTCATGTTCTCGGTCTCCTTGCACGCCGTCGCAGCACGGCTGTCATCGGTCAATTCACCCAAACCGGGCTGGAGATCGCCTCTTCGCCGTCGGTCTGGACGATGCGGACGTAGTACAAGCAGGGTTTGTCCGCGTCGAAGTCCCCGTCGCGCCAGGATAGCTTCGCCGACTCGCCTAGCGGCGTTTGTGTCCCGACGATTTGCCCGTCGCGTTTGATCTCGATCCGCTCGATCCGCGCCGTGCCGGCCACCTCGACGTCGATTTGCGGGGCCTTCTCGGCGCGTATTTCGCTGCCCATTGGCCGGCCATCGACGCGGAAGTTCAGCCGAATCCTCGCGCCGCTGGTGGCGTAAACGTGACGATTGTAAAGGGCGGTAAAGATCGATTCCCGCGACAACTCCTCGGCCCACACGCCGACCAGCGCCATGCCGATCTCTTGCGAGTCCCAATCGTGCGATGGCTTCAGGCAGCCGTAGCCCGGGTTGCCGGAGTGGTTGTCGCCGGCGGCCATGATCCCCACGCGGTGGCCGGCGGCCAGGAACGTGGCGGCCCAGTCTTCGCTACGGCGATGTTCACTGAAGATCTCGATCAGCCGCTGCACCTGCGGGTCGTGCCACTGCGGATTCCCTCGCCGCCCACCCCAGTGCGGGATGCAGAAGACGGTGCCCGGCCGGCAAGTTTCGCGCAGCAGCCGAAACAGCTTCGTCACGTGGTCGACCTTCGGGCCGCGGTGGTCCATCTGGTAATTGTCCGGGTGGTACATCAGCGGCGATCGCAGCAGCGGCGGGTCGTCGCCCAGGAAGTAGACGTTGTGGTCGCCGCCGACCGGCGTGGTGCCGCTCCATTCGAACGCGTTGAAAGTGACGAATCGGCCCGGTTCGTTGAACTCCACCGTGACACGTTTGTTCAACTCCCACATCTCGTCGAGGATCTCGAAAGCGTGGTCGCTGACGGCGGCGAAGTCGAGGCCGGCGACGCGTTTTGCGAAGTCGTAGGCCTGCTCGACCGTGCCCCGGCCGTCGGATTGTAGCGTGTGCGTGTGCAGATCGCCCCAGAAAACGCGTTGTGCGGATGGCTTGCCGGCGACGCAAACCGGGTTGCTGCGGGCGGTCAGTTCGCCGTCGGCGGCGGAGATCGTGTGATCGCCAAACGTGGCAAAGACGATCGACTCGAAACGACGCACGCCGCGGTCTTCCGCCGTGAAAGAAAGCACCTCGGGCAAATCTGCCGCCGGGTCGGTGGAACTCAGCCGCACAGTGCCGCGATATTGCGTGGCGGGGTTGCCGAATCGATCTTCCGCCCGCACCAGACACCAACAGGCCTCGCCGGCAACCGCGTCGGAAGGCGCCAAGACCGTGAGCTTCGTCGGTGCCGCGGCCGTAATCTCGATCGTGGGGCTTTCCTCGATCGGCAGGAACTCGCCGTCGCCGGTGACGTCCACGTAACATTTGAACCCGTAGTGCGATTCGTCGAACGGTTGGACGCGCCATCCGCGTCCGCCCTGGCTGCGATCGCCGAAGGTCACGCGCAGTTGCTCACCCGGCTTCAATCCCGGCGACCGGACCGTGGCCTGTACGAGATTCTGCCAGGCGAAATACTGCGAGTTGAGCTTACCGCCGGGCACGGAGACGTCGACCGGCACGCCACCGTCGGCCGCGGCCGAGAGATATCCGCCGCCGTGCGGATCGCGAGTTTGCGGCATCTCGGCGTGCCAGTTCTGCAAGTGCCGCAGGCCGATCCGCAGCCCTCCGCCCGGCTTGATGCCGCCGGCGTCGGCCGTGTAGACGAGCGTCCACGTTTGCCGCGAGTAGGCTTCGACCGTCTCGGGGCCTTTCAAAGCCACGGTGCCAGCGCCCTGTTGGCGTGCCTTCTCCGCGGCCTGGCGCTCCTGCCGATTCGGCACCAGCCGCCGCAGCGACCCGCCGACGGCATTGCCGACGCCGAGAAAGAAAGCCAGCGAAGCCTGAACGAACGTGCGTCGGGTGGTGAAGATCTTCAAGGTGTGAACCTCCGGTCGGTGCGTCAATCACCGAGCAACTCCTGCAAGTCTTGCCCTTCGGTCAGCCACGCCAGGTTGAATCGGGCGACGGCCACGCTCTCGTAGAGCTTCTTCTTGCCTCGCTCGAAGAGCAGGTACGCGGTTCCGTCCTTCCCGGCGGCCAACGACGAATAGGCACTGGGCCCTTCGTAGACCAATCGCTTCACCGGCCAGGTTTCCCCCCGATCGAAGCTCGCCCAAACCGTCATCCGAAACCGCGAGCCGCCGGGCATGTCGGGGGTGCTGAACAACAGTACGTCCTTGCCGCCGGTCGTTTCCAACGGTAGCCGCACCAGCCCCGCGTTGCAGCCGTAGCTCGGCTTGGTGCCGTATTTGAAGTAGAACGGCTGGCCCACCTCGCGAAGATCCCGGCAAACCCGCCAGTCGACGAACATCTGCCCGCCGTCGTGGCTCATCGCGATCCGCCGGCGATGATCGATCGACATGTGGGAGCGGGAGTTGTAGTAGATCGAGCCGGTGGACAGCTCGGCCAGCGTCCCCTCGCCCGTGCCGCTTTGTACCGGGGCGCTGGTCTGCCAGGTCTTGCCGCCGTCGTCGCTGTAGATTGCCGTGTTGTAGTTGTACGGCCACCACTCTTGGCCGTTGTTGCCCTCGGGGGGTTGCACGCGGGCGGGCATCAACAGCCGGCCCTTCTGTTTGCCGTAACGCAGCGTCACGCCCGACTCGGAGCAGGACGTTTGTGCCGGTACGCCGTCCAACGCTCCGTGCCCGAGCGGGTTCGGCCGCACCGTGATCTCCTCGCGCCGCCAGGTCTTTCCGTGGTCGCGGCTTCGCCACAGATAGCCGCTGCGGGAACGCACGACCATCACGTCGCCGGTTGTTTCGTCGACGATCGCACTGCCGCCGGCGTCGCTGCCCACTTCCTGCACGGGGCCGAACGTCTTGCCGCCGTCCCGGCTTCGGCGCAGCACCCGGCCGCTACGGGCGAAGGCCAGGACGGTCCCGTCGGTGGCCACGGTGATGTTGGGGATCCGCACGGACTCGAACAAGTCCTGCACGTCGAAGACCGGCTCGCTCGTTGGCTCCGCCGGCGTTTCCGCAAAGCACGGGCCGTCAGCAAGACCCACGGCGGCAAGGGCCACAACGGTCAGCCTCGCTACGGATGCCGTCTTCGTTCGTCTCATCGTCGTACTCCTTCCTCACGGTTGCCGTGGAAAAAGGGGACAGGCAGCGAGCCGACGGCGTTCTTCCGCGGGTTTGGCATCTGCGCCGGCTCGGAGCCAGTCCCCATTTTCCACTCCACGTTCATAGTTTGAGTAGAGAACAGCATCAAGCGGGAATCATCGCCGTCAATGCCCCGATCAATGCCTGGTTCAGATCCGGCAAATCGCCGTACTTGGGCACCGAAATCGGGCCGGGAAACCGCAACGCCCGGCTCTTACGTTCAAACGCAATCTCCATCAGTTCGACCAGGTTGATCACGTCGGTGAGGTTGTAGAGGATCAGTTTGTCCAGCGCGTCGCGATCTCCGCGGCAGTACTGGTGCCAAAGCCGGACCGCTTCGTACCCATCGGTCTCCTGAATCGACGGATCGCGCTGCAAGCCGAGCCGTCTTTCGATCGCCTTCAGCCCACCGCGATAGCCCAACGACGCCAGCACGAAACGCAGGTCGATGTGCAGTTGATCGAGCCGGGCCTCGGGGAAATGGCGCCGCAGGAAGGGGACGTCGAACTGGCTTCCGTTGAAGCTCACCAATAGCGGAAACTGCCGGATGTACTCCTCAAACGCGTGCAGGTTCACCCCGTCGACAAACAGCGCCAACTCGCCGCCGGCCAGCGTGCCGATCATGGTCACTTGGTCGTAGTCGGGCGAAAGGCCCGTGGTCTCGATGTCGATGAACAACGCCCGGTCGATGAATTCCGGATAAAGCCGCCACGCTTCTCGGCTAGACAAGGTCGACTTGAAGAAGTCGACGTCGCCCGTGTCGATCGCCTCGGCCGATTGGCGAACCAGCCCAACGGTCCGGCGATAGAGTGGCTCGTCGACGTCGCCACGCTCGACGGCCGCCACAAACTGATCCCAGCCGAGGATCCCCCGCGCCCAGAGCGCCGCTTCGCGCTGGGGACCGACGTCGGGCAGATGCAAAAACGTATTGCGAATCACCGCTTCGTCTCCGTCCGGCCCGCTTAGGCCCACCGCATGAATCTCACTCGCCGAACCACAACAACAGCTCGACCGGCAGCGCGACGGCACTCACGCGAACCTCGTCGATCGCCGCCCGGGCGTCAAAGGCCAGCTTGCCCTCGTAGAATCCGCGGCCGATGGTCCAGGTGCCGACGTTGCTCTTCAGCGGGCCGGCGAAATCGGTCACTGCTTGTTCCTCATAGCCATCGCCTGAGTTCAACAGCAGCTTGAGGGTCTTTCCGTCGCAAACGGCCGCTACGTGCACCCACTTGCCCACGGCCATCGGCTCGCGGCCGGCGACGGTTCGTACGCTGCCGCGAGAATCGATCGCCACCACGGCGATACGATTGTCCTTGCGTATCTGAAGCTGCAGCGGGGCGTGTGGGCCGTCGGTCGGCTTGCCGTCTTCGCCGAGCAGCGTCTGCGTCCGCCCGAGTTCGGCCGGCTTGACCGACAGTTCGATCGTCCATTGATTCAAGGGAAACGTGCTGACCGCGTTCATGTGTGTCCGCGACCGGCCGGGATCGGTGAACAGGTCGCGCGTGGGGCCATCGATCTCGGCCGTGTCGTCGAGCGACCCCTTGTTGGCAAGGCCGAGCCGGGGAACGGTCGCGGCGGGCACGTCGTCGCTGTGGCGTGGAGCGTTGCGTTGGGAGAATGCATAAACGTGATTGCCATGCCCGGTCACGTCGGCCGCGGCAATACCCTCACGCCGGCTGCGATCGTGCGGCACGAGTTCGCCGGGCCGTCCGTCTTCAAATCGCCAATAGGCGATCGTGTAAGCCTGCGAGAGTTCGGCGTCGTTGAGCTTTCGCAGCGGCGCGTAGAGCTTGCGATGGGCCGCGGCCAGCGTTTCCACGTCGTACTTCAACACCCGCCGGTCGTAGGTCATCAGCCCGTTGATCTCGATCTCGACGTCGGTCGTCTGCGTGTAGATCGCTGCGCTGAGCCGCGATTCGATCAAGGGCCGAAGCCGTGCCATTAGGCCGAGATAGGCCTCTTGCAGTGCCTCGCGCGAGTCGAAACTCCGATAGCCCCAGTTCTTCTCGTCTTGCCACGTATGGCCGGCCAGCGGCAGGCCCAGCCCGCCAAACTCGCCCAACACGGCGGCCCGAACGGCCTCTGCCGGCGGGGCCTCGGGACCGGGATAGTCGTGGATATCGTGTACGTCGCCGACGCCGAAATCGTTGCCGCCGCTGGCCGAGATCACCAGCCGCGTGGGATCGCATCGCTTGATCCACTCGGTCCAGTGCACCGTCCGCGATTGCCCCCAGGCCTCGTTGAACGGTACCCAGGCGACAATCGACGGATGGTTGCGATGCGTGTCGATCAGGGCCTTCAACTCGCGTTCGAACTGTGCCTTCGATTCCGCCGAGCGTTCGATTTCGGTCCCGTCGACGGGCCAACGGGCGTGGGCGTCGCCGTTGGGCATGTCTTGCCAGACGAGCAGCCCGATGCGGTCGCAGTGCCAATACCACCTAAGCGGTTCGACCTTCACGTGCTTGCGGACCATGTTGAAGCCGAGCTGTTTGGTGATCTTCAGGTCGTAGAGCAGCGCCTCGTCGGTCGGGGCCGTGTAGAGCCCGTCCGGCCACCAGCCCTGATCCAACGGCCCGTACTGGAACAGGGCCTTGCCGTTGAGCAGGATCCGCGGGATGCCATTCTGGTCGGGCTGGACCTCGATCTTCCGCATGGCGAAGTAGCTCTCCACACGGTCGACCGTCCGGTCGCTGTCGAGAACCTCTACGATGAGGTCGTAGAGCACCGGATCGTCGGGCGACCAAAGCTCGAAGCCGTCCAGGGCAAGCTGCACGGGCTGGCCGATGGGACCTTCGGCGCCGGCCTGGAGTTTCGGCGCGGCCACTTTGAGCTTCAAGTTTGCATCGCCGGAACGACTCACCGAGACCGACAGCTTCTTCCCATCGACGTCGGGAACGATCTTCAAGGCCGCAATGTGCGTCTCGGGAACGGGCTCGAGCCAGACCGTCTGCCAGATGCCGGTCACCGGCGTGTACCAAATGCCGCGAGGTTCGTTCCGCTGCTTGCCCCGCGGCTGGGTGCCGTCGTCGGCCGGGTCCCAAACGGAGACGACGATCTCGTGCTCGCCGGCCCGATCCTTCAAGGCTTCGGTCACGTCGAACGTGAACGGATCGTATCCGCCGCGGTGACGTCCCGCTTGTTGGCCGTTGACCCACACGGTCGTGTCCCAATCGACGGCCCCGAAATGCAGCAGGATGCGATCGTCTTGCCAATCGTCGGGAATCCGTACCGAACGCCGATACCAAAGCCGGTTCTCCTTGCCCACCCGCTTCTGCACGCCGGAAAGTGCCGACTCGACCGCGAACGGCACGAGGATCTCTCCGTCGAACGATTCCAGAGTCTTCCCGTCGAACGGATCGGGCCGCTTCGCATCGGCCGGGCGGATGGCGTAGTCCCACAGCCCGTTGAGATTCTGCCATCGCTTCCGCACCATCTGCGGGCGAGGGTATTCCGGATGCGCCCGTTCCGGCAAGACTTTCTCACTCCAGGGCGTCGTCAATCGCGGCCGGACGCCGGCCGACTCGGCCACGTCGGCTCCCTGAGCGGTCGATGCCGGGCTTTCCGACGTCGCCAGCAAGCAAACGGCCAGCAGGCACGCCGTAGCGTGGTATCGTCTCGTCATCGTATGCGTGTCCTTCCATAGCAGTGTGTTGTGGCCGGCGTCGGAAGACGCGCTCCACTTCGATCGATCGGCATCTGACGTGCAGTATAGGCCGGTTCGTCGGGGAATCAACACGCCCGGGGTCAATTTCGCTCGCGAGTTCGGCCAACGGCGTCGGTGATTGCGCGCCGACCGATCACTCCGCCAGCGGCATCAGGAAGTAGCTTCGCCAGAGGCCATACGCCGGCCGCGGCTTGCCGTTTTCGTCCAATAGGCCACAATCCCGCCAGGCCATGAACAACTCCGGGGCGCCGTTCTTGATCTTCTCCCAGAGCGGGTCGTAGTCCTGGTGGATGAAGCTGATGACGAACGTGAATCGCCGCTGCTGCGCCATGGACAAGAGTAACTCGTAGTACGCCGTCTGCTTCGCCGGAGTGCCGTGGATCGTCAGTCCCATCGACGGGAAGGTCAACTCCTCGGCCGCCTCGTTTGTTTCGACCATCGCGTAGGGTTTTTCGAACCGGTCGAACTGGCCGGTCATCCAGTCCAGCGCGGTCTTGGGTTCTTTTTCGCCCAGAAGGAACGGATAGTAGCTGACCGCCACGAGGTCGTTGTAGGGCATCAGCCGTTGGAACTCCGCGAGCATCTCCCCTCGCCGCTTGAACGTGTTGTGCAACGTGAACGACGCGAAGATGGGCAGGTCCTTCCGCTGCTTCTTCAGTTCCGCGTAGACGTGCTCGTGCAACTCGACGTACGCCCGCCATTTGTCGGCCCCGGCCGAATGGATCTCGTTGACTTCGATGCCGATGCAGAGGTAGTCGGGCTGGAAGAACTCGACGGCGCGTCGACAGTAGTTCAAGTAGGCCCGCTTCACCAGCGGATCGTCGTAGCCTCTGCCCCGCAACTCCGCCGGCAGGGGCAGCCCCTTTTCGGCCACCTTGAGTCTTCCGCGTCCGGGCGAAATCGCCAGAAAGACCTTGCCGCTGGGCGGCGTGCCGGCCTTCTTGCCCTCCCATTCCTGCACGAATTCCTTGCCAAACGGTTCGCCCGTGAGAGCCTCGGCCCACGGGACACCCTCAATGTGATGCGCGATAATATCGCCGTTCTCTCGCACGAACTTCCGCGCACCCACAACCGCCGGCAGTGTGATATCCGGCACGAAGCCGGTGAACCCCATACGAAACGTCCGCTTGCCGGGGCGTTTGATCGGAACCGCGGGGTCGACCTCCGGCACGTTCGGATCGGAGACACGCGGCTCGTCAATGCGCGGCTCGGCAACGTGTGGCTTGCGAATGCCACGTTCGAGGACCATCAGCAGGGCGTCCGAGCCCGCTGCGGTAGCAAACGCCGCCGGACGCCGCCCTCCCGATTGGGCAAAGCACATTCGCAGGGTGTTGCCTTCAAGTGCATAAATGCCCCTGACGACCCCCGGCTTGCCGGCGGTTGTCGTATCGATCTGCTTCGGCGTCTGCGTCGAATCGAGCGTATAGGTGCCCTGCTCCACGGCACCGGGTGGCATGCGGAAGACCTTCTTGCCGTCGGCCAATACGAGGGTTGCCCCCTTCAGTTCGGTAATTGTCTGCCCGGCGAACTCGACGGACAAGACGGTCCAGGCACCGTCGATGCCCTTACCGGTCGGCGTTTCCGCGGTTCGGCCGGTTGCCGACGTCATCAATGCCAGGACAACGGCGGCACAACAGACGTGGATCGGCAGTACGATAAGCTGGCTGCACATGTCACGGACTCCCTAGATTCTTCGGCGATTTCCACGCCCCGGGAACATCCGGCCCGCCCTCGACCGGCGGCTCGATTCTCGCGCGTACGGTGCCCAAAGTCAATCTACTCGTCAGTTTCCGCGTGGGAATCTCAGCAGAGCGGCAAGACGCGTGCCGGTATGGCCTCGGGCATCGAGAGCAGGTTCCCATCCTCAGCCCGTCCATTACAATGGGCGCTGCACAACGTGGCCGCATCGTTCCACCGTCATCGGGTCGGTTCCATGGGCGAGTCTTCCCGTCAGTTTTTTGAGGATATCAGCCGCCAATACACGGCGGCCATCGACCGCTGTGTTCCTCGCTACCGGGAGATGCTCCGGGCGATCCTGCACTATCTTCCGGCCGACCGGGCGCCGCGGAGAATCCTCGAACTCGGCTGCGGCTCGGGAAACCTCTCGGAACTCGTCTACTGCAAGTTCCCTCGGGCCGCCGTCCGACTGGTTGACTTCTCCGGCAGCCTGCTTCAACAGTGCCGGAATCGGCTGGGCGCGCTTGACGCCATCGAATACCAGGAGGAGGACTTCCGCAACCTCGATTTCGCCGCCGGCTCGTTCGATCTGGTCGTCTCCAGCATCGCGCTGCACCATCTCACGCACGACGAAAAGGCCGATCTATTCAGGAACGTCTATCGATGGCTCAGCCGCGGCGGCGTCTTCTCCTACTCGGATCAGTTTGCCGGCGTCACCGACGACCTCTACGCACGACAGATCGCCGACTGGCAAGAGCAATCGGCCCGGTTGGGGGCGACGGACGAGGAGTGGAACGCGTGGATGGAACACCAGGCCGCGCACGACCATCACGCCACGCTCGTCGATCAGATCGAGTGGCTGCGCGGGGCCGGTTTTGCCTCGATCGACTGTACCTGGCGATACATCCTTTGGACGGTCCTCCAGGCACGAAAGCGGCGAACCTAGAGCGCACGTCGTAGACGTTGCTCGAAAACAGGCTGCCATGGGGATGTCATGAAGCGTCATTGGATCGAGTACACGCCGACTTGGACGCCGGGCCCGATGACCTACTGGGTCCATGTTCCGTCGGCGAAGGATCCGGCGTTGCTCATCCCCTCCGCGCCTCACCAGATTCCCGGCAAGGGGTATCCTAAGTTCTTTGCGGAAGTCGACGGCTTCACTTTCGAGTTTGCGTCCCTGGATGAGATGCGAGTGTGCGTTGAAGTGCTGGGCGGGAGACTCCTGCCCAACACGCTTCAACTCGCCCGGCAGCGAGATGCCGACCCGGAGGAGCATTGGCTGCGGAAGATGCCCGATCACACAAAGCCGTGGCGCTACCGGGAGAAAGCGGTCAGATACTTGCAGAGGGCATTGACGGCATTTGACAGGGAAGTGGGGGCGAAATGAACAAGGCCCTGCGCGTTGCCGCACCGTGACGGTCAACGGGCGGCCGTGTACGGCGTACGTGCAGAAGGCCGATTTGCAGTGCCTTCAGGAGAAGCAGGCAGCGGGCGAGACGCCTCACGCCTCGTAATCGGCCGCAACGCCGGACTCTATCGGCGGAGAACCTGCAAGGCCTGGATCACCGGCAGCCGCTGGATCTCCGTCGTGTTCGATTGCGGCACCAACTCCAGCACGAGTTGTCTTTGGGCGTCGACGTCAAACGCCTTCCAGACGGCCCGATCTGCGCCGCCGGCAGCCACGCTGGGATCGAAGTCCTCGAGCACCTTGCGCCCGTCGAGGATCACGTCGAAGACGCGCCGCCCCGGTGCGTCGCCCGGCATGGCGGCAAAACCGAGGCGTACGCAATAGGTCCGTTTGCCCTCCTCGGCCGATGCCAACGGCAGTTGGCATCGCTGCAAGCCCACCAGCGCCGACGCGAAGACGAACGGCACGTCGGTGCCTTCGATCGACGTGAACGGCGCGCTGCGGCGGACGGCTTCGCCGCCCTCGTACATCGTACACTCTAGCCCGTACCCCAACAGCAGCCGATGGTTGACCGGCCGGTTCGACGTCAGCCAAAGCCGGCCGTGGCGGTCGCGTCGATCGCCGGCGGCGCCGAGGTCGAGATAAAGATGCTTCACCGGCAACGACGGGCCAGGTTGTCCGAACATCGGTGCGGCCGCCGGAAGCGTCGACACCTGGCCCATGGCGACGGTAAACGGCAACGACCATTGGCACTGGCAATAGACGGCTTGCGGCGGTTTGATCATCAACCCGCCGCCGCTGGTGTGGTCGACGTAGCAGTTCGAGCGGCTGTGCCAGAAGGTATACAGGCCGTCGTCGCGCAACAGGTCGTGATAGCCGAATCCCTTGTTGCGGCCGAAGAGGAAGTGGCGGCTGGCGGAGAAGATGCCGCACTGCTTATCGCCCCGGCACCAGGCCCAGTCGGCCGGCTCGCCGGTGATCGGATGCAGGCGGGTTTTCTTCTCGCCGCTGCGCAGGTCGAACGCCCACGGCTCGGCGTAGACCGTTCCGTCGACGATTACCGGCCGCGTGCGATGGTTGGTGAATTTATACCAGAGCAGCTTGCCGGTCGGGCCGTCGACGGCCGTAATCGCCCGGGCGTCGTAGGCGCCGCTATTGAACATCCCCCAGCCCTTGTCGGCCAGGCTTTCCGAGGCAACGACCACGGTGTTGGCCCGCGCATAGAGCCCCATGCCCACGCCGGGGTTGTAGTGGCGTTTGGAGCCATAGCCACGGCCCTTCTCGCGCAGCCACGCGCCGCCGCAATTGCTGACGTCGACGCCGCGGCGATAGAGCACTTTGCCGGTGGCCGCGTCGACGGCGGTCAACGTGCGAACGTCGCGCTGGTCGAGTTGGCTCTCGAATTCTTCGAGTAACTCGGGTGGCTGCGTTTGCATCCAACGGCGCATCGCGGCCAAGGTGTCGCGCCGTCGCTGATCGTCGGCCGCCGGACCGAGGACGTAGATGCGTCCGTCGCTCATCGCCGTCAGCCCGCCGATCTTATCCGTTTCGTCGGCCTCGGGGCCGCCGAGCGTCCAGCGCACGTTGCCCTTGCCCGATGCCATCTCCGTGGCAAACAGCCCTCCGCCGGCGGCGCCGAAGACCGTCTTGCCGTCGTCGGCCACGGCGAACCATCCCCAGGGATGCTCCTTGCCGAAGGCACTCAAGTAAGACGCCGCCTCCTTGCCGGTATGCAGATCGATCTGGGCCAACACGTGGGCCACCTTCGCATAGACGTGCGTACGGCTGGCGGCCACGCTCAGCCCGATGCTGCCGGCGTCCATACGCCAGAGCCGGCGGCCCGTGTATTGGTCGCAGGCCTCCAAAGCGTTCGGCTGCGGGACGACGAGGATGCCGTCGACAACCAGCGCCGTATGCGTCGCGGGCTGTTCGATCTGGGGCGTGCCGTACCAGGCGACGCCCAGCGGCGGCTTGAGCACGCCGTCGTGACTGCACAGCGTATTGCCCGGATCGGCGTGCATGTGGGTCCATCCGCCGGCGTCGTCCAACGGCGGCCGCGTGCGTCGTAGCCAGTGCCCGTCGGCCTCGACAACGTTCCATCCGGTTTGGCCGGCCGCCGTCGACCACTGCTTCAATGAGTCTTCGGTCTGCTCGCCGCCGATCAGGGCCACGCCGCGAATCGGCTTTTGCACTCGGGCAAGCTCCTCGACGTTGCCGGGCAAGGGACCGCCGGCCGCCGCCGATTCTGAGACGATCAGGTCGGCGAAGTACGACGGGAAGGGCAGCGCGGCTTGCGCGGCGACGTGAAACGCGATGATTCGCGATAGGTGTACGTCGGCGTTGGCGTAGGCTTCGCGTGCCCGGACTATGCCTTGCTCGTCGGAGAACGCGGCGCATACGATCATGTTGGTTCGGGAGGCCAACTCGTAGGCAAGCCGGCCGCTCTGGCAATCCAAGACCAGGACATAGCCGTCGCGGATGCCGGACTGCTCGATGATTGTCTCGGCCGCCGCAACGAGTTTCTCGTTCTCGTCCACAAACGGTGCCGCATCGATCGGCTCTTCAATTGCACCATGAGCCGGCGTACCTTTCGGCGCATAGCAGGTGATCGTGCCACGCCGCGAGCCGACCAGCAATCGACCATTGGCGGCCACGAGTTGATTGGCCCGCTCGGCAATCTCGGCCGCCCACAGCACACGCCCGTCCTTTGGATCGCGGGCGTAGATGCCGGACCCGACACCCTTGGCCGGATCGGCGTCGAATGCCGTGTGGAAAACCGTATCGCCGGCATAGATCACCGACGACAGATCGGGGTCGTAGCGGCAGAACGTGTCGTGCTTTCCCCGCACGCCCACGCCCGAGTCGAAATCGACCCAGCGATCGGGCGTCGGATGTTGCCACAACGTCTCTCGGGCTTTCTCCTCGCCTTGGACCCTCCAGGCCGTGGCCCCGGCGTAGCGGATGCCGCCTTTCTCGACGCCCATCAACGGCCAGAAGAACTTGTCCCAAACGCCGCCTTCGATCTTCGGCCGTTCGGGGTCCTCTTCCGTGCTGCTGCCAAAACCGTTGACGAACCGTCCGTCGGCCCGCAAGAACGGTGTGGGCGAGCCGTAGTAGGGCTTGCTGTAGCCGCGGAAGTCCTTCGGCACCCAAATGTCCCGGCCGGTGACGAATAGGTGGCCACCGGGGGCCAGGCTGAGCTGATGGCCGTTTTCGCATTGCGTGCCGTTCCGCCAGAGCAGTTCGCCGTTTTGTGCATCAAGGGCGTAGAGAAACGTGCCCTCGTGAGGAAACACGCCCGCAGCGAAGTAAGCCACCCCGTCGTCGGCTAGCACGTCGGTCTGCACCGGCCAGGCGGAGATCATCCGCCCGTAGGCAAGAAAGCAACGTTCGGCGGGCGCGGCTCGGAACTTCCAAACGAGCTTCCCGTCGGCCGCGTCAAGACAGTAGACGTGGCCGTCGTCGCTGCCGGCGTAGATCCGTGCATCGGCGAACATCGGTGTGCGGTTGATGCCCGCGCCGGCGACGAACTGCCAGCGCACCTTGCCGCTGGCCGCTTCCAGACAGACCACGCGCCCGTCCGCCGCGCTGCCGAAGTAGACCGCGTCGCCGACGGCGATCATCGGCAACGTGAAGCGTGCGCAGTCCGGGTAATGCGCCCGCGTGGGGCTTTCGGCCGGCACCGGGGCACGCCGATGCTGCCGAGAGGTGAACGTCCAGATCGGCTGAAGCGGCAGCGCGAGCTTCTCGCCGGTCACGCCCGTGCGAAGGCGGTCGTGCCGATAGGTCGGCCAGTCTTCACAGTGGGCCGACGTCGTTTGCCAGAGCAGGGCGAGCAGTACACCGATGAGATTGATCTGGCATCGCATCGCGATCACCACCTTTCGATGCTTGGTGGTCGGGCGGGGCACAACACCGGCGCCGACGCGGCGACCCGGACATCCCCAGCGACAGTATCCGGTACGCCGTCGGAGCCGTCAACGGCGGCCCCGATCAAACCCGGTCTACCCGATCCGTGACGAAGTGTGGTAGACTGACGGGAGAAAGAAAGGGCACTTCTGTTAAGGAGTTCCATCATGAGGAAACGGGTGATCCTACTCGCGGCGTTTTTACTGGCCGCGTTGGCCTCCGTTCACACCGCGGGGGCGGACGTGGCACATCCGGCCGACGCCAAGGCGCGGCTGGCCGCAGAGACCGAGTCTGCCGCAGCGGTTGCAGCACGACTGACTCGCCTTCACCAGGCCAAACAATGGCCGGAGGTTAGCAAACTGCTCGATGAACTCTTTGCCGGCGATCGCGAGTTTGCCGCCGAGGTGATCTCGATCCCGCTGAAGAATCCCCAGATCGAGACCCGAACGCACTTGATCTCCGACGTGCGGCGGGCCGGGCTGGTAGAGATTGTGCCGACGCTCGTGGCGCTGCTGAACGACTCGCAGCGGGGAGTGCGCACACACAGCGCCGCCGCCCTGGGGAGACTCGGCGACCGTCGGGCAGTCGGTCCGTTGCGGCGCGCCCTCGGTGCAGAGAAGGACGTCCGCGTGCAACACCAAATCCGGGCCGCCCTGGCACTGCTGGGAGAATCGTATGTCGGGTATTGCATCGCCGGTCTCACGGATCGGGACGTCACCCGGCGGAGCGGCTGCGTCCACACTCTCGGCACGCTCAAAGACAAGCGCGCCGTGCCTCACCTGCTGAAGATCTTCGAGGAGAGCACGGAGACTTGGGAGCCGATACGCGCCGCCGAAGCGCTGACGGAAATCACGGGAATCGAGAACAGCGTCGTAATCGAGACCATCGAGCGCGCCGACGGAGGCGTGACCACTCGGACAAAGCGGCGGCCGGCGGACGAGTTCAAGCAGGACTGTCGGGCGTGGATCGCGCAGCATCGCGATGAGGTGTCGTCGCCCGTCGAAGTGCCGCGAGAACCGTGGGAGTACACGCCGGAGCCTCTCCTGCCGGGATTGAACGTGGCGTTTACCATGGATGCGAGCCAGGTCATGGACGTCTATCGCAAGGCGGGCTTGGAGTGCCGGCATCATGCGGAAAAGCGTTGGGAGAAGGACGGCACGAAGTTCCGAAGCCGCGAGTCGATCGAGGCGGCCGAGTCGTGCCTCGACTCGTTGAACGTGGGCTTAGTTGGCATCCACTACGTGTTCAAGGATAATCGCCTGGAGGAAGTCCGCTTTGTACGAACCCTCCACCGCCGTCCAATCGTCGGGCCGCTCGTCGAGCCACTCAAGCTGCAAAAGAGAAAAGCCGGCTGTTGGTGGGGCCTCGATGAGACCATCGTCGTGAATTGGGGACGCGGCGACGCGGAGAAGCTCGAGTTCATCATCCGGCTGCGGCGCTATTCGGAAACCGACCGCTGAGCGTTTCTCCGCGTATGGCAAAGGATCACCCTATGAAGATGCTTTTGGCGGCGGGCGTTTGTTGCCTGGCGGTTGCGATGGTCTCGTCGGCGGTGCTGGCTGCCGATTCCAGCGAAACGGCCCTCTTCAGCGAAGACTTCGACGGGCTCAACGGCGGCGGCAGAGGCGGCCAGTATGCGACCGGCTTGCCGCTAGCGCACTCGGCCAGTCTGCCAGGTTGGACAAAGACCGGGCTGAACGCCGTTCACGCCGTCGAGCGATCCCGCGGCAACTGGGCGCTGCAACTGGTCGGCGCCGAGGGGAAGGACAACGTACTCACACTCGACGTCGGCTTCTCTGCCAACGTGAAGGGGAAGACGTACGCCGTTTGCCTCGACGTCGGCCCGAGCGTTTGGGCGGGCGGGCAGCAGGCAACGCGTGCCGGACATCGACTCTCGATCGAGCTGCTGCGATCCGACGACACGGTGTTGACGAAACACGTCGTTGCCGTCGCCGCGTGGGAGGGAGAGCAGGTCTTCTCGCAAGAGACGTTCACTTACGTGGGTGACGGCTCCGGCGATCTGCGCTTCAGGCTTTCACCCGTCAATTCCCAGGGCACGTTCTTCCACGGGGCCGTCGACAACCTGCAGGTCTTCGATTCACCGGCCAAGGCCGCGGCGGCGGTGGCCGCAAGAATCGAGACGGAGAAACGGCAACGCGAACAGCGGGCAAAGTGGCTCGCGGACCATGCACTGGAGCGGGATTGGCTCTTTCAGGCAGACGACCGCCCGACGGCGGCCCGCGTGCGGCAGGAAATCAATTGGGCACGGGAATTGGCCGGGAGATTGAGTGTGCCACTGATTCGAGGTTCCGAGGTACGGAACTTCTCGGCAGAACTTGCCGAACTGGCCGCCATCGAGAGGCAACTCGACGCTTCCGAGGCAGACCTCTATCTGGCCGTTCGCCGCGTGAAGCGTCGTATCGCAATGCGCAACCCGGCGGTCGACTTCACGCAGTTGCTCTTGATCGACCAGCCCTATCCCGGCGGCGGGCCCGAATGGCGACATGAGGCGATTCACCGTATGGGACATCGAGCAACGCCCGGCGGACGGCTGTTGTTGCTCGACGCCTTGCACCCGAACGGCCGCGTGCGGCAACTCTTCCCGCCCAAACCGGGCAGCTTCTGGAGGCCGGAACTCTCTTTCGACGGGCACCGCGTCCTGTTCTGTTTCAAGGCAGCGGACGAAAAGAGCTTCCACCTCTACGAGATCGCCCTTGACGGCAGCGGGCTCCGGCAACTCACCCACGGCGACTACGACGACATCGACCCGATCTACCTGCCCGACGGGCACATCATGTTCACCACCACCCGGGGAAATACCTACGTCCGTTGCGGTCCGTATATCTATTCGTACGTGTTGGCCCGTTGCGACACCGATGGCGGCAACGTCTATCTGGTCAGCACCAACAGCGAGCCCGACTTCGTGCCGGCGCTGCTCGGCGACGGGCGGATCGCCTACTCGCGTTGGGAATACTCCGACAAAGACCAGAACCGCCTTCAGAGCCTTTGGACCACGAACCAAGACGGCACCGGCACGGCCGTGCTGTGGGGGAATCAGAGCATTTGGCCGGACCATCTGGCCGAGCCGCGGCCGCTGCCCAGCGGCCGCGTAATGTTCACCGGTGTGGGGCATCACGACTGGTTCATCGGCTCGATCGGCATCGTCGACCCCAAACAGGGCACCGATTTCCCGCACGGGCTGACCCGAGTCACCTGGGACCTGCCCTGGGCGGAAGTGGGCAACTCGCCGGCCGATCGTCCTGAATCGCCAAACTACCACGCCTCGGGCCGCTTTCGAGGGTATCTCGGGGCGTATCCGATTTCGGAGGAAGACTTCCTGGTTTCCGCCAGGGGGCCGGCCGACAAGTTCCGCGTCTACCTGATGGACGTGCATGGCAATCGCGAGTTGATGTACGAGGGGACGCACAACGCCTGGTACGCAATTCCGGTCCGGCCGCGACGCCACCCGCCGTGCCAGCCGGATGCGGTCGCCTGGCCGGGCACCGGAGAGGATCGCCAGCCGAAGCAGCCGGGCGTGTTCTACAACCCAAACGTCTATCAAGGCGTGCCGGAGTTGGCTCAGGGAAGCGTGAAGCACCTGCGCGTGTTTCAGCAAGACGCCAAGACCTACTCCACGTGGAAAAAGACGTTTGCGTATTCCGGTCCGCCCGTCTCGGCCGTCCAGTCGGAGGCCGTCAAGCGAGTGGTTTCGGTCGTGCCGGTCGAGGCCGACGGCTCGGTCTATTTCGAGGTCCCGGCCGGCGAGTCGCTCTTCTTCCAGTTGCTCGACGAGAACTATCGGGCGCTGCACACGATGCGTTCGTTCAGCGGGCTGCTGCCGGGCGAACACCGCTCGTGCGTCGGCTGCCATAAGCTACACGACGCGGCACCTTCGTCCCGTTCCGGTCTGGCCTTGCAGCGGCCGGCCACGCCCGTCAGCCCGCCGCCGTGGGGCCCCCGGAGCATCGGCTACGAGCGGTTCGCGCAGCCGGTGCTGGATCGATACTGCGGCGAGTGCCATCAAGGTGACGGCGAGGCGCGCAAGGACTGCGACCTTTCGTTGCGCCCCGCCCCGGGCGAATTCCGCCAGCACTTCAAAGAACCCTACTTAACGCTGATTGGAAAGGCGGCCTGGCCCGTCGCGCTGCCGGACGACGGACGGCCGGGCTATGGCATCGCTGACGCGTTGCCGGTCTACGGCATGCGGGCGGCCGACGCCTATCCGAACGATCCGGCCACCGACGCCCGTTCGACGATCCAAAGGACGCTACGGCCGATGCGATATCTCTCCTATCGCAGCCGGCTGATCGAGTTGGCCGCCAGCGGGAAACACTACGACGTGCAGGCCGATCCGACGAGCCTGCGCCGGCTGATCGCCTGGGTCGACGCCAACTGCCCTTACGCCGGCGATGAGGAGATGCGTGCGATGGACGACCCTCAATTTGAAGGCATCGAGCGATTGCCGATTCGCCCACGCATGAAGACGGCTCCGAGAATCGACCGGCCGTAGTCGGCGCCGAGTAAGTGACTGCTTTGGCGGCGTGAGCCTCCAGTTTGCGGCGGGCGGCTGGGGCAGAGCCCGTCGTAGCCGAAGTCGCCAGACTTTGGCCCCCAACGACAGAGTGCGTTGTAGCCGAAGTCGCCAGACTTTGGCCCCCGACGACAGAGTGCGTCGTAGCCGAAGTCGCCAGACTTTGGCCCCCAACGACACAAAGGCCAAATTCTGGCGAATTCGGCTACGCCCGGCGAGAAACGCTGCCTAGGCCGGCGAAGACGAGATTCGGTCGTAATGCCGCTTCAGCCGCAGCATCTGCGAGCGGACGCTCAGTAGCGGGAAGTGGCTGTAGCGGAGAATCGGCCGGATGCCGGTCTGCAGTTGACGTTTGGCCTCGATCGAGCCGGGCCCCAGATCGTAGAGCCGGTCGCCCCGGCGGAACGAGTCTTCGATCACGCGGGCGTAGAGCAAATTGCCGGCCCCGTCGCGGCTGGCTTCCGCATCGAAGCCCACGCGAAGTCCGAACAGTTGCCCACGATGGCAGTAGTTGTAGACGAAAGCGATCGGCCGTTCGTCGAGCGCCAACAGGTTCAGGTCCAAGGCGCCTGCCTTGGCGGCCGCTTCATGCGCGTCTTTGAGGAACGGGCGGACGGCGGTGTCCGATAGCGTCGTGCCGGAGCCCGTCTGTCCCTGCCAACTGTTTTCGGCAACCGTGAGGCAGGCATCGAACAGATCCCAGCGAGGATCGCCGTCGCCGTGTGCTACGCCGCGGGGGCGATAACGCTGGTAGGTCACTTCGCCGCGAGCCGCCAGCCGCCGCTGCCAGCGCTTGAAGTTGTTCCGCCACTTGCTGGTACGCGACGCCAGATAGTCCTCCCAAGTGCCGCTGAAATCATCGCCGGCCAAGCGGACGAAAGCCGTCTGGTCTAAGGTGGTTTCGCAAGCCTGACAGCGTACGGATCGAAGTGCCGCTACGGCGCGGCGTCGGTCGTCTTCGCCGGGCCCTACCCAGCGGAGTTCCAACGCGTCGAAGTCTCGCTTGGTGGAGCGCACGTGACGCAACCCGGCTTGCAGCGTCGCCTCCGGCATCGGCCCGATCGGCCCGTAAAACGAACCCCAGTAGTCCAGCGGATAGGTCAGGAAGCGGAGTCGGCCGACCTTCGTCTGCTCGGTCCGCACCACCAGCGGCAAAATGCCGACGGCTCGCCTGTCGCCGTAGACCACGAGCACTCGCAGCCGCTGGTCTTGGCCGTAGTGCTTCCAGTAGACTTCCAGCCAGTCTGCCGATTGGAAGAACGTGGCGTTGGGGGTCTCGGCCAGCAGCGCGTTCCAAATCGGGCGGTGGGCACGAATCTCGTCGATCGTGTTGAGTTCTCGAACGTACATTTTCGCGATTGGGGTGGGGCGGGGTGGCGGGGATCGCGCGGGCAACGGCCGACGCGAAGTGGACGTTAGCTTTGAGAAACCGGAACGATACCCAGGCGGATTTCTCCGACGGACGTTTCGATATAGTTGAGGATGGCACGGATGAAGAGTACGACGCCGAGCATCTCCATGAGTTCTTCCAGCGTGATGATCAGCGAATAGGCGAACGTCTCTTCGCCAAAGAGGTCGGCCTGAATGCCGCTGATCATCTCTACGCCGATGGCCCCGCCGACGAACACGGCCCCAGCCAGTACGAAGCCGTCTCGCGTGCGTCTCGGCAAATGCCCGAGGAAACGCCAGAACGACATCGCCACGATCGCCACAAAGGCCGCCCCGGGAATGACCCAGGTGTAGTAGAACGCGCCGCCGGCCCCCAACGCGCGTCGCAGCGGATAGATCGGGTACTCGTGAAACATGGCCACTTCGTCGACCGAGAGCAGGAAGAACAGCCCGCAGAGCGCGGCCCAATGGTAGCGGTAGGCGTCGCGGCGGAGCGCCTTGAACGCGGCAACCACCAGCAAGAGTACGCCGGCCAGCGCGAGCGCGAACGACGAATACCAGGTGGGCACGTTCGACTCGTGGTCCACGTAGAACGCCGGCACAAACCCCTGCAGGCGTTCGTGCCCGAAGTAGTATTTCGACACTTGCCCGGCCACGCTGAGCAGAATCAGGCAGGCGACGGCCACCAGCAGCATCCGAGTGATCTGCTTGCCGCTGGGAATCGGTATTTCGGCTTTCATGGTGCGATGCTCTCGAATGACGCCCAAGCAAACTCGATCGAGTCACGCTCTTTTCCGGCCGAATTGTCGCAAGTTGCGCGCCGGCAAGGAAACGACTCACCTCGGCCACGCCCAGCGTCACGTCAGATCGACTCTAAGGCGTTTAGGCGTCTTTGGTTACGGCCGCTTGCCGGAACCGGTCTGAAAGGTCGCACGCCCCGGGAGGACGTGGCCTTCTTCGACCGTCCGTTGGCTTTTGGCAACGCACCGACTCCTTGGCCGTGCCGAACACCGGCAGCCCACCGCCGAGATCGAGCCGTTTGTGGTATACTCGGGGCCGCGCCGCGGCGACACTCGGCGCGAACCGCAACAAACCCCCGCCCATCCTACGGTTACTCAGCACCATGACGACAGCATGAAGGAGCAGCGCGTGTCGGAAAACAGTCACGGCGAGCGTCGGCGGGCAGAGGCCGTCGAATCGGCCTATCGCGACGCCAAGGCGATATTCGGCGAGTTGGGCGTGGATACCGAAGACGCGCTACAGCGGTTGGCCGAAATCGCCATCTCGATGCACTGCTGGCAGGGCGACGACGTGGGTGGGTTCGAGGGCGCGGCCGACGAGATTGGCGGCGGCCTGGCCGTCACCGGCGGGTTTCCCGGCAAAGCCCGTACGCCGGACGAACTCCGCAGCGATCTGGACATGGCGCTGGCGCTGATCCCCGGCACCCATCGGTTGAACCTGCACGCCAGCTACGCCGAGACGCACGGACCGGTCGAGCGAGACGCGCTGCAGCAGGAACACTTCCAGGGCTGGATCGATTGGGCCCGGCAGCGCGGCATGGGCATGGACTTCAATCCGACTTTCTTCGCCCACCCCAAGGCCGATGACGGGCTCACGCTCAGCCACCCGGACGCCGGCATCCGGCAGTTCTGGATCGACCACGGCGTCGTTTGCCGCAAGATCGGAGCGGTGATCGGAGCCGCCCTGGGAACGCCGTGCGTGACGAACGTCTGGATTCCCGACGGCATGAAAGACCTGCCGATCGATCGCAAGACGCCGCGCGAGCGGTTGGCTGCGGCCCTAGACGCCATGTTTGCCGAGGAGTTGAACGCGGCCCACGTGTTCGACGCGGTCGAATGCAAGCTGTTCGGCATCGGCTCGGAGAGTTACGTGGTCGGGTCGCACGAGTTCTATCTCGGCTACGCCATCTCGCGCAACAAGGTGCTCTGCCTCGACGCCGGACACTTCCACCCCACCGAGGTGATTTCCGACAAGATCTCGGCCGTGCTGGGGTACGTCGACCGGCTGTTGTTGCACGTCAGCCGCGGGGTGCGTTGGGACAGCGACCACGTGGTCATCCTCAGCGACGAACTGCGGGCGATCGCCCAGGAGTTGGTCCGCGGCGATTACCTCGGCCAGGTCCACATCGGGCTCGATTTCTTCGACGCCTCGATCAATCGCGTGGCAGCCTGGGTGATCGGTACCCGGGCGATGCTCAAGGCCCTGTTGCTGGCGTTGCTCGAGCCGATCGACCTGCTACGCCGTCTGGAGAACACCGGCGACTTCACCAGCCGGCTGGCCATGCTCGAGGAGCTCAAGACGCTGCCTTTCGGCGCCGTTTGGGATTATCACTGCCTGATGTGCGACGTGCCGATCGGCAGCGCGTGGTTGGAGGAGATTCGACGCTACGAGAGGGATGTGCTGGCGGCCCGGTAGTGCCACGTCTAAGTCAGTCAGGCCGCACCTAGGCTCGACAAAGCGCCGATCAGCCCGTTAAGCAACTCCCCAAGACCCTGCTGACGGAGTTGCCGAGCATCAATGTCGGCCATGAAGCAACGCCCACGGAAATGGAAGTCGTACGGGAATTCCCTCAGCGCCTCGCGGACGTTCGCCGGGAATTCGCCTAAGGCAAGCTCTGCTTGGAAGTCGAACTGGCCGCCGTGGTCGAGTACCTTGTCGAGCGTAAAGGAGTCCGGCGTATCCAGTGATGGGAGCGCGCCGATCACGAAGCATCCGAAGTTCGAGCCGGCGCCGCCGAGTCCGTATCGACCGAGATAGTAGACACCCGATTCGTTTTGCATGCCGTGCAGAAGATCCACATCCAGGCAGAAGTCGCCGAAACCAGGAAACTGCCGCATCAGCTTGGCGACGGCCTTTCTCTGCGGTTTCTCGAGAAGCTGAACGAATCCGTTGCGTTCTGCCACGGCCAGGATTGTCTGCTTCGCGAGCCCGATGGGACGGAGCTTGGCCAGATAGAGATAGCCAATCGCCAGCGTCCCAACCGCCACGTAGCAGAGGATGCCCAATACGGTCGCGCCGTCGCCGTAGAAGTACATGCCGGCGTAGAACAGGGCAACGATGACGACCAGCAGGACGAATTCGTATGGCTTCATGGCTTGGCCGTGTGGCGCGCGAACGTGGTGCTAACCGCGTTTGTCCCTGCTACCGAACCAACGCTCCAGCAGCCCCCGCCGCGGCGGCCGGACGAGCCAGAACTCCTTGCCTTCCGGCATGTCGATCCCACCGTCATACCCGGTAACCTCTTGAGCTACGTCGAGTGGAATCTCACTGATGAAATCCACGCGGGCGTCCTCACCGCCCTCTCGGTCCTGTTCTTCAAATCGTCGCCGACGGATCTCTGCAAAACAGGCTGGCAGCTCGCCTTCCGCAGTCAAGTGGTAGATTCCGCCGTTGTCGTGGCTGTGCTCGATCCTCCAAACACGTCTGCCGTCTTGCCACGATTCGGCAGACGAGAACATCACGTGTTCTTCGAGCACGAAGAAGTGTACTGTCGTTCCCGCAGCGATCGCAGCCCGCGGCTTCGGGCGGTCGAATCTCCACCCGCGACTTGCCTCAAACAGGAACATCTTGTCCGACGGCGTGATGACGCCCAGGCCGGCAAGTCTCTCCGATTCGACTGCGCCGTCAGATCGCTGCAGGTCCAAGATGCCTGCGATCCTGTCTAGTTGGTCCGCTTCGGCCACCAGCCACGAGGATGCCGTCCCCATATCTCTTCCCCAATTTCAGGTTGCTCAGTTACGCCGACTCTCCGGCAATCCACCTTCCGCCGACGAAGAACAGCGCAATGCAGAAGATGATCGCCGGGATTGGACTTCCGGTCGCCTCGGGCTGCCTCTCGATGAGGAGATTGTACCCGATCCAGCAAGCCAGCACGGCGCCGAAGATCAGCAGTAGGGCTCCGAGAACACGTCGCATGGCGGTCTCCTCAGGTTGTGCCGACCGGCACAGAGACGTTAAGCCGGGCCGGCACAGAAACACGGCCCGGTCATTTCTTCTGGACGACCCTCCAGAGGAGCGCACCGCCCAGGACGATCGCAAAGATCGTCCCTAAGACCTGTCCTATGCGATAGCCGATGTTATCCCCTTGTTGTGCAAAGACGGCCAACGTCTCCCATGACGATGCGTTCATGACTGCTCCTTTCATTATCGCTGTCCGTGCCGCCCAACGTCGGCACCTCCCAACCTGACGACGGAGTTGAATGTAGCACGGCGCTCGCCAAAATGCAACCGTTTGCGACGCCTCAATCGGCGGCCATACCGCGCTGCGCCGTCCGGATCGACAGCCCGTCGGCGGGGCAATGAGATGTGCAAGCGTGCTCCCGCTGCCAACCTTCCGCATCGGCCTCTCAGCCGCCCTCGCCGCTGGCAACCGCTGTGCCCTTTGCGGTTTCACAAACGGCGCTCCAAGCGATCTCCTGAAGCCGCCGAGCACATTGGTTGTCGAGCGATAGCAGCGTCTTTTCGCCCTTGGAAAGCTGCCCGGGCAGCCCCACCGGGCTCTTGTCCAGAAGCGTCGCGTAGAACACGCAGGCCGCCAGATACGAGCCGGCCGGGTTGGGGTGGCTTTGGTCTTTGGTGTGCAGCACCAGCTTCGCGTCGGCCGACAGGGCCTGCTGCCAGGCGACACCCACTGGCGCAACCGTTGCCCCTAGCTCCTTGGCGATCGAGAAGTAGGCCCGATTCAGACCGGCCTGCATCTCGGGCTTGTGCTGGCGCGCCCAGGTGAGAAAGAAGACGGTGCGGGCGTTTCGGCTGCGGATCTGCTCGTGCAGCTTGCGGGCAAACGCGTGCATTCTCTTAGGGTCGACAACCGGGCGGGTGCTCTGTTCCTGCAACACGACCACGTCCCAGTCTTGACGGTCGAGTTCCGCGAGCGTTTCTCTTCGCGCGGCATGCTGCTCCAACGTGAAGCCGCCGCGGACACACGTTGCGGCGTCGACCCGCCGCCCGCCGGCCGCTTCGGCCAATGCGGCCACCAACGCCGGCAGGTCGTTGCCATAGGTATAGCTGTTGCCGATGAACAGCACCCGCAACGGCGGCTGCCGGGAAGAACCGGCGACGCCGTTGGACTCCCCGTCCGTACGCAGATCCCTGGCCGTCCCTTCGCAGGAGACGGCCACCGCCAAAATGCACAGTAGTGGCAGGAGCACGGCCCTTCGCATGGATCAGGACTCTTCGTCGAGAATCGGATCGACGTTGAGCCACTTCTCGCGGAGTTCCTTGGGCACCGAATCGCGCCAGATGGAGATCACCTGCTTAACGTCGATGTGCGGGTTGCCCAACTCGTTGCCTGCCTGGCCGCCTTGGATCGGTTTGAGCGGCGTCCAGAGCATGTCGATCCGCGCGCTGTCGCGATAGTAGCTGCCGCCGATGATCTCGCCGTTGGAGTCCAGCTCGAGCGCGTAGTGGAAGTGCTTGGCCGCCTTCAGTTGCGGCGCCTTGTCGAACTCGCGATTCGTGTAGTTGGCGTAGGTGGCCACCAAGCGGACCTCGGCCTGGCGATCGGAGAGCTTGTTAATCGTCGCCTTGTAGGCGTAGATCGGATAGTTGTAGACGACTTCGCCGGGCACCTCGTCCATGCCCACCGGATGGTCGCCGCGGCCGAGCCAGTTGGCCAACGTGATGTGCAGCACGCCGGGGTTTATGGTGGTGTCGACGCCGCCGAGGAACTCGGTGTCGCTGTACATGTAGATCTCGGCCAGCAGGGCCTTGATGTCGGCGGGCGTGAAGGTCACGCCGTTGCGAACGACGGCCCGCTGCGGTTCGGCGTGGCGGATCGAGGCGGCCGTCCAACCGTTGCAGTGGCCGTGCCAACTCGGGGCGCGCATTGCCCGCATCCGCTCCAACAGCCCTACGGGACGCTCCAGCCGCTCCAGCCGTGCCTGGCGTCCGCCGAACAGCCCGGCGCCGAACTCGCGGTGCGCGGTCACGTCCATCCGTTCGTGGGCGACGGCCAGTCCACGGCCGTCGTTAAACGCCGTGTCGTACTTCACCAGCGGCGACGCCTCGCGTAGCAGCCGGATGTCGGTCCCGCCGCCGCGATCGGGATAGATGAACCCCGAATACGGGACGCGGAAGTCGGCCACCTTGCCTTCGGAGGGCAGCACGTCCAGCGTGCGAACCAGCTCCGTGTCGAACCAGACTTCAAAGGCTTGGGCTTGGTAGTCGCGTTCTTCCTGTCGGATTCGTTGGGCCAACGCGTCCGTTGCGGCGGCGAGCACGGCGAGAGCGACGATCAATCGCACTGGTAAGGACATCTCGATTCCTTTGCATCAAACGGTTGGCGATGGCGGCCGACAAAAAAGACGCCCCCGCGGATCAACCGCGAGGAGCGTCTCTGTTCTGTCGCTGCCGAATTCGTGTTCCAAGAAGGCTACTTGCAGCACTTCTTCTGAACGGGCTTTTGGCAGGGCTTCTGGCAGGGCTTCTTCTTGGCGCACTGCGTCGGCTTCTGGCAGGGCTTGGCCTTTTGGCAAGGCTTGGCCTTTTGGCAAGCCTTGTCGGCCTTCTGGGCCGGCTTGGCCTTCTGGCATGCTTCGGCCTTCTGAGCCGGCTTGGCCTTCTGGGCCGGGGCAGCCTTCTGGGCCGGGGCAGCCTTCTGAGCCGGGGCAGCCTTCTGCTTGGCATCGGCCTTCTGCGCCGCGTCGTCGGCCATCACCGTGGTACCCATCAGCATGACACACACGGCCAGAATGGTAAGAAATACTCGCATCGTCACCTCCTGAGAATGAAAACTACTAACGGAACATCCCGTGCCGCAATGGCCGGGGTTGTCGGCTCACCGCGAACGTTGGGATATTCTATATGACGAAACTCCCCCAGTCGAGTGCCAAAAAGAAAAGTCTGCCAAAACTCCCCTAAGTAACTCCAGAATCGCGACTTCCGCCGCCGTGGTGACACTTGTTTGCGGCGCAATATCGGCCGAAATCATGGCGTCGAGCATGAAAGACACGACGTGCTCCGCAATAAAAACAAGTCGAAAAAAATAACACTTGAATCGCGCCGCTCGAAAACGGCCGATCCCGCTAATACCCCAAACCCGGTCCGGCAAGCGCGGCCGTGCCCAACGTGCCGTCGGTGATCTGGAACATTGAGGGGAAGCGTTCGTCCCAGCCGCGGTTGGCCGCCGGACAATACTGCCGGCCGTTGCCCTCAATGGCAGCGACCGTGGGGATACGCGCGGAGAGACTTGCCGAGTGCAGGAACGACGCGCCCGGGCAAGTGAGATCCTGCACGCAGAGAAACATCCCGTACTTCTGTGCGGCCGCCCCCATCAACAACGCTTCGCTGTGTCCCTTGCAGGCCTTCAACGCCACGCCGGAGTATCCCAACTCGCGGCTGAGCAACAGGCTTTCCAGATCCACCAACGACTCGTCGATCACCACCGGTTTGATCTCGGCCGCCCGATGCATGCGGTTTTCCGGATTGGCCTTCAGATCGCGATTGGTCGGCTGTTCGATGTATTGCAGTCGCCTAAGCGCATCGGGCGATTTCTCCCCGACTTGTGCCAGGAAGTCGAGCACGTAGTCGACGTTGGCACACTTCTCGTTGAAGTCGGCCGAATAGCACCACGAGGCGCATCCCCGCGCGGCTTGGGCCTCCGCCGCCACCCGCTCGATCGACACCACACGATCCACGTCCCAGGCCAGATCGTCGCCGGCCAGCTTGATCTTCATGTGGGTCAGCCCGTCGGCCGCAATCCACTCCGGCAGCGTCTCGGGCAGGCCGTCGTCGACGCGGATAGGCAGGTCGGCGTCGGTCAACGGATCCAGGGCGCCGACGAGATGGTAAAGCGGCATCGCAGCCTTGGGGCTGCGCAGGGTATATCGGTCGAGATACTCGCCGGCAAACTCGTCGGTGAGATACGCGGCCAAATCGCGGCCGGCGAACTCTTCGCCGAGCAGGTCGTAGGAGTTTTCTCCGAGCGCCTTGCCGAACGCGTCGTGGACGGCCGCTTCGGTCGGGCTGGCAGCCACCAGTTGCGCCAGCCGCGGCATCGGCTCGGCCAGCGCGGCGGCTGCGGTGATTTCGTCGGCCGTCGATTCGTAGCCGGCGGCCAAATCGTGCGTTACATCCAGCGGATGGGCGATACCCGAGTAGTCGTTTGCCGCTTGGGCCACGCGGCGCCCCAACTCGATCATCGCCTGCAACGCCGACTCGCCGTCGACCTTGCCGCTGGGCCACGCCCAAACGTTGCCCATAGGCATCGACCCGAGCCCTTCGCCGCGGCGGCCGTTGCGCGTTTCGACGGTGGCCTTCACGTGCAGCAAGACGACGTCGGTGACCACGCGGCCACCGAACTTCATCGGCGCCCGATAGGCGAAACTCTCCGTCTCGGCAACGACTTCCAGCAGACGAACGTCGGTGGGTTTCGACACGGCACACTCCTTCGACGTCGATTGACCACAAAAAGCCGCGACCGTTGGCCACGCCCGGCAGGCGGCACAGCCAACGGTCGACGTATATCTCGCGCGGCAAGCTCGAGCCTCCGCGGCAGGTCACTTCGTATCCGGACGATCGGCTAGACGAGTTCCTTTCGCACCGCCCACACGGCGGCCTGCGTTCTGTCGGAAACGCCGATCTTGCGGAGGATGTGCTGCACGTGCTCTTTGACCGTCTCGTAGCTGATGTGCAGCGCTTGGGCGATTTCCTTGTTTGTCAGCCCGTAGGCCAACTGCCGCAGCACTTCGCTCTCGCGCTGCGTGAGCGGCACCTCGACGTCGGCGGCCAAACGCGGCGTGGCCAGGGCACCGGTCACGCGCCGCAGTTCGTCGCGGGTCCAAGCGCTCTCGCCGGCGGCGGCCATGCGAATTGCGTTGAGCAGGTCTTCCTGGGTGCAACCCTTGAGCAAGTAGCCGCTGGCGCCAAGGGCAACCGCCCGGGCGATGTAGGTGGGGTTGTCGAACGTCGAGAGGATCAGAACCGGCAGTTCCGGCTTGTCCAGTTTGATGCGGCCCAAGGCGGTCAGTCCGTCGCCGTCGGGCATGCGGATATCGAGCATCGCCACGTCGACGTCGTTCTCTAAGGCGAACTGCACGGCCGCCGTGCCCGTCTCGACTTCGCCGACCACCGTCACTTCGCTATCGGCCAGCAGACTCTTCAACCCGGTGCGCACGACTTCATGGTCGTCGGCGATCAGCAGCTTGATCGTGTTACTCATTCGGTACTCCAAACGTTTGCGGCTATGGATTTTTCAAGGGCAGATGCCGAGGGCGCCTCGACGCGGGTCAGCACACCTACGCCTGGCACGCGCTCGTCGGCGGCCCGGCCGCGCAACAGCCAAAGACCCTCGCCAGTGCCCTGTCAACCAAAACGATTCAACCTAAACGCCCCCTCTAAATGACCGGCCCCTCAACCTCCAAGTAATCATAGCAGGTTTTCTGAAGGGGGGGACCCCCCTCGCATACATTCGGGGGAAATTCCCCAATTGGCCGGAAAAATCGCCCAACTACGACACCAGAAGGCCTGACGCTATCCGCTCTAATAGGGGGTTTTCGTGTTCGGCGGCCGGAATCGACCCGATGAACACCTCTGCTGGCATGTGCCTCCACAGCAACCAGCACGCTGGCATTTTACCCTGCCCGCGCTGGGTGTAAACCCCCTGCCGCTGGCCGCGGCGCAGTTCGCCCGCCGGATGGTCGGCGCCGTTGGCGGCTGCGGAAAACGGGGAATTGGCCGTCTCTGAGATGGCCGATGGTGTCGAGCATCCCGCCGGCTAGTCTCGATGGCCAATCGGACACCCTCGAAAAGCGGTTGACTCGGTCGGCCGCGGCAGGCGAGAATTGGCTTGTTCACCGAGGGCAGAGTGAGTGCAGCGGCAAACGTGCCACCGCCACCGGAGTAAGTCAGGACGACACCATGCAAGACGACCGGCACAAGACCGAGCCTGCCGAGCCGCCCGCCGGCGGCTTCGCCGAGGAAGCCAATCGCCCCGCCGTAGGGCTGGTGCGCGAGTTTTGGGAGTTCCTCCGCTACAACAAGAAGTGGTGGCTAACGCCGATCGTGCTGGTGCTCTTGCTGATCAGCGCGCTGGTCGTCTTCTCGTTGGCCACCCCCGCAGCCGCGCCGTTTATCTACACGCTGTTCTAGCGTTGCGGCGTTATGGTCTGGCGCGTGCGGCACACTATGCGTCCGGCGAGTACAGCACTCCCAAGATCTCGCGCGTGTCTCGCAACAGCGGTAGCCCATGGAACGGATCATTCTCGATCGCTTCCGTGCGAACAAGCAGGGACTCACCGAGACCGCCAATCGACTCGAATTGACGCACGTGCTCGGCCCCGGGGAGTACTTCCCCCACCCGCTTGAAGGCGCATCCGCCAGACGTGTCCAGCGCCACCATCTCTCCGATCAAGGAAGGCAACTCGGCCGGAAGGACCACCTGCCCACCCAAGACCGTCTGCTTTTCAAGGACCAGCGGTAGCGCGCTCTGGCCGCGCACCTTGAATGCGATCTCCACGTTCCGCAGTATCTGGCATTGCTCATCGAGTTCGGCTTCGTTCTCGCATCGCCGGTGTCGAGGTGTGTTATGGAAGAGAAGTCCGACGACTTTGAGCAACCGAACTTCTGACGCAGGCAGCACAAGTGTTGGCGGACGATTGAGAGGGTTTGACGATTCGGCCGCCAGGACGATCTCCTCAAGACGCTTGGAGTAGCGCAAGAGACGGCGTGCGTAGATCTGGTTCCGATGAAGAGCGATGACCCAACTCTGATCGTCGGGCTGGGAATCGGCAAGATCGACGATCACTCGACAGTTCTTCCCGCCGGCGAAGCCGAAGTTGTCGGTGGCGTTGATGTAAACGGCGTGGTTAGCGAGCCAGTCGCAAGAGAACGGCTCGTCTGCTTCCACGACTTCATAGACCGGCGAGTCGGCGGCCGCAGCGGCAGTGGCCTCGATCTGCGGCACACGGAAGGAGAGATCTCGCTCCGGGGGAAGCGGCGTCGGTTTCGCGGATGGGGAGTGCGGCGGTTCCCGCCGTAACCACCTTTCGTACTGCTCGTGTGCGGAATGGACGAGCTCGAGAACGCGCTTCGAGTTCTCGTAAACGTGAAGAACGTCGTTGTAGGTGATCAAATGGGCCTGCCCGTGGTGAGATCGGTTCATGAGCCTAGTGAACTCGGCGTCGGTCCGGAGCGCCGGGGCCGACGCCATCTTTCGGAACGCGGCCGCCGTGAGAGGTTCTTGTCCGGCATTCACGCGTCGCCGGACCGCGTTGACGAGGTCGCTCAGCGTCGGGTTCGCCGGCATGCCCGAATCGCGCGTATCGAAGAAGCTCCGCAAGCGATCTTCAAGGTAGATTCTCAGTTCGTTCAGGTAGGTGCGGGCAGCCCGGTGGTCGTTCGTGTTTCGTTCGAACTCCAAACGCCGTCGGTGGATTTCTTCGAGCAGCTTGCTCAGAGTGATGCGCAAGTCGACGGCATTGGTCGGCTGGACTACGCGATGACCGACTCGCTCGACAGAAAGGTGTTTCTTTCCGGCACTGGCGACGGTCCCTGCGAAATCATGATCGTTCGTCGTCAGCACGATCGCGGCTCCCTCCTCGACCATCAAAGCAACGGCGTCGGCGACTCGGCGACGGTTATGTGGATCGAACAACTCCTGCAAGTCGTCCAGGAGGATCAAGGAGAGCCCTCCGTGTTCCTTAAGCAGGTGTTTCCATAACCCGAACAGAAAGGCCAGCAGCGTGGCTCGCAAATCCGAGGCGTTGCAGACGTGTTGTGCCGCGACAGTCGTCCCTTCAGACGTTGCGTCGACGACCAGGCTGCCGTCCTTTTGCGCGCCCGCTCCGGCGATCGACGGAGCATTCACGTAGGCGGGCCGGTAAAGCTCCTTCTTCCATCGAGTGGTCTCTGTCGCGAGCGAATTCAGAAGCGTCTCGATCTGCTGGTCCACGATCTCACCCAACGGGAGCAGATCCTCAAGTGCCTTGGCAGCCTGCGTGTATCGCGCGATTCGCTTCTCCTTCCCCCGTCGTTTGTCGAGCGTTCCGCGCATATCCGCAATTCTTGCCGCTGCTGTCCGTAATGGCTCTGTGTCGGCCACCAACTTCTCGAGTACGCTCAGTTGTGCCAGCAGCGGGCGATCCTTCAAATCGGTCTCGCCCACTACGGACATGTCGGGAATCGAGTCCTTTGTTCCGATGATGGCGCGAGACGCGACGCCGCAGGCCTCTTGGTTTGCCTTCCGCCACCGGGCAAAGGCGATGGTCCGCTGCAGTCCCTTGATTGCGTCAAAGAGCGGTTCGTGATCTGCCTTTAGGTCCGCGGGCAAGTTGGGGGCAGGCGGCTCGACGAACGTACCCAACGAACGCAAGTGCTTCTCGCATAGCTGCGTGGCCGACCGCCTCAACGACGCCAACTCGCCTGAAAACGCTGGCGTTTGAAACAGCTCGTCGCACAAAGCGCGAGAGATCAACTCTGACGGGGAATCTGGCAGGCTCGGCCGATCTCTCGCCGGCAGCGCGTGGGAAAGCTCGGCTGATACTGTCTGCAATGCCAGATCGGCCCAAGCCGCGATGGTGTTTTCCAGGTGTTCGCAATCTGCCTCTAGATACCGACAAATATGATCGATGATCGGCTCACCGGTGACGGGATCGGCCCTTCGCTGCAAGTCCGAATGGCAGATGGGACAGTCCTCGATCGACGGAGATTCGTGCCCCTCCTGTTTGAGCCAATTGGCGACTCGGGCATACAGGCGAAGCCGAGCCGCGCGTTCGGGGTGCTCCGCCAGCGCCGTGATCTCGTGTGCTTGAGCGAGGATCGTCTCGATGAGTGATTCGGCGCGATCGATTTCGTCCTCCGACAGCTTGGCGAGTGCGGCAAGCCGCGCCGCGCTCCGTAACCGACCAATCGCCTGTCGTTCGAGGGCCTCCAGAGCGCGGGACGCGTTCTTGCGCAGGTCATCTCGCGTGTCGGCGTCGCTCACGTCGAGTTCATCGCCGAGAAGCCTTCGTGCGCCGGCCAGAGCGTAAGCCTGCTGCGTCTCAAAATACTCCCCACGCGCCACCAACTCCTGCTCACAATTCTCCGACGAGGGCACCGGCAGGGGCTCGGCAGGGGCCATCTCTTCATGGGCCTCGAAGATCTGCTCCAATTCCTTTCGCGCGCGACTGTACGCCTTATCCAACTCCTCGATCTAACTTTCACGCTTTCTCCGAAGCTTTCCTTTCAGCTTCTTTCGAGACTTCTCGGCGTGTACGGCAAGATCCTTCAGCGGCACCAGCCCCGTCAGATCGGCCACGGCCGAACCTAAGTCCGACGGATCGCCGAGGCGAATGTATGGAATCAACCCGGTCATCCGCGTGCCGATCTCCCTCGAAATCGGTGCCAGCCCGAGAGCCGAGAAATCCGGCTCGGTGACGTGGATACGGCCGCCGCGCGGCGCCCTTTCGACGGCGCGCCGGATCGTGCCTGCCTCGTTACCGTCGCCGTCGACGAAGGCGAGTTCTACCCAAGTGTCGATGGGCACGGGTTTGCCGGCGAGTGCGGCGATCACGTCGGCGGGAGGTACGGGAGTAACGGAACTCACCGTGCTTTCTGTAGCGACGGAGTCGCCGCCCTGTGGGTTCGTAGGATCAACCGCACTAATCTCCACGGCCTGTTCCGCCGTCTCCGGCGGCCGTTGCGAGCGGTAGACGTGGCCGGTCAGACACCACGTGATCGCCGAGAGCAGCGAAGTTTTTCCGGCTCCGTTGTTGCCCTCGACGATCGTGAGCGAGGCGGACGTCGGGTCGACGATCTCGAACTCGAAGTCCGGCGGAGGCTGGTCCCGTGTCCCGTAGCGATGGATGCCCGCAAACCGGTGCGCTCGGATCGCCTTCAGATGCAGGACGCGAGGAGGGCCCTTCGACGCCGCAGCCTCCACGGGCGGCAACACGGGTGCGTCGGCATCCAGTCGATCCACGATGGCCTCAACGTCGTCGGCCGTGTTCCTGCCGGCCCATTTCGAGCGGTTGCGCCGGTACCAGTCGAAGACGGCCCGGCTGGCCGGCGATGGCAGCGTGAAGATGCCTCGACCTTCTTCGAGTTCAACGCCGCGGCCGCTCACCAACTCGTTACAGAGACTCTCCAGCGTATGGACTACCAGCGGAGTGGCGGCTGTGTCTGAATCCATCGGATCGCCCTCTTCGGATCTGTGAGCCGGTAGATTGGGTGGTGCATCCTACTAATGAACATAATTATAGCAGAGGCGCTCAGCGTCGGAAGGGGGCCAGGTGTGCGGAACTCCCGGAAGGCGCTTTCCTGCCCGCTTTTCCCAGGATGCCGGCGGAAACAGCACGAATCCTAGCCAGGCCTCTTGAAGCCGTCGTCCGAAGCCGCTACCGTGTATGCAGTTGTGACAGCGGGCGAGTGCAGCGGCACTTCAGCCCGATGACACCCCGGCTGGGCGCGTCTTGACCGCCGAAAACCTCTTGCAGGAGAATCCACCATGTCGAAGTCGTCCCGTGTTAGTCGTCGCCGTTTCTTGCAGACCTCGGCGGCCGCTTCTGCTGCCGCTACGTTTGCATGGCCTGGGCTGGGGCAATCGGAGTCGCCCAATGAGAAGTTGAACATCGCGGCAGTCGGCGTGGCCGGCCGGGCGGCGGCCGACGTGGCGGGCGTGAGCAGCGAGAATATCGTCGCCATCTGCGACTGCGACGAGGCCCGGCTCGACGCGGCCGCCAATCGGTATACCAAGGCCAAGAAGTTCGTCGACTTCCGCAAGATGCTCACCGAGATGGAGAAGCAGATCGACGCGGTGGTCGTCGGCACGCCCGACCACACCCACATGCCGGCCGGCGTGATGGGCATGCGGATGGGCAAACATTGCTACGCCGAGAAGCCGCTGGCCCACAACGTCTACGAAGCCCGCGTGGCGGCCGAACTCGCTGCGGAGAAGAAGCTGGCCACCCAGATGGGCACGCAGATCCACGCCGGCGACAACTACCGCCGAGTGGTCGAGTTGATCCGTGCCGAGGCGATCGGGCCGGTCCACGAAGTACACGTCTGGTGCGGCAAGAACTGGGGCGGCGGCCGCCGGCCCGAAGACACCCCGCCGGTACCCAAGCATCTCCATTGGGATCTCTGGCTGGGCCCCGCGCCGGAGCGGCCGTATCATCCGTGTTACGTTCCGGGCAATTGGCGGCGCTGGTGGGATTTCGGCAACGGAACGCTCGGCGACATGGCCTGCCACTACATGGACCTGCCCTTCTGGGCGCTCGACCTGCACCACCCGACGTCCGTCGAGGCCGAAGGGCCGGAGGTGCACCCGGAGGGCTGTGCGGAGAAGCTGATCGTCCGCTACGAGTTCCCCGCCCGAGAGAAGATGCCGCCGGTAAAGCTCACCTGGTACGACGGCACGAATCGCCCCACGTTCCCGGCCGAGTGGAACATCCCCGTCGGCGGCGCGGGCGTGTTGTTCATCGGCAAGGAGGGCCAACTTCGGGCCGACTACGGTTCGCGGAAGCTCTACCCCGAGAAGAAGTTCGCCGACTACCAGCCGCCCGAGCCGACCATCCCCGCGTCGATCGGCCACCACAAGGAATGGGTCGTCGCCTGCAAGACCGGCAGCCCGACCACCTGCAACTTCCACTACTCCGGCGGCCTCAGCGAAGCCGTGCTGCTGGGCAACGTGGCCTTCCGCGTCGGCAAGAAGCTGCAATGGGACGGCGCGAAGATGAAGGCCGTCAACTGCCCGGAGGCCGAACAGTATCTGCGGCGGGAGTATCGGAAGGGGTGGACGCTGTAGGAACTCACAGTCCGCGCACGTGCCAGGGCCTCAGGAGTTCATTCTCGCCTTCTGCCGGCGAGGATTATCGAAGGCTCGACTAGGTCGGGCGATAAGTCCTTTTGCGCCTTGCGGTTATGTCGACCACGGCCGTGCGCAGAACAAGCCCCCCGGAAGTGCTCGTGGCAAACAAACGGCGGACGCGTCGCGTAGCTCCTTTCATATCAGCGATTTGCATCAACAGGCAGCGAAACCGCCGCGGTCAACTTCTCGGCGGCGAGGTTACGACGACGGATGGCTTGCGCCTCGCTTCGGAAAGGACATGACCGCACGAGGTTACGGCGTGGCCTCCCACATCGTGATCGTCGTAACTTGGCTCGGTATGGGGTTGACTGCGATGCCAAATCGCGCTAATTGCGCTCCGGAGATGAATCATGGGCAGAGAGAAGAATGCGCCGAATCGCGATCTGCGTCATCCCCACCGAGCCAAGCCCGACGTGCCGCCCACTACTCGCTGGACATCGGCAAGGCGGTTCTGCTATCCTGGCCGACGTACGAACTCTCTCGTCGATGGGGGCAGTGGCCCGACGCGTCGGCTAGCGGCAGCTATTGCGGCAGCGGTTCTTTGTTGGTGCGTCGGATGGTGGTCGGCCTGCGGGCCGTGAGCCGCCGTTTCCTTTTTGGGAGCAGCCAATGAACTACGTCGACTTGGTGAAGCACGGTTTTCGCGATACGGTCGGCTATATGATTCCCGGCGTCGTGGGCGTCGTTTGGATCAACCATGGGTGTTTGCGCCTGTTCGGGATCGGCGCCGATGGTCTATGGGCGGTTAGGCCCGAGTGGGGATCGTTCCTGATGCTCATGGCCGTCGGCTACGTTTGCGGGCGGTCGGTTTCCGGAGTCGTCGAGCTGTTCTGCCGCTGTAAGGCGTTTCGCGGTCTGATGGCCATGGGCACACCAGGTTTCCCCGGAGTCGACAGGGACTTACTGAACGACTGCCGGCAAGAGGCCGGCAAGCAGTGCGGACTCAGCAGCCAGCGAGAGCAGGACGCGTTCCTGGAGAACATCGCGCCGAAGATGATATTCCAACGGCATCGCGATCTGTACTGGTGGTACATCGACCGCCCCAGCGTGCTGCGCCACTTCGTGCAGACTTTTCTCGGGATGATCGAGTTTCACTTCCTGATCGTCTTCGTCTTGCTGGTAGCTCCCGAAGAGATCATCGGCGGCAGCGAGAAGAAGCTCGAGTCGGCGCTGGCCCTGTTGGCCGGCCTGGCCTTGATCATCCCACTGTTCGCGGCGATGCACAACGCGGCAGTGAGAAACCAGTGGCGATATCAGCTTGAGGTCATTCGCCTGTTGCTGTTCGAGAAGGACCTGTCGCCCAGCGAAGAGAGCCCGCCAGTTGCGAGTGAATGACAAGGGCATGCTGCTGGAGAGGGCATTAACCGAATGCGGCATTGGGTTTTTCGGTTACATGCTATGCCGCCTCTTGTCGTCCATCGGAGCCCTCCTCAGCGAGGATCGCTTGCTCGAGTGTTTGCAGGGCCAGCGGAGCGGCCTGCCGGAAATGCGGCAGGGTGACGCGGTGCGGGCGATCCGACCGGGCCGCGAGCCGCTTTGCCTGCTCGAGTACTTCGGCAGCGAATCGGCGTTTCCAATGAGCCAGCGCATTGGCAGCGTCGACGTTGATTCTGACCTGGTTCGTCCCACTCATCACGACCTTCTCGGCGGTGCGATGTTCAGCGTCGGCCGACGCGGCAGTCCGCTGCCCGGCCGAAGCCCCATGCGAAGGCTGCCGGCAGATCAGCCATTTGGGCGTACTCTGGGGGAAATGGGGTACCTCGTCAAGATCAGAATACCGCGTGGCCAGACGCGACCGCTGTCGGGAAGGGGGTTTCCACGCACCGTGGGGTGGATTCCTGGGGCGTCGTCACTGGTCGAACTGGGACGCTTGCATGGGTTACCCGCCCGGTCGGCCCTTCGGGGCCGACACCGGAGAACCCACACGCGTAGCGCCCCGTATATCCGGGTAAGGGCATCAACCGAACGGAGCAGTAGGTTGAGAGCTGGCGGCCCGAAATCGAGGCAACGGCGAGGTTACGTCCTCAGAGAGGCCTTGCCTCTGCTGGCGATCGTGGTGTTGATCAGCGGCACCGTGGCGGGGCTTATCGCCTCCCGATTCCGCAGCGTGCATCCGGTCGTGGCGGATTGGCTGTTCTGGGCATCTGGCGCCGTGTTGATCTTCGTCGGTATTCTCGCCGTGCTGGAGGCCATGGCGTATCCAGACTCGCTGTGGAAAGACCTTGCATTCATCCTCTGCCTCGTCGCATTCGCAGTAGCCATGCTGATTCGCGCGTACCACCGGCCGATCGAAGAGGAGGACCGCGCGGAACGTGGAATGCTCCTGAGCATCAATGCCCCGGTTTCACCAAGAGTCTCCCGATCAGAAGATGCTTCGTGGTAGCGCTCGCAGCAAGGCGAGGTGACTACCACAGAGAGCGCAGAGGACACAGAGAAACCCGGGAGGACGGCCCATAGCAGAGTGAAACTCGGCACTCTGTCGCCCGGCAATTCCTCCTACTCTGTGGTCTCCGTGTTCTCTGTGGTAGTTCTCGTGTCTCTGCAAGCCGCGATCGCGGTGCCAACACGGCCGGGGAAAACGACCGCCGCCCCGCTGATTGCTGGTCATGTCCTCTGGGCACGCACCGGCGCGACGTCAACCGCCTCGATCTCCCCCACCTCCTGCACTTCTTCGGGCGCCGGTGCCGGCTCCTCCTTGGGTGGAGGATCGCTGACGCCGAGGACCAACGCCAACGTGCCGGCGGCCATGCAGAGCAGTGGGACGGTGTAGATCTTCTGCCATTGGAACTTACCGTCGACCGAGCAGCGGTCCATCACGAATCCGGCCAGTTGCGTGCCGAGGAACAGGCCGACGCCGGTGGTGACCAGGATGATAAGGGCCTGGGCCGAGGCCACGATGGCGGGGTCGGCCACTTGTTCGGTGAACATCTGGCCGGCGATGATGAACCACATGTAGGCTAGGCCGTGCAACGACTGGATGGCGATCAGCAGCAGCCGATTGGTCGAGACCACGTAACCGACGTACATCAGTAGCCAACATCCGGCCCCCACGACGAGCGTCCATTTAGGGCCGACCAGCTTCTCGTAAAACAGGCCGAGCAGGAACAGTGTGCCGAGGGCCTGAGCCGCTTGGGCAACCGCCATTGAGGCAGGTACGGCCTTGCTGGCGATGCCGCGGTCCTGCATCAGTTGGGCCGTACCGAGGAAGTAGAACTGCATCATGCCGGAGATCACCAGCGAGGCCAGAACGAAGACCAGGAAGCTCACGTCACCGAGCATCGACAGCGCGTCGAGCATCGGCTCGCCGCCCTCGTTCGGTGGCGGAGTCGCCGGCTGAAAGACGCAAACTGCGGCCATGACCAACGAAAGAACCGCAGCAAAGACCAGACAATCGCTGCCGTCGCCTTCGGTCTTTCGCGTCATTCGCCAACCCGTCAGGGCGTAGCCGGCCAACGCCCAGGAAACCGGTGCCCAGATGAAGATCGTCGTCACTTCGATCTCCGTACCCTTGATGTGCGTGAACATCAAGGAGTTGACCAGTGCAATGGTCGCCCCAAACAGCATCGAATAGGCCAACATCACGCCGAACAACGGGCCGAACTTCCGAGTTCGCGACGCGACGAACATGAGAACCGCTCCGCCGAGATGGGCCACAACCAGGATCCAGCGTGTGTCGATGTATTTGTCGGCCAACCATGCGGCCGCCAGTGGTGAAATCATCGTGCCGATCGGCAGCGCAGAGTAGATCCAGCCGGTCTGCTTGCCGGTCATCTTCAGCGGTCCGAGGAGCCGCGCCGCCAGCACGGGCATCCAGGCGCCCCAAACGGCGAATTCCATAAACATCATCGCGCTGAGTTTGACGTACAGCCCATCCACGGCGTTCTCCTCGAGGTTCTTGGGAAAGAGGTTGCAGTTGACCCGGCGGTAAACGACGCCCGCCGAGGCCCCGACGTTACCATGATCGCCCGCCGCCGGCAAGCGTCCGTCACAGCCGGCCACCCCGGCCCCAACCCGATCATCTCCGTCGGCTCTCGGCTCTGGCGATCTCCGCTTCAAGCCCTTCGATCGCGTCGGCGTAGCGGTCGCTCAGGTCCTGCCATTGCCCGGGCTTGTCGCGGCGCAGCCGTTCGATTTCATCCTCGAGCCGTTCGATCTCCGCGCGGATCGCCGGCGTGTGTTTCTCCATGGTGATCCAATGAAAGACGCCGTAGAGGAAGTAGTTGCGGTAGCCGATCGCGTAGAGATGCAGCAGGGCGGACATTACTTCGGGGTCGTCCAGCGCCTTTGTCTGTCCGTCGGGCATTTGGATCCGCCGTAGCGTGTCGCCGAGGTCGCCGACCACGTCGCCGCCTTGGCCGGGGCCGATTTGCTTGTAGTAGCGGATGATGGCCGGGATGTCGATCGGGCCTTTGAGGCGATAGTGATTCAAGAGCGTGCCGGCCAGCGCGGCGGAAGTGCGGTCGGCAAACGGCTTCTCTTCGAGCAGGGCGTAGGCCAGGCCCGTGTTGTGGGCGTGGGTCTTCAGGCGATACTTGCTCATCCGCAACGTCGCGGTGCGGACCAACGCGTCGTCGTCGACGGCCAGCTTCCGTAGGATCGCGAAGACGTCGTCGTTCTCGGCGCCGATCAGTGCGAGTGCTTCGGCAGTGCAGCGGCGGACGTGTGGGTCGGCGTCTTCGGCGGCGCCGGCGATCAACGCAATGGCCCGGGCGATCACCGGCGTGACTTCCTGCGGCGGCTGGCCGTAGTAGCTGCTGCCGCGGAGGATCGGTCCCATCCAGTAGAGATAGCCCAGTGTGCGAACTGCGCCGCAGCGTTGGTCGGGGTCTTCGCTGTCGAGCAGACGTTCGACGACCGGCAGCACGTCCGCTTCCCCCTTGCCGGCGAGTGCCCGGGCGGCGGCGTGCGAATGGAGCATCGTGGGGTAACCGAGCATGGCCACGAGTTCGGCGGGGCGTTTCGCTTGGAGCTTCTTAACTGTGGCGTCGAGGTCTTCTATCGACCAATCGTCGGTCGAAAACGGCGAGGCCGGCAATCCGGCGCCGTTGTAGAGGTTCATGCCGCGGGGATCGAAATGGCACGCGTAGCGCACGGCGACCGGTCGGGCGACCTGCTGGCTGTGGACCACGACCGTGTTGTCGTCGATGTGTGCCGAGGCCCGGTGAAAGATGCGGTCTGCACCGGCGACGGCAAAGAACCGCAAATGGCCGTCTTGCCACTGCTGCAGCGGCCGGCCGATCTCGGGATACTCGGCGGCGATCAGGCCGCCATCGACGTGGTCGAATTCGACGAAAACGCGATCGCCCTCGACGCGATGGCTCCGATAGGCGGGCCCCGACGACGTGCCGTCTTTTCCGTAGACTGCGGCCAACGCCCAACGTGCGAAGCGCTCGCCCACCACGCCGGAGTAGTTTTCCACGTCGGCTGTGACCACCATGCCGGCCGCTTCGTAGGGCAGTACGCGGCGCTGGCGGTCGCGGTGGGCGTGCCAGGCGTTGAAGTTCAACTCGCTCGTGCCGTCCTTGGTTTCTTTGCCGCCGGCCGTGTGCGTGTGGTAGATGCTCGGCTGGTTGCGTTGGCTGAAGGCCAGCGGCAGGTCGGCGCGGCCGAAGACGGCACGCAAACCGGCGATCAGCGCTCGCATCTTGTCGGCGTAGCGCGGGTCGTTCGTACACCGCGGGTCGCCCGAATTCGACTCCTCGTGGATATGCAGCACGCCACGAAAAGCAAACGGCACCAGCGGGTTGAGCTGCCGGTTGAAGACCACGGTCGGCTGTGCCGGATCGCCGGGTACGGGGCCGGGAAGCAGCGGCGGTTGACTCGGCTCGACCGATTCGTTCCGGGCGATCTTCCCGTCCAGCGTCCGTTTCCACTGCTTCAGTTCGGCGAACCATTGCCGATAAGCCTGCGCGCCGCGCTCGGTGGTGGGATACCACGTTTCGACCCGCCGGGCGATATCCTCCAGCGCGGGGATGGCCGCGAAACCCTCGACGGGAATCGTAGCGTCGAGATCGCCGACTCTCACGCGGACGATGCCTACCGGCACGTCGAGTTCTCTGTTCAGGGCATTGGCAAACGGAATGGTCAACACGTCGAACGCGCTGTATCGGCTGGGGCCCCATTCGTTGTTTCTGCCGAACGCTTCCTGCGGCGTGGGGCTGAAGCCGTCGCGGCCGGCGCCGAATTCGCGGATGCGGGTGTTCGCCGCGGGGACCGGTCCTTCGGTGCTGTGTTGTTTGCCGAGCCAGCGATAGAGCACCAGCCAGACGTCGCCGGTGAGCACGTTTTCGAGCGTCAACGGATTGCCTGCGCCACTGACCGAAAGCGTGCGTGGTTCGCTGCTTGCAGGCATCGCATCCAGCGTGACCGACCAGCGGCCGGCGTCGTCGGCGGTGGCCGCCTTGGTTTGCCCGGCGAAGGTGACGGTGATCTTCTCCCCGGGCTCGGCCTTGCCCCAAATGGGCACCGGCACGTCGCGCGGCAGCACCATCTGCGAGCCGAAGATATCGGCCAATTGCACGTAGGCCGTGGCGGGCATCGGGATGAGCAAGAGGAACGTCAGAGCGATCGGTAACGCGTGGAGCTTGTTCATGCTTTTCCTCGTAAAGTAGTCATCTTGCTCCGCCTCGTAAAGTAGTCATCTTGCTCCGCCTCGTAAAGTAGTCATCTTGCTCCGCAAGATGTCTGGTCCGTCTTGCGGAGCAAGACGACTACTATCAACTACTATCAACGCCTACTCCTCGAGCGTCGTGAACATCGCCGCCGGCAACCCTGCGGCGTTGTACAAGAAGGGTGGGGCCGGCACGGTCGTGTAGCAATAACGCACGTGGACCGGCTGCGGCACGTCTTTCGAGGAGACGATCAACTGCTCGCCGTCGATCCGCGCCGTGGCCTTCTGCCAGCGTCGGTCATCGCCGGCCAGTTCCACGTTGGGCAACTCGCCGGACGCGCGAAGCACCGGCGGGGCGAGCATCTCCTTCTGGCCGATCCGCAGGCCGCCGTGGGCGTAGTCGAAGCGGACGATCACCTTGCCGCCCTCGACCGCGTGGCTCTTGTAGAGCGGCCCGGAGGGCACGATCTCCCGCTTTGCGTAGTCCTTATTCAATGCCCACAAGGCCAAGCGGATGCCGGAGTCGACCTTGTTGGCCGGATGGACCTCGACGTCGAGGTCCAACAACACGGCCATGCCGCTGTTGGGAACGAGTTTCAGGCCGTTGAACTGCTCCTGGCGAACCAGCGCACTGCAATAGTCGCCGCTGCGTTGGATCTGGATCCAGTAGAAAGGGATGTCCTCGCCCTTGCCGGTAGCGTCGAACAGGTTGCGCCAACTCTGAGCCATAGCCTTCAGCTCAACGTCCCAGAGCTTGTTGCGCATGTCGCTCTCGCCCTGATACCAGAGCACGCCCTTGAGGGCCAGCGGCACCATCGGGTGGATCTTGCCGTTGTAGAAGCCGCAGACGTCGCGCTGCTGCGGCTCGGGCATCAACGGCTGGGGATGGGGAAACGGTGTGCCATCGGCCAACGCCTTCTCCACTTCGGCCATCCACTGCCCGATCTCTTCGGAACGCTGCTTCCAGATCGCCCGGCCGTGCGGCGTGTCGGGGTAATTGGCGTCGACCCGATCGGCCAGTTGCTCGAGTTCCGGCTCGAGCCGCCAGGCGTGCGGCGGCATCCACTCCTGGATGATGCTGCCGGCCCACGCCTGCCAGAGGATCCCGATCGGCACGTCGACCTCTTGCTGAATCCGCCGGGCGAAGAAGAACCCCACGGCGCAGCAGCCGCGGGTCGATTCTTCGTCGGCACAGACCGTCCAGGGCTTACGCTCTTCGAGTTGAAACCGCTCGATGGGATACTTCCGGTCTTTGCCGGCGCCCCAATAACGGATTTGTGGATGCGCCCATTTCATCTCCGGCGGGATCACGCTGCGGGCCACGCTGCGGCCCATGTTCGATTGGCCGGAACAGAGCCATACGTCGCCGACCAGCACGTCGCCGAAGGTGATCGCCCGACTGCCGCGAATGGCCATCGTCTGCGGCTTCGTGCTGAGCTTGAGCGGATCGAGGACGACGGTCCACTTGCCGTCTTCGTCGGCCGTGGCGGTCTTCGATTGCCCGGCGAATATGACCGTCACCCGCTCGCCCGGCTCGGCCCACCCCCAAACCGGCGCCGGCTTGTCGCGTTGTAGGACCATGCCCTCGCCGAACACGTGGGCGGGCGTTACGTCTGCCGGCACGGTGCAAGCCCACGAGAAAACGAGACACGAGGCAATGGCCAACCGCCGAAGACAATCAGAGCGCATGGTACGTCCCTCTATCATGTAGCCGGATTCGCAAGAACTCAGCGGAATTGGGCTAAGGGCCTGTCCGGAAGCAACTTCGCAGTTTGTCGGGCGAATCATCACACGGAGTGTGATGGCTACCATGAAGCGGACGAAGTTGTTTCCGGACAAGCCCTAAGCCGAGCGTGCGGCCAGTATAGTTGTCCGGAGCATCCGGAGCAAGAAAACGTGGGGCAAGCATCTTGCTTGCCTTTGGCGGCGTCGATTCAGACGTCGCCTGACTTAGAACGCAAGCTGGAAGCTTACGCGACTGCTGAGACCCACAACCCGAGACCGACATGCGGACCGGGCACTGGGAGTCTAATAGTCGCCTTCGTTGAGCGTACCGGTCTGGCCGATCTTTCTCCCGTTGGGCGTCATCAACAACTCGTAGATCTCGTAGTCGATGTTCTCGTCGATGAACTCCTGGCTGTTGTCGCAGAAGCTGACCATCACGCCGCCGGGGTGGCTCGACTTGAGATACGGCTCGATCGATCCGTCGCTGCCCGGCTCAAAATGGAATCCCAGCAGGATCTCCGATTTGTCGATCCACTGGCGATTGATGATCTGATTGTTGGCCGTCAAGGTCCGCTCGCTGAGCATCAACGTGTGTTGGGCACCGTCGACCACGTCGGACGAGACGACCGTGGGGCCCTGGCGTCCGGCCCGGCGATCGTGAAACAGGCCCGTCGCCTTCGGCTCGGGGTCGTCGCCCCGCAATCCCGCGTTGACCACGTAGCTTAGGGGGGCCTCGGTCGGCTGTTCGTCGTCCGGGCAGAGGAAAACGCCACGGAGGACCGTCGGCCCGCTGCCGGTGCGCCACTTCTGATGCAGATCGGCCTCGCCGAGCCCGCTGAAGATGGCGATTGCCCAAGTGTGGTCGCGGGGATTGATGTATCCCGGGAAATAGCCGCGCTCGGCGTTGCTGAGATAGTCCTGCTGGATCGCCGTGACCAACTGGTTGAGGTTGTTGCCACAGGCCGTTTTCCGGGCGTTCGCTCGAATACTCAGCAAGCCGGGCACCAACAGACCCAAGAGAATGCCGATGATTACGATCACCACCAGCAGTTCAACCAGTGTGAAGCCCGCGCGGCCGCAAGCCGACCTCTCTGACCTGGCCATTTATTCCGTCCTTTCGGTCTCGTCCTCTGAGTTTACCCTCGCAGTTCATTGTCTCAGAAAACGCGCGCCGATGCCAGCCATATCGTCGAAAAAGCCGCCGGCAGCGTGGCCCATGGGTAGCGCGGGGGCTATCGGAATGCGGCGGCTTTTCGCCGTTTACCTCCCGATCCTGGCCGAGAAAGAGCCTTCTTCGCCCAATCAGGGCCCCAGGTCACGGTGCGACCACAGTTCACGTTGCTTAGAACGGGAGAAACCCCTTCTCTGTGGTGTCTATGATAGCCTTTGCGGCGTAGGGTCCTTGTGCTGCAAGTTCTAATGGCCGACACCCGCGCGATAACCGTCCGCGCAAAATGGACCCGGTGCCACGAAATGCGCTGTCGCGACTGGATTTCTCTGCCGAATTCTGAGACAATGGACCTGGGCGAGGTGTCGAATTGGCCGGTCGGGCCGCCAAATGGGGGTTGGGAGGACGATATGAGAAGGCGAACGCGAAGAGGGTTCACCCTAGTGGAACTGCTGGTGGTGATTACGATTATCGGGATGCTGGCCGCGCTGATCATGGCGGCCGTCGGCAGCGCACGGGAAAACGCGCGTCAGGCGCAGTGCATGAGCCGACAGCACAGCCTCTATATGGCGGCGGCCACCTACGAAAAGGATCGCGAGGGATTCCCCAGTTGGAGAGTGCAGTTCAGGGGTAATTCCGGTAGTTCCACCGAGTACTACGTGCCCTGGCTGGTCGCGCTGCTGCCACACTTGGACAACAAGCCGCTGTACGAACTTTGGAAGGACGGCCAACAGAAGAAGCAATACCTCGCTTTCATGGTCTGCCCCTCAAATCCACCCCAATCGACCGCGCCGGGGTTCGCCCCGTTGGCCTATCTGGCCAATCTCGAGATCTTCCGAGAGGGGCGTGGCGGCAAGGGGCGGTCGCTGGACAGCATCGGCAACAAGGACGGGGCGGGCTATACGCTGCTGTTTTCCGAGACCACGGCCGATCGGGAATGGAGCAACGTCCAGAGCGCAAACCAGATCGGCTTCTCCGCTGCCGGACAGTTCAAGAGCCAACTCCAGTCAAAGCACACCGGCGGGGTGGTCGCCGCCTTCTGTGACGGCAAGACGAAATTCCTCCGCGAGGATATCGACGAAGAGACCTTCAAACGTCTGGTGCGGCCCGACGACGGCTACACGCTCGAAGACGCCGATTTCCTCTAGTCCGAACGTCGACAACCTGCTTCTCGGCGGGCTCGAATCTCGCCGGGAATCTGCCATTTGCCGCCCCTCGATTGGCCTGCCGTCGAGGGGCGTTGCCGTTGGCGGCGCGAAAAATCTTGGCCTCCGACCGGCGAATCGAGGACAATGAACCTAGGCAAGGTGTCCTCGTAGCGACCGAAGGAGGGCATCGTCATGACCGCCCGAAGCGAGAGGGGATTTACGCTCGTTGAACTGTTG